>NZ_BTGO01000010.1:0-150292 GCF_042846595.1 Microbacterium sp. MTN4-26
CGGCGCCGTCCGGTGCGATACTCGCCGGCGGAGACCGCGTCGAGCACGAGGGAGCGGAACCACCGCTGCACGGCCGACAGGCTCGCCTCGCGACGCGTGTACAGCGACACCGGTGTGCTCTGTGCGGGCCAGGGGAGCTCGGCGATGCGAAGCCCGGGGAACCAGCCGCAGAACACCTCCGCGACGTGCCGAGGGATCAGAACGACGAGGTCCGTCTCCGCGAGCACGGCCGGAACCGTGGCGTACTCCTCGACGGTGAGGGCGACCTGACCCATCAAGCCGTGTTCGGTCAAGGTCTGCAGCGGGAAGATATGGCCGCCTCGAGCGGTCACGCGCACGAACCGTCGCTCGGCGAACATGGTCGGCCCCGTCGGCGGAAGGGGGTGCCGACCCGCCGACAGCGCGACGTACTCCACGGCGCGCACGTGCGTGCGCCACAGCCGTGGGCTCCCGATCATCGATACGGTCATCGCCAGATCGACGGTGCCTCGGATGAGACCACCCTCGACCTGATCCGCGTCCAGTCGGGCGACCTGGAGGTGGGGACGCGATGACGTGTCCGCGAGGGCGGTCATCACCGGGGGAAGAAATGTCTGCTCCCCGATGGATGTGAGTCCGAGGGTGAGCTCCCCGCTGAATCCGGCGGGCTCGAACCCGTCCGGGTCGCCGACCGTCGCGTCGATCCGCGCAAGCGCCTCGTGGAGCGGGCCGAAGAGCTGGGTGGCTCGCGCGGTGGGCACCATGTCGTTTCCCTCGCGGCGGAAGAGCGCATCACCGAAGCGTTCGCGCAGTCTCCGGAGCGTGTAACTGACCGTCGGTTGGGTGACATGCAGGCGCTCGGCCGCGGCGGTCACACTCCGCATCTCGTAGAGGACGACGAATGTTCGCAGTTGGTTCAGATCGGCCAGCATGGATATCGACAATCTCTATGGCTTTGCTCATTCACATCTATTGGACTAGTACAGCAGATCGGGCCTAGCCTCGGGGTCGACGACACCCGAGTGACAAGGACGACACGCGTTGATCATCGACATCCACGGGCACTACACCACTGCCCCCGCGCAGCTGGGCGCGTGGCGTGATCTGCAGGTCGCGTTCGCCGAGGGAACCGGTCCGGCACCGGACCCGGCGGAGCTGGCGATCAGCGACGAGGACATCCGCGAGACGATCGAGGCCAATCAGCTCCGGCTGATGAACGATCGGGGCAGTGATGTGACCCTGTTCAGCCCGCGCGCGTCGTTCATGGCGCACCACATCGGCGATTACGAGGTGAGTGCGACCTGGGCGCGGATCTGCAACGACCTCTGCGCACGTGTGAGCGAGCTGTTCCCCGAACGGTTTTTGAACGGTGCGATGCTGCCGCAGTCGCCCGGCGTCGACCCGAAGACCGTGCTCGGCGAACTCGATCGCGCGGTGAACGACCTCGGCGTCGTCGCCGTGAACCTGAACCCCGACCCGTCGGGCGGCCTCTGGACGGCACCTGCCTTGACCGACAAGAGCTGGTACCCGGTCTACGAAAAGCTCGTCGAGTGCGAACTGCCGGCGATGATCCACGTGTCGACGTCGTGCAAGCCGCAGTTCCACACCACCGGTGACCACTACCTGGGCGCCGACACGACCGCGTTCATGCAGCTGCTCAAGGGCGACCTGTTCCGCGACTTCCCTGATCTGAAGTTCGTCATCCCGCACGGCGGCGGAGCCGTGCCGTACCACTGGGGCCGGTTCCGGGGCCTCGCGATGGCGCTCGGCAAGCCCGAGCTCGAAGAGCACCTGCTCGGCAACGTGTTCTTCGACACGTGCGTCTATCACCAGCCGGGCATCGATCTGCTGACGAACGTGATCCCGACCGACAACATCCTGTTCGCGAGCGAGATGATCGGCGCCGTGCGCGACATCGACCCGCACACGGGCCACTACTTCGACGACACCAAGCGGTACGTCGACGCGACCCCCAACCTCTCAGACGCCGAGCGCGCCCAGGTGTTCGAGGGCAACGCCCGCCGGATCTATCCCCGGCTCGATCGCGCCCTTACGGCGCAGGGACGGTAATCACCATGCGCCTGAACCAACTCGGCCTCGTTCACACGAGCATCCAGCGCCCCGATCCCGCCGACGTCGCGAAGCTGTCGCCGTTCGGTGTCGCGACCATCCATGAGGCGATGGGTCGCGTGGGGCTTCTTCGCCCCTACATCCGCCCCGCCTACACGGGCGCGAAGCTGTGCGGGCCGGCGGTGACGGTGCTCCTGCAGCCGGGCGACAACTGGATGTTCCACGTCGCCGCCGAGCAGGTGCAAGAGGGCGATGTGATCGTCGCCGGGTGCACGACCGAGAGCGAAGACGGCTTCTTCGGCGAACTGCTTGCGTCGTCGCTGACCGCACGCGGATGCAGGGGGCTCGTCATCGACGGTGGGGTTCGCGATGTCGCCGACCTCGAGAAGATGGACTTCCCGGTGTTCTCCCGCGCGATCAACTCCAAGGGCACGGTGAAGGCCACTCTCGGTTCGGTCAACATCCCTGTCGTGGTCGCCAACGCCCTCGTGAACCCCGGTGATGTGGTCGTCGCCGATGTCGACGGTGTCGTCGTGGTGCCGCGTGACCTCGTCGGCGCGGTCGCCGAGGCGAGCCAGAAGCGAGAAGACAACGAGGAGTCGAAGCGGCAGAAGTTCCGCGACGGTGTTCTCGGTCTCGACCTCTACGGCATGCGCGAGCCGCTCGCCGCGGCCGGCCTCGAGTACGTGGAGGACTGACGGATGCCGCAGACCACCGCACACGGTGTAACCACCGGCGACTTCGAGAAGACACCCGGCTGGCTCGACTGGTGCAACGGCCCCGCCACCCCGACCTTCCGGGTACCTGCCGGTTCGGTCGATGCACACTGCCATGTCTTCGGTCCGGGGGCCGAATTCCCCTACGCCCCCGAACGCAAGTACACGCCGTGCGACGCGTCGGCCGAGCAACTGTTCGCGCTGCGCGACCACCTCGGCTTCGACCGCAATGTCATCGTGCAGGCCACCTGCCACGGCGCCGACAACCGGGCGCTGGTCGACGCGCTGAACCGCAGCGAGGGCCGCGCCCGCGGCGTCGCCACCGTCCGCCGCGATGTCACCGACGAGGAGCTCGCTGGCTTGCACGCCGCGGGCGTGCGCGGGGTGCGGTTCAACTTCGTCAAGCGGCTCGTCGACCGGGTGCCCACCGACTCGCTCGACGAGATCGTCGCGAAGATCGCCCCGCTCGGGTGGCACGTCGTGATCTATTTCGAGGCCGCGGACCTGCCCGATCTCTATGACTTCTTCGCCGCCATCCCGACCGACGTCGTCGTCGACCACATGGGCCGGCCCGACGTCACGAAGGACCCGGACGGTCCCGAGTTCGGTCTGTTCCTCCGCTTCATGCGCGAGAACCCGAACGTGTGGACCAAGGTCTCGTGCCCGGAGCGCCTCAGCGTCACCGGGGCGAAGGCCCTCGATGGCGAACAGCACGCTTACGCCGACGTTGTGCCGTTCGCCCGACGCGTGGTCGAGGAATTCCCCGACCGCGTGCTGTGGGGCACCGACTGGCCGCACCCCAACCTCAAGGACCATATGCCCGACGATGGGCTGCTGGTCGACTACATCCCGCAGATCGCCGCGACCGCCGTCCTGCAGCGCAGGCTGCTCGTCGACAACCCGCGGCGGCTGTACTGGCAGGAACTCTCAACCGGAGGAGACTGACATGGCCCTCGACAAGCCGTACAAGAACGTACCCGGCACCACCATCTTCGATGCCGAGCAGGCCCGCAAGGGCTACCACCTCAACCAGTTCTCGATGTCACTGATGAAGCCCGAGAACCGCGCCCGCTTCCTCGCCGACCAGCGTTCCTATGTGGACGAGTGGCCGATGACCGAGATGCAGAAGCAGGCCGTGCTCGACATGGATCTGAACACGATGATCCGCGAGGGCGGCAACATCTACTTCCTGTCGAAGATCGGTGCGACCCACGGCCTCAGCTTCCAGCAGATGGCCGGCTCGATGACCGGGATGAGCGAGGCCGCCTACCGCGACATGATGGTGGGCGGCGGTCGACGGCCCGAGGGCAATCGGCTGAAGGACCTCGATGGGTGGACTCCGCCGTCGACCGACAAGGCGACGACGATGCGGGAGGATGCCCCGGCACGGTTCACCTCGGCGCTGTTCACGTCGCACGTCCCGGCTATCGGTGCCGCCATGGATCTGGGCAAGACCGAGGAGCCGTACTGGAAGAGAGTGTTCGACGGTTACGAGTGGACCCGCGCCTGGGCGAAGCAGAACACCCCCGACGTGGTGATCCTGGTCTACAACGACCACGCCACCGCGTTCGACTCCAACATCATCCCGACCTTCGTCCTCGGCACCGGCTCGCACTATCCCGTCGCCGACGAGGGCTACGGCCCGCGCCCGGTGCCCGACGTCAAGGGCTACCCCGAGCTCGCCGCGCACATCGCGCAGTCGGTCATCCAGGACGACTTCGACCTCACCCTCGTCAACGAGATGGTGGTCGACCACGGCCTCACCGTGCCGCTGTCGCTCGTGTTCGGCGACGTCGACGAATGGCCGTGCCGCGTTATCCCACTCCCCGTCAACGTGGTGCAGTACCCGGTGCCATCCGGGCGCCGCTGCTATGAGCTCGGCAAGGCCATCCGCCGGGCCCTCGACAAGTGGGACGGCCCGGAGTTGAACGTGCAGATCTGGGGCACCGGTGGCATGAGTCACCAGCTTCAGGGTCCGCGCGCCGGGCTGATCAACAGGGAATGGGACAACGCGTTCCTCGACCACCTCATCGCCGATCCGCTGGGCCTCACCGAGTGGCCGCACATGGAGTACGTCGACGAGGCGGGCTCCGAGGGCATCGAGCTGGTTGACTGGCTCATTGCGCGCGGTGCGATGGACGACCAGTTCGGCGGCGGCGCCCCGGATGTGAACCACCGGTTCTACCACGTGCCGGCATCCAACACCGCCGTCGGGCATCTCGTCATCTCCAACCCTGCGAGGGTGGGTGACACAGCGGCTGCCGATGCCGCGGATGACCGCGTGTCCGAGGCTGATGACGACGCGGAGATCACGGCCGAGCAGGCTCGACAGGCGGAGGTTCCTGCATGAACGACAAGACCAGAGTCGCTGTTGTCGGCGCCGCCGGCGCGTTCGGCATGAAGCACCTCGACGGCCTCGCACGAATCCAGGACGCCGAGGTCACGGTCGTGAGCGGCACCCGCCCCGAGCCCACCCAGGCCGTCGCCGAGAAGTACGGTGTGCCGAACGCGGTCGTCGGGTACGACGCCGTCCTCGAGTGCGACGACGTCGATGCCGTCATCCTCGCCACCCCCACCGGCCTTCACGCCGCCCAGACCCGGGCGGCACTCGCCGCCGGCAAGCACGTCCAGGTAGAGATCCCGCTGGCCGACTCGCTCGCCGACGCCGAGGCGACGCTGGCGGCGGCGGAGGCATCCGACCTCGTGTCGATGGTGGGGCATACGCGCCGCTTCAACCCCTCGCACCAGTGGTTGCACCACAGGATCGCCGCGGGCGAGTTCGGCATCCAGCAGATGGATGTGCAGACCTACTTCTTCCGCCGTACCAACACCAACGCCAAGGGCGAGCCTCGTTCGTGGACCGATCACCTGCTGTGGCACCACGCCGCCCACACGGTCGACCTCTTCGCCTACCAGGCGGGTCGTATCGTCCAGGCCAACGCCATCCAGGGGCCCATCCATCCCGAGCTGGGCATCGCGATGGACATGTCCATCCAGCTGAAGGCAGAGTCCGGAGCGATCTGCACGCTGTCGCTGTCGTTCAACAACGACGGACCCTTCGGCACCTTCTTCCGCTATATCGGCGACACCGGCACCTACATCGCTCGCTACGACGACCTCGTCGACGGCCGGGAACAGCCCATCGACGTCTCCCACGTCGCTGTCAGCATGAACGGTATCGAGCTGCAGGATCGCGAGTTCATCGCGGCGATCCGTGAAGGACGCGAGCCGAACTCGTCGCTGCGTCAGGTGATCGACTGCTACCGCGTCCTGGGGCAGCTGGAGGAGCAGCTCGCGTGAGACTGCCGCGGATCGGGCTCGGATGCATGGAGTTGAGCCATGCATACGGGGTGCCGCCGTCGGAGGGAGACGGACTTCGGATGCTGCGCGAGGCGCTGGACGCGGGTGCGCGGTTCCTCGACACGGCGACGCTGTACGGTGCCGGGCGCAACGAAGAACTCGTGGGGCGGGCGATCGACGGACGTCGGCACGAGGTCGTGCTCGCCAGCAAGGGCGGCATGGCACCGGTCGATGGCGTGAAGACGATCGACGGCCGCCCGGAGACCCTCCGTGCGCAGATCGACGCGTCGCTGCGGCGGCTCGGGGTCGACCACATCGACCTCTACTACCTCCATCGATGGGATCCGCATGTCCCGATCGGTGACAGTGTCGGCGCACTCGCGGATGCCGTCACGGCGGGGAAGATCGGGGCGATCGGGCTGTCCGAGATCTCCGTCGCCCTGCTGGAGGACGCGCTGGATGTTGCTCCGATCGCGGCCGTGCAGAACGAGTACTCACTGTGGACACGCAACGCCGAATGGGGCATGCTCGACGCGACCCGGGCGTCGGGCGTCGCGTTCGTCGCCTTCTCGCCCGTCGCGCGCGGCTTCCTCGCCGACGCCGTGACCGATCCGGAGACCTTCGCGCCGAAGGACATCCGGCGCGCGCATCCGCGATTCACCCCCGAGCATTGGCCCGCGAACGCGGCCCTGCTGCCGGCATGGCGCGACCTCGCCGTCGCCGCGGGTTGTTCGCCGGCCCAGCTGGCGCTGGCGTGGGTGCTCTCCCGCGGTGACCACGTGGTCGCCATCCCCGGGACGACCCGCGCAGAACACGTCCGCGAGAACCTCGCGGCCGCTGATCTCGCGGTGGACCCGGAGCTCCTCCGTCGCGCCGGTGACCTCATCAGCGCGACCACCGTCTCGGGGCCGCGCTACAACGCGGTGCAGTCCCGCGAGGTGTTCGCCGAGGATGCCGCGTGAGGGCGATCTCGTCGATGGCGACGCGCCACGTGCTCGCGGAGATTTCGTCAGCCGCATCCGCGGCCGGACTCCCCGCGGTGGAGATTGAGTCCGTGGGCGGAGTCGATGCCGCCAAGAGAGTGCGCGCCGGCGAGTCGTGGGATCTGGTCTTCCTCGCGCAGAGCGCATTGGTGCTCCTCGCCGATGAGGGGCGTGTCGACGCGGCGACCCTCCGTCCCGTCGTCCGTTCCCACGTTGCGGTCGCGGTGGCCTCAGGTTCGTCTCGGCGGTCGGTCGATCCCGGACGGCCGTCCTTCTCCGACGCCGCAGCCGTGCGGGACGCTGTGGCGGCGGCCGACCGCATCGGATATTCGACCGGTCCCAGCGGTGACGCTCTTCTTGACCTCCTCGCGAGGTGGGGGCTCGCCGGCGAGGTCGATGAACGCCTTGTTCGGGCGCGACCCGGCCTCCCGGTCGCCGCGCTGCTCGCCGACGGCCGGGTGGACCTCGGCTTCCAGCAGCTCAGTGAGCTCGTGGGGCAGCCCGGGGTGGAGATCCTGGGAACGTTGCCTGCCGACTGTGCGATCACCACCGTGTTCGCCGGTGCGGTCGCCACGACATCCACGGCTCCATCGCTCGCGCGGGAGGCGCTCGCCTTCTATACGTCCGAGGCGTCAGCGCCGATCAAGAGGACGCACAGCTTCGAGGTGCCGGACGAGCCGTTCCGCTGAGAAGGTGCGGAGGTGATCGGCGTTCGGTGACGTTGTTATCCACGGCTCGGTGATCGGGCGCTGCTTGTCGGCCGGGTAAGGCGTGAGAAAAATTGTCGCGCGGTCGAGCGTCTCGGCTACATAGTCGAAAGGTCGAGGTCCGCATGAATCCGCGTGAGGAAAGGTCGGCACAGTCTCGAAAGGCGATTGGGTAAGGGTTCAAATCCCACCGTCACCGCCAAACGAAAACCCCCGATCGGCTCACTTTCTCGTGGCGCGAATCGGTGGTTTTCGGCGTCGTGAGCAAAGAAGTGGGTACAGGCCCCGAGGCTTGAGATCCGCGGAATCACGCGGAAGCTCAGGCCATCTACGCTTCCGGGGGCTCGTGAGCAAGGTAGACCGTGCGGACGTTGCAAGATCGCGCACACATCCTCAGGACATGCAAAGATTTCGCCTGCATGTTTACACGTCTTGCGGATGGTTGCGTAAGCGTTGCATATGAGTCGGCACGCCGAGAAGCCGTACGACGCGCTTCCGCTGTTGCCGCCGGACACCATCATCGAGACCACGCCCGTGTTGAAGGTCGTCATTGAGGCCCGCGCCGCAGTCGCGGCGCTGGACCGAGCGGCGCAGCGGATGCCGAACCCCGCCGTGCTGATCGACACGATCCCGATCCTCGAGGCGCAGGCGAGTTCGGAGATCGAGAACATCGTCACGACCACCGACGAGCTGTTCCGGTTCGCGTACGACGATTCCCAGCTCGCCGGCTCGAACTCCGATCTCCTCGACCTGCTGTTCGAACAGCCCTACTGTCGAATCAGCACCGTCATCGACCGATGCGCCGTCTCGCGCCCCACCGCGACGAAATGGCTCAACGAGTTGGCCACTGCCGGCGTGCTCATCGATGTCAAGCTCGGCCGCGAGCGACTGGTCATCAACCAGGACTTCCTCGACCTCCTGGTCCGCCCCGAGGCCGTCGACGACCAACCCGCGACGCTCTTCTGAGCGAGTGAACCGAGCCGTTCGGTGAGCAATCCGTGAGCAAAATCGTGTGAACCGCGATCAATCGGGCACATCGGTGAAAGGTCGGATCCCGCGGACGATCAACGAAGAACGGGTCCTGCACAGCAACGCAGTGTGATCGGCTATGGGGCCAAATCCCATACCGTCACCGCCAGAGAAGCACCTGTCTATCGGGGGTTTCTTCTTGCCCGAGTTGGCTCGGACGCGGTCGTCGTCACTGCGGTCGCCACGACCACCGCAGGATGGCTCGGCGGGCGAGCCTCACCGGTGCCGCCGTCGTGCTCCTCATCCTCGCTGTGGTCGCGGGGGCGGTTGCGCTGACGTTCCCGCGCACCCACCGCCTGCGCGGGAACCGCCCGCTCCGATCTGAGAAGCGGCCGCTGACCCGGCCTGTCGGTCGCCCGGGTCAGTCCTGTGCGTGCCGGAGGATGTGCCGTGCACTGTTCTCGGGGGTGAGCTTCAGGCGTCGCAGGAGTTGCGCGTTGGCGGCGACGATGATGGTCGACAGGGACATGAGGATGGCGCCGACCGACATCGGCAGCACGAACCCGATGGGGGCGAGGACGCCCGCGGCGAGCGGGACGGAGATGAGGTTGTAGCCGGCGGCCCACCAGAGGTTCTGTGTCATCTTGCGGTAGGTGCGGCGGGACAGTTCGAGGACGGACAGAACCGAGCGGGGGTCGGAGCTGGCGAGGATGACGCCGGCGGAGGCGATGGCGACATCGGTGCCGGCTCCGATGGCGATGCCGACGTCCGCCTTCGCGAGGGCGGGGGCGTCGTTGACGCCGTCGCCGACCATCGCGACCTTGCGGCCCTCGCGCTGCAGCTCCGCGACCTTTTCCGACTTGTCGTCGGGTCGGACTCCGGCGAACACCTGGTCGATGCCGAGCTCTCGAGCGACGGCGCGGGCGACGGGTTCGGCATCTCCGGTGATCATGGCGACGTGGATGCCGAGGGCGTGGAGGGCGTCGACGGCGTCGCGGGACTCGGGGCGGATCTCGTCGGCGAGCTTGAACGCGCCGGCGATGTGCCCGTCGATCGCGAGGTGGAGGATGATCGCGCCGTCGTCGCGCCATCCGTCGAGGTCGGGCATCTCCTTCTCGGCCAGGGACTCGACGAGGCGGGGCCCGCCGACGCGGACCTCGTCGCCCTTCACCGTGGCGGTGACGCCGAGGGAGGGCTCGGAGGTGAAGCCCGTCGCTCTCGGGACGGTGAGCGATCGGTCGGCGGCGGCCCGGACGATGGCCCGGGCGAGCGGGTGCTCGCTGTCGGACTCGGCCGCGGCGGCAAGGGCGAGGAGGTCGTCGGGGGAGTGGTCGCCGGCCGTCGCGATGTCGGTGACGGTCGGTTCGCCCTTCGTGAGGGTGCCGGTCTTGTCGAAGAGGACCGCATCGATCGTGCGCATGCTCTCCAGGGCGAGGCGGTCCTTGATGAGCACGCCGCCTCGGGCGGCGCGTTCGGTGGCGATGGAGACCACGAGGGGGATCGCGAGGCCGAGTGCGTGCGGGCAGGCGATGACGAGAACGGTGATGGTGCGGATCACGGCGGCATCCGGATTGCCGACTAGGGACCAGACGATCGCGGTGATGACGGCGGATCCCAGCGCGAACCAGAACAGCCAGGCCGCGGCTCGGTCGGCGATGCGCTGGGCGCGGGAGGTGGAGTTCTGTGCGTCGGTGACCAGGCGCTGGATCCCCGCGAGAGCGGTGTCGTCCCCGATCGCGGTGACCTCGACGCGGATGCCGGAGTCGGTCGCGACGGTCCCCGCCGTGACGGTGTCGCCGATCTCGCGACGAACCGGCTTGGATTCCCCCGTGATCATCGACTCGTCCAGGTGCGCGTGACCCTCCGTGATGGTGCCGTCGGCGGGGACGCTGCCGCCGGGGCGGACGATGACGATGTCGCCGACCTCCAGATCGGCGGGGGAGACGGTGACGGTCTCGTCGCCTTCGGCGCGTTCGGCCTCGTCCGGCAGGAGAGCCGCGAGCGAGTCGAGAGCCGAAGTCGTCTGCGCGAGAGACCGCATCTCCAGCCAGTGCCCGAGGAGCATGATCACGATCAGAAGGGCCAGCTCCCACCAGAACTCCAGCTGGTGATCGAGCAGCCCGATGCTCGCGCCCCACGACGCGAGGAACGCGACGGTGATCGCCAGCCCGATGAGCAGCATCATCCCCGGCGACTTCGCCCGGATCTCGTCGAGCGCGCCAGTCAGGAACGGCCACCCGCCCCACACGTACATGACCGTCCCGAGGACCGGCGCGATCCACATCACCCCGGGGACATCGGGGATCTCGTACCCGACGAGCATCGCGAACATGCTCGAGAACGCCACCACCGGGACAGCGAGGATCAGATTGATCCAGAACAGACGCCGGAACCGCCCGACGTGATCACCATGCCCCTGGTGACCGGAGTGGCCACCGTGCCCCGCGTGGCCACCGTGCCCTGAGTGGCCGTGGTGTTCCTGATGCGGTTCCGCATGGCCGTGATCGGTGGACTGAGCCGTGCCCGTTCCGTGGTGAGCGTCGGTGGATTCCATGGGACCTTCCTTCCGTCTACGCCTGCCAACAAAGTACCCCCAGGGGGTATTCCGCTAATCGGCCGCGCAATCTCGCGCGGCCGCCTCAGAGTAGTCCGGGACGGGCCGCTCCGCTGCTTCAGCAGGGGTTGTGGCGGGTCCGTTATCGGCGATGTCCTGGATGAGCCAGTCCATCTCGAAGATCTCCCGGCGCTGAGCTTCACTGATCTCCACGGCGAGTTCGCACACGCGAACGTCCTGCAGTTGCGCGCGTTCGGATCGTGTGATCGCAAGGGAGTGATGCGGGATCATCCCCTGCATGAAGTCGGTGTCGTCGACAGTGATCTGGGAGCGGTCGAGGGCGATGCCGCCACCGATGAGCAGCAGGCTTACGCCGATGACGGCGATGTTAGCCTTCCAGTTCTTGTACATGTTCAGCATCCAGGCGAGCATGACCAGACCCATGGTGCCGCCCATGGTGAGGGCCATGAACACTCGGCTTTCGCTGAATCGGATGTGGGACCACTCCCAGGACCCGGCGAACATGACCCAATACATCACGACCATTCCGGTGAGGATCATCGCGGCGAACTTCAGATAGGTCTTCGCGGTCATCTTCGAGCGTGCGTCGGGCTCGTGCCCATCAGTGTTCTGTGAGTTATCAGTGGACATTTCTGAGCCTTTCGTTTCGATGAGGGCAGTGCGGGTGGTCCCGCGGTCGGCAGGTTAGAAGCCGTCCCGGGTTGCTTGCAGGGGCCTTGCAACCCCATGCCCCCTGGGGTATTCGGATGCGTGTCAGGATGACGGTGAGGGAAGGAGCGTCACGCCGCTGTCGTCGACGATGAGGAGAGCGCCAGTGTCGGTGACCGTGATCGCATGTGGAGTGCCGTGTGCGGTTCCGACCTGCTCCCACGTCGTATCTGTGGCGGAGGAGACCCAGATCCGCTCGGAAGAATCGATGCCCGCGAGGTGGTCGCCGTCCGGGGAGGACCCGACGACGACGAGGAGCGGGGCGCCGTCCCAGGGCGAGAAGGTCGCGCCATCATCGTCACTGACCATCACTCCGTCGGGAGTGAGAGCCGCCAGGCGCCCGGAGGAGTCGGCCGTCAGAGCGAACGCGTGAAGCTGAGCGCCCGTCTCGGTCCACGTGACACCGAGGTCTGCGCTCATCAGCAACGCTGCGGTGTCGGTCGTGGCACCGAACATGGTTCCGTCCGGGGTTCCGGTCAGAGCATGGAAGTCACGTGTCCCGGCGAAAGCAATCGACTGCCAACTGCCGGCAGCGTCGTCGCTTCGGATGATCCCCAGGTGGGGGTCGCCCCATTCGGCCGGGGTGTTGCGTCCGGGATGGCCCGAAGCGAACAGCGAGGTTCCCACGCGGGCGAAACCCATCGCGTCGAAGACCACGCTGCCCTCACGGCCGGATACGTCACCGTCCGCCGTGACACGGAAGACGCCTTCATGGGTTCCCAGCAGGAATCCCTCTCCCGATGGGTCGACGACCGCGCCATGCACGTGTGACACCGTCGCCGAGTGCTCCTCTCCTGTGGTCGGTGGCTCCCCGGGCGAGCAGGCGGAAAGAACAACGGCGAGCCCGGCAAGGGACACAGCCAGGACACGATGAATACGGCGCATGAGCACCCTTTCGTTCAGACAGCGGCAGGGGCCGCTTCGCACAGCGGTTCCCCCACAGAGGATTCGGGCTCAGTAGTCAGTGAGCAGGTCGCGCATGAGGGCGATCTCGTCGGTCTGGTCGACGATGATCTCCTCCGCCAGGTCGCGAGCGTCGGGGTTCGATCCCGCTTCGAGCAGAGCCTCAGACATCTGGATCGCGCCCTCGTGATGCACGATCATCCCCTCGAGGAAGACACGCTCCGCGTCGGTCCCCGAGGCGTCCTCCAGGACGGACATGTCCATCTCGGACATCATCATCCCGGGCCCCGGAGTCATCCGGCCCATGTCGCCGAACTCATCCATTCCCCACTCGTCGAGCCAGGACTCCATCAACTCGATCTCCGGTTGCTGAGCAGCCTTGACTCCCTCGGCGAGCTCGCGGACCCGCACGTCGATGTCTTCCTTGCTCAGGAGAACGTCACTCATCGCAACGGCCTGCTCGTGGTGCGGAATCATCATCATCGCGAACATGACGTCGGCAGATGCGAACGTCTCTCCCGACTGATTCGGCGTCGGCGCGGTCACCGTGGCGCCGGCCGCGCAGCCCGTCACGGCCAGTGTCGATGCGACCGCCAATGCGCCCATCCAGCGCACACTTCTTCTCTTCATCTCTCTCTCAGTCCTTCGTGTCGTTTCTCTGCACCGCGCTCAGCGAGCGCGGCGGACGCCCGGACAAGTCCGGTGCGAGAAACGATCAAATCCGGCTGATCGACAACTGATGAAGAGACAACGGCGCGGGCGCGCGCGTGTGCCTGAGCAGCACGCCGATCCACCGCCGACAGAGCGAGGAAACGCGCAACCCGAAAAGCTGGGGAGGTGCAAGCCACAGGCCGACGGAGAGCAGAATGAACACGCACATCGCGGCGGCGACCTCATGCCCGTCCGGGGCGACGCACCCCGCGCATGCGGGTTCTTCGACAGCCGTCGGCTGGGCGGTGTGATGGCTGGCCGCTGTTGCCGCGATCGGAGCATGGTCGGTCGCAGGCCCGGACACGCCGGAATGCATCGCGAAGACGCCAAACGCGATCGCCGCCGCAAGGATGACACGCCACAGCCGCCGAAGCGCAAGGCACGCGCCTCCGCTGCGTCCGGCCATGGTGATCACCTCGCTCCCTCGAGGATGATACCCCGCCCCGGTATCCAGGGGTCATAGACACCATCGAACGTGCGCATGGTGCGCAGCTATCGGACGTCGTTCCTCAGGAGTGCGGGAACCGCGACGTCGGTGCCGCGTGCCACGATGGAGCTCAACGACGCTTGCCTTCTGGCCGCTCGAGGGTCTCGCCCGGCGACATGCCCGGGCTGGTGCTCGAGCCCCGTAGCGCGGCCGCGACAGCGTGCGGCGCTAGGGTGTCGCCATGAGCGCAGTCGATGATCCTTCAGAGCGCCTTGCGGCACTCTGCCGGCACGCGGGCATCCGGGTCGGGGTCGCCGAGTCCCTCACGGCGGGTCGCGTCGCGAGTGAGATCGGGCGCGGATCGGGGGCCCAAGATTGGTTCCAAGGTGGGATCGTCGCGTACGCAACGGAGGTGAAGCAGCGGTTGCTCGGGCTGCTGCCGGACACCGACCCCTGCTCGGGTGAAGCCGCCACACAACTCGCACGGGCCGCGCGAGTGATGTTTGTCGCCGACGTGGCGGTGTCGACCACAGGCGTCGGCGGGCCGAAACCCCAGGATGGCCATCCCGCGGGCACGGTGTACATCGGCTGGGCCACCGAGCAGGATGCTGGCGCGATGCTCACGCAACACGACGGCGACCCCGCCGATGTCGTGCGGCGCGCCACGGAGCTCGCGGTGCTGCAACTGGTCTCTCTCGCCGCCACCGGAGGCTCGCGATCGGATTGAATCCCGTCAAGGGTGAGGTCGATTCACGGGGCACCGGGCGTGACGTAACCGCGTGACTCCTCGGGCCGTGATCGTCAGCTGTCGTCTTCGTCGATGAGGCCGAGGAGCGACTTGAGGGCGTCGCGGATCTCCGTGTGGTCGTACTGACCCGCGCGGCTCTCGGCCGAGATCACGCCGGACCTGCGCACCTTGTCGAAGTCGCCGAACGGGAAGCTGTAGGCACGCTTCGTCTCGCGGTTCTCGCTCTTATCGATGCCCAGGTGCCAGTGCGAATATTCGGTCCAGCCGTTCTCGTCGATGAAGGCGTTCTCCTGCTCGGCAGACGGAGCGGCGCCCGACCAGTCGTCCCGTTCGTCGTGCACCACCTTGCCGTCGCGCACGAGGGAACGGGCGAGCCGGAGGGCGGGGCCGTTCAATTCGATCGACATGACGGCCACGATACGAGGGCGGTGACGCCGGACCAAGGGTCTTGACGTGTTCTTCGACGCGGGTGAGCGCCACACGCGTCAACCCCGCGCGGTGGCGGGCCTCGCACCGCGGGCGAGGTTGCCCACTCATGCTCGGCGCGTCACCTCACCGGACCAGCCCAACTCGGCGAATGCGACCTCCGCGGTGGGAGATCCGCCGCGCACCCGCGGCGACCGTTCCTATCTGCACCCGTCGTGATTCGCAACCCGGTCGACACGGGAGCATCCGACCGCCATCGTCGTCTGAACTTCGGTGAGAGGGCTGAAATGCGACTGTGCGTCACGGGTGCGAGTGGAAATGTCGGTACGGCGCTGCTGGGCGCGCTCGCTTCGGACCCGAAAGTCGAAGAGGTGGTCGGCATCGCTCGCCGACGGCCCGATACGACGGCAGCGCCCTACAACACGGCGCGGTGGCAGGTGGTGGACCTCGCGATGCCAGTCCCGTCCGCTGAAGACGAGACGAAGGTCGTGGAGAAGCTCGCGGCCGTCTTCCAAGGCATGGACGCTGTTGTTCATCTGGCGTGGATGATCCAGCCCAATCGCAACCGGCGGCTCTTGCGACGCGCCAACGTGGTGGGCACGCGCCGCGTCGTCGATGCGTGCCTGAGCGCCGGGGTCCGTCATCTCGTCTGTGCTTCGTCCGTGGGGGCGTACTCCGGCGTCCACGACGAGGATCCTCGCGACGAGACATGGTCGACCCGCGGAGTGCCGTCCGCTCACTACTCGGCGGATAAGGCCGCGCAGGAGCGTGTGCTGGACGACGCAGAGAGCCAGGGGTTGGCGATCGCCCGCGTGCGACCGGCGCTCGTCTTCGACGCGTCTGCGGGCGCAGAGGTCACGCGCCTCTTCCTGGGCCCGATGTTCCCCGCTCGACTGCTGCGGCCGGGCGCGCTGCCCGTCATTCCGCTTCCGGCAGGTCTGCGTTTCCAGGTCGTGCATGCGGAAGACCTCGCCGACGCGTACCGCCGAATCCTCAGCTCGGTCGCGACCGGCCCCTTCAACGTCGCGACGGACGGGGTGCTGCGTGGGAGAGACCTCGCCGAGGCGTTGGGTGCTCGGCGTCGCGTGTCACTGCCGGCACGCGCACTTCGGCCGGCGATGAATCTCGCCTGGTGCGCGCACGCCGTCGCCGCAGACCCCGGCTGGATGGACATCGCGATGTCGGCGCCGATAATGGACACCGAGCGGATCCGCGCAGAACTGGACTGGCGTCCACGGCGCGACGCCCGCAGTACGCTGCGGGAGATGATCACCGCGATCGCCGACGGCGACGGTGCGGCCAGCGCGCCGATGCGTCCAAGGCTTCGATGGCCCCGAGATCAGCAGGCGCCGGGTGAGATCCCTCCGATCACCGTGCCGGGACAAAGGCACCGCCTGCCGGCATCCATCGAACGCGACATCTTCGCCCTCTACCTCTCTGATCACCTCACCGGCGCGACCGGCGGAGCCGACCGGGCGTCGCGTATGGCGCACGGGTACGCCGATACCCCGATCGGCGAGGAACTTGCCCGGATCGCCGCGGAAGTGCGGCGCGAGCGGGCGTTCCTGAAGGAGCTGGTGAGTTCGCTGGAGCTACCGAGGCGACGGCATCGCCAGGCCGTTGCCTGGATCGGGGAGAGGATCGGACGGTTGAAGAGCAACGGACAGTCGACCGATTCTCCGATGACTCCCGTGCTCGAGATCGAGCTGATGCGCGGTGCGGTCGCTTCCAAGCTCGGATGCTGGGAGACGCTCGCCGACCTGTCGCCGGAATTGGGCTTTCCTTCCGCTGTGTTCATCGACCTGGCTGCTCGGGCGCGTGCACAGCTGACCACGTTGCAGGGGCTGCATGAACGAGTGGCGGGAGGCGCCTTCCGGGTGGGGTAGCTCTCCCGGCGCGCGTCGATGAGAGGATGAAGGGCATGCCGTACCGCAGGCTCGACGAGGAAACGACCGCATGAGTGCGTCCGCACGGGCCTGGGTCGAGCACGTCATGTGGTGGCACGTCTACCCGCTCGGTTTCACCGGGGCGCCGATCCGCGAAGGCGCCGACGAAGGCCGCATCGTGCACCGCCTGCCGCACATCGAGGCGTGGCTCGATCACGTCATCGAACTCGGGTTGAACGGCATCCTGCTCGGGCCGGTGTTCGCCTCGACCAGTCACGGCTACGACATCGTCGACCACTTCCGTGTGGATCCCCGCTTGGGCGACGAGGACGACGTGCGTCGCCTGATCGCCGCGGCGCACGACCGCGGCGTCCGGGTGCTGTTCGACGGGGTCTTCAACCACGTCGGCCGGGAGCATCCCCAGGTGGAGACCCTGCGCGGAGACGGTGTCTTCGAGGGCCACGACAGCCTCGTCGAGCTCGATCACGACTCCGAGGCGGTCCGCGATCTCGCGGTCGACGCCATGAACTACTGGCTCGACCGCGGTATCGACGGGTGGCGGCTGGATGCGGCGTACGCCGTTCCGCCGTCGTTCTGGGCGGCGGTGCTCCCGCGCGTGCGCGAGCGACACCCTCACGCGTGGTTCCTCGGCGAAGTCATCCACGGCGACTACGCCACGACCGTGCGCGACTCCGGCATCGACAGCGTCACCCAGTACGAGCTGTGGCAGGGGATCTGGCACGGCATCGCCGACGGGAACTTCTTCGAGCTCGCGCATGCGCTCGGCCGCCACGTCGCCCTGCTCGATACCTTCGTTCCGGCGACCTTCGTCGGCAATCACGACGTCACCCGCATCGCCACAGCCGTGGGGCGGCGCCATCTGCCCCACGCGCTCGCCGTGCTGTTCACCGTCGCCGGAACCCCCGCGGTCTACGCCGGCGACGAGTACGGCTTCGAAGCGGTCAAGGCCGAGCGGATCGGCGGTGACGATGCCGTGAGGCCGGCGTTCCCGCCCATGCCGGACGAGGTCGAGGAGACGGATGCCGCACGCGATGCGCTGCGACTCACCCGTGACCTCGTCGCCTTCCGTCGCCGCAGGCCGTGGTTGCACTCGGCCCACACCGACGTCGTCGAGACGACCAATCTCACGCTCGTCATCCGCACCGCCGTCGACGACGACGCTGCCATCGTGGCGCTGAACATCGGCGACGACGAGGCGGTCGTCGCCGCCGCCGGCGCTGGGCAGCTGGAGCTGGGTGACGGGGCGCTCGCCGACGCACGCGTCGTCTTGCCGCCGCACGGGTGGGCGATCCTGACGTAGGGTGCTCTGCTGCGACGTTTCGTTTCGTCGCTGCGCTCCTCGCTCAACGACCTCCGGACAAAGGGCCCGCTGGTCGTTGAGCGAGCGGAGCGAGACGAAACGCTCGGAGGGAGCGCCTCCCGTCACTCGACGTCGTACCCGCGCACGGCGTCCTCCAGCTCATCCCGGCTCCGGATGGCCTGCGGGCGGGAGAAACTGCTGGTGAGGAAGTGCTGCGCATAGGGGAAGCACGCCGCCTCGAACGGTTCGGCGGCGCGAAAGGATGCGCCGAACGTATCCGATGTCACCGTGACGGCATCCAGAGGAAGCCGCAGAGCCTGCCGCATCTCGTCGGGGTCGAACACGAGTCCGAAGGGTTCCGAGCTCTCGCGCCGCAAGCGCCCGCCGTAGTCGACGCTGAGGTTCCCCTCGATCCACAGGCGCTGCTCGAGCGGAGTCGTCTTCGCGGCAGGCAACGCCGCGGTCACCTCGAGATGGTTGGGCCGTTCGGCACTGCGCACATCGATGACGACGTCGCCGGTGTGCACGGTCGTGACGACGGCACGCTCGGTGGTCGACCGCGCGAAGCCCTCGCCGGGGCCGTAGTTGATCGTGTTCGACTCGTAGTCGCAGATCACCCACGTGAGCATGCCCGATCGGGTGTCCTCTGCGATGACGTACAGCTCGACGCGCGTTCCCCAGAAGACCGAGGTGTGCACCGTGAACGCCCCGACGATCGCGCACAGACGCGGCGTCTCGTCGGCGAACATCGCGGTGGGAACGAGTCGGTAGTGCGGGGGCAGGAGTCGGGCCGCGGCATCCGAATCGGTGATCTCGTACGACAGGAAGAAGCAGTACGGCTCGACCACGAAGCCCATGTGCCCCTCGGTACGGGCGTGCGAGACGACCCACTCCTGCCCGCGGCGAGGCATCCGTGCGAGCATCTCGGCGCGCCCGTAGAGGGCGGCCACCGCTTTCGGTGACACGCTCCTCTCGGTGCCGACGATGAATCGGCGCAGTTCCAGCGGATCGATCCCGGTCCCCATGATCGCCAGCGTCGACGCGACGCGCTCGACCGGCGTGCCCGTCAGCGGCGGCCCGCCGGCTCTTCCGCATCCCGAAACGCCGTGGCCCTGGCGGTGTCGTCGTCGATGACGCGATGGTGCCGCGCCTCGGTGCCGAGCGGAGGGGATGTTCCGGCATGAAGGGCTCGCTCAAACGGGGTGCCGGTACGGATGGCCTGTGACGATTCCGGGACCAGAGAGCGCATTCGGGCGCGCGCTGCATGCAGCCGCTTCCGACCAGCCCCTTGTCCTCCGCGGAAGACGAGCGAGCGCTGCACGGCGTAACTCGTCAGGAACAGCACCACCTCGGTGAGCATCTTGGCTGCCAGGAGGGTGACGCCGATGTCGGTCAGCGCTCCCATCCACGCGATGTTCGACGCGAGCAGCACGAGCGCCAGGGCGGCGTACCGCAGGGCTTCGCGCGTGCGGCCCCGGCTCCGGCTCCGGCGATGAAAGACCACCCGACGGTTCACGGCGAAGTTCACGGATGCGCTGATCACGCGGGCCGCCACGATGGAGAACACCAGCGAGCCCGTCGCGGCCGACAGCACGAGCAGGAGCACCGTGTCGAGCGCGAAGGCTAGGAGAGACGACCCCGCGAAGAGGATCAGGGGAAGCATGACGCGCAGCGAGTCCGTCAACGGACGGAAGTGGCTCGAGGCGTTTCGCTCGAGATAGACCGTCGCGATGGGCACCTCGCGAGCGGTCACCCCCGCGCTCCGGCTGCGCAGCAGCATGTTCTGCTCGTACTCGAAACGGTCGCCCGGAACCGACATCGCCCACGGGAGCAGCGCCGCCGGGATGCCGCGCAGTCCGGTCTGCGTGTCGCTGAGCGCCCACCCGGCGACCACGCGGAACACCCCGCGCGACACCGCGTTGCCCACACGACTGCGCACCGGCACGTCACCGCCGAAGTCGCGACACCCGAGGATGAGCGCCGGGGATTCGGCCGCCTTCTCCCGCCGCAGGGCCTCGACGACACGGAGGATGTCGTCGACGCGATGCTGGCCGTCTGCATCGGCGGTCACGACGTCGTCATCCGGTGCCCACCGCACGACCTCGGCGAAGCCCGCCTTCAGCGCAGCCCCCTTCCCTCGGTTCCTCGAGAAGCGGATGACGCGCGCGCCGGCGTCTTCGACCACCGAGAACAGATCGTCGTACCCCGGCCCGCTGCCGTCGTCGACGACCAGGACGGTGAGGTCGGGATCGGCGGCGAGCAGTTCGTCGACCAGCCAGGGCAGGCGCGGTCCGGGCTCGAGCGCGGGGATGAGCACGATCATGCCGGTCACCCCGCGATGTAGAGGATGTCGCTGGTGGCGCGCTCGCCGCCGTTGGACGGGCTGTTGACCACCTCGCCGTCGAAGAACATCGTCGACGAGCCGCCCCCGTCGAGGTTGTAGGCCGTCGTCGCCCCCAGGTCGACGAAGATGTCGGCGAGCTCGGTGAGGGTGACCCCCTCGCTGTAGCCGCTCTGGCGCCCGTCGACGACGACGAAGACCAGGTGATTGTCGTCGATGACGCCGACCGCGGTGCGCGGCTGGTCGCCCTGGATGGAGTGGTTGCCGAAGTTGGTGTCGACCTCGACGTCTTCGATCCCCTCGAGGACCGCGCCGTCCTCGACGATCGCCGGCCCGAAGCTGAGGGTGTTCCACGCGCCGGCGGCCACGAGTTCGTCGGCGCTGGTGGCGGTCTCGTCGTAGACCTCGACGCTGCCGTCGGTGTAGAAGACCAGGCCCGTGCGGGCGGGGTCGTCGCGGTACACGACGCCATTGCGGATGACGATGCCGGTGTCGCGGAACCCGTAGTAGTCGCCGTTGATGGCGAAGACGGCATCGTTCTGCTCGGCGATGGAGCTGGTGAGGTCGGTGATGTTCTCGCCGAACTGATTGTTGGCGAAGGCGCTCCGCAGCGCGGTCGCGTCGCCCAAGGTGACCTCGGCGACGTAGTAGGTCACCGTCGAGTCCCCGGACCCCTCGACGACGGTCGAGATCTCGACCGACGTCTCCCCGCTCGTGTACGACGTGTCGGTCAGGACCGTCTCGGTGCTCGCGTCGTCGCCGGTGTCGTCGGCACCGTCGTCCACGGTGACCGGTGAGTTCTCCGCCTCGTACGCGGCGACATCGTCGATCTCGACGTGCTGCACGAGGTAGCGGTCCGCGGCCCACGCTGCGGCGCCCGAGAGGGTGAGCGTGGTCGTCAGCGCCGACGCGATGATCACGTTCCGGCGACGGGTGCGGCGTTTGCGGCGGGGCGTGGGTTCCATGCATCCAGGGATACGCACCCCGCCTATCCGGCACCCCGCGACCGGCTGATACCGCGCTATGGAGGCTTATGCGGCGGCTATGGCCCGCACGGGGCCGCGCATACGATGGGGAGAGCCGCGTCTTGCGACGCCATCCGCGTGCCCGATCGCATCCCGAGGAGAGATTCGCATGAAGCTCGCCGTGCTGGGGTCGGGGATGATCGTCCGCGACTTCCTGCCCCACGCCGCCGCCGTCGACGGCCTCGACCTCGTCGCGATCTGCGGGCGTCCGGCGTCAGCCGATCGCCTCGCCGCGATGCGGGACGAGTTCGGCATCGACCGCGTGCACCTCGACCTCGATGCCTGCCTCGCAGATCCCGACATCGACACGGTGTGGATCGCGGTGCCGAACTCGCTGCACGCCGAGTATGCGCGCAAGGCCCTGGAGGCCGGCAAGCATGTGGTGTGCGAGAAGCCCTTCGTGCTCGATGAGCGCGATCTGCAGGAACTGCGCGACCTCGCCGAGGAGCGCGATCTCATCCTCGTCGAGGCGATCAGCACGGTGTACCTCTCGAACTACCGCTGGATCCAGGAGCACCTCGACAGCGTCGGGGAGATCCGCGTCGTGCAGTGCGACTACTCCCAGTTCTCGTCGCGCTTCGACCGGTTCCGGGCCGGCGAGGTGCTGCCGGCGTTCGACCCGGCGCAGGGTGGCGGCGCGCTGCTCGACATCGGCATCTACACGATCCACTTCGTCGTGGGGCTTCTCGGGCTTCCCGAGAGCGTGCAGTACACCGCCAACCTCGAGCGCGGCGTGGACACTTCCGGCGTGCTCGTGCTGGGGTACGGCGACCGCACCGCGGTGTGCGTGTGCGCGAAGGACTCCGACGGCCCGATCCGCTCGAAGATCCAGGGCACCGACGGCTGGATCGCCGTCGACGGGGCGCCGAACGCGATGCCGGTCGTGCGATCCCAGCGCCGAGGCGAACAGGTGCAGACCCGTGACCTGTCGGTGCATCCGCATCGCATGGTCGAGGAGTTCCGCGCGTTCGTCGACATGATCGCCCGGCACGACACGGCCGAGCGCGACCGACGTCTCGACCACAGCCAGGCCGTGCTCGCCGTCGCCACCGCGGCGCGTCGGTCGGCCGGACTCCTCCCGAGCGAACAGGACCCCTCATGACCCATTCCCTCGTGCTCGTCGCCAACGCCGGCGACGGATCCCTGTCGCTGTTCCGCTTCGACGGGGCAGCGCTCGAGCGCCTGTCGGTGACCGAGGGGCTGACGGGATGCTCCACGTTCGCCGTCGATTCGACGCGCGACCTCGTCTACGCCGCCGTCAAGGGCGACCCCGCGGGCATCGTCACGCTCTCGCTCGACCGCGCAGCCGGAGTGCTGACGGAGGTCTCGCGGCGCGATCTGCCGCGGGGCGGCATGAACTACCTGGCCCTCACTCACGACGGCGAGGTGCTGCTCGGCGCCTCCTACGGCGGCGGGTACGGCATCCTCAGCACCGTCGCGGACGGCGTGGTGAGCGCTCCGGTCTCCGAGATCGCGTATGCGAACCTGCACGCGGTGCTGCCGGATGCATCCGGTCGGTTCGCGTACTTCGTCTCGCTCGGCGACGATCTCGTCGCGCAGTACGCGATCACCGATGAGCCTTCGCTCGAGCCGCTGAGTCCGTCCACCGTCGCCTTCCCGCCCGGCATCGGGCCCCGCCACCTGGCGCTGAACGCCGCGGAGGACAGCGTCTACGTGCTCACGGAGTTCAGTGCCGAGATCGTGCGTCTGCACCGTGACCGGCAGAACGGGGTGCTTGTTCCGGACGGATCCACCGCGGCGCACGATGTCGCCGTCGGCCTGCCGCCCGGCGTGTTCGGAGGCAATCCCACCGTCAACCCGGCGCTGTGGGGAGCCGACCTGCACTGGGGTGCCGGACAGAAGCATCTCTGGGCATCGGAGCGGTCGACGAGCAGTCTCGCAGCGGTGCCCGTGGCCGCAGACGGCTCCCTCCGTCCCGCCGAGACCTTCACGCCCACCGAGCCGCAGCCGCGCGGATTCGCGCTGAGCGCCGACGGCCGATACCTGGTCGCCGCGGGTGAGCGAAGCACGACGGTCTCTCTCTACGCCGTCCACGGGCAGCACCTCGAACTCCTCCAGCGCGCCGAGACCGGTGGCGGCGCGAACTGGGTTCGCTTCATCGAACCGCGCCTTTAGCGCCCGCACCGGCCGGATGCGTCACCAGGGGAGATTCCCCGGTCCGCCGACGTGCCGGATCGTGCGGCTGCGCTCGCGGATGATTCCCCAGGAACCGATGATCCACAGCGGCACCTGGGTGAGGAAGGCGATGCGGAACGCGTCCAGCGAGTAGGTCTCGGGTGTGCCGGCGCCCTGCAGGTCCATCGAGACGCCGATCATGAGGATCGCGATCAGCGCGGCGAGGAAGCCGCCGCCGTTGACGATGCCGGTCGCCGTGCTCAGGCGATGCGTCGGATTGAACGCGCGGGCATGGTCGAAGGCGATCATCGAGGCGGGTCCGCCCGAGGCGAGCGCGATGACGAGGATCACCAGCAGCCAGACCGGCGCGGCGCCGGGCCACACGATCACCGCGAGCCACGCGACGGCCTGGAACACCACCGTCGGCAGCACGAGCCAGCGCGACCGGCGCGTCGGGTGCCGTGAGGAGAGCGCCCCGAGGATCGGTCCGAACACGATGCCGGCGAGCACGAGCAGGGTCATGAGTCCCGACGCGGCGGCGGGCCTGAGCCCCTCGCCCGCGGTGAGGAACGGATAGCCCCACAGCAGCACGAACGCCGTGCCCGCGAACGGGGTGGTGAAGTGCGACCAGAAGCCCAACCGCGTCGCCGGGTGGGACCACGACTCGCGGAATCCCTCGCGCAGATCGGCCGCCGAACGCACGATACGCACCGCGCCGGTGTCGGTGTCGACGGCGGTGTCGAGCGGATCGTCGCGACGCTCGGGTGGACGATTGCGGATGACCGCGAAGGTGAGAACCGCGAACAGCACCGTGAGTCCGGCGAGGCTGCCGAACGCGACGCTCCACGACGTGGCGTGCAGGAGGGCTGCCAGCGGCACGACGGCGACGATCTGACCCAGCTGGCCGATGATGCCCGTCAGCTGCACCAGGAGCGGTGAGCGCTGCGCCGGGAACCACGTGGCGATCACGCGCAGCACGCTCGGGAAGACCGCGGCATCGCCGGCGCCGATGAGCACGCGCGCGAGGATGCCGATCCCGACGGCGTCGGCGAAGGCCATGACGAGCTGACCGGTGGCCATGAGCACCATGCCGGCCGCGATCACCGGGCGCGCGCCGAGGCGGTCGAGGATCAGCCCCACCGGCACCTGGAGCGAACCGTAGACGGCGAGCTGGATGACGGCGAACATCGACAGCGCCGAGGCGTCGGCATCGAACCGGATCGCCGCGTCGACGCCGACGGACGACAGCGACGTGCGGTTCGTGATCGCGACGACGTAGGCGGCGACCCCGACGATCCAGACCGTCCACGTACGCCAGCCGGGCGTGTGCAGGGCAGAGGGTGATGTCACGTGCGACCCGTCGACGGTGGAGATGATCTCGCGAGAGCGAGCGGATAAATCCTACTTTCCGGCGCTCGCCGTTGCGCCGAAGCAGTCCGCCGCGAGGGCGTCGGTGACGGCGGTGGCCGCATCGGCCCAGCGCGCGTAGTGGTCGGGATCGGTGTTGACCTGCACGGTGTGGATCGCCCGCGAGGGCGGCATCCGCTCCCAGCCCTCGACGGTCGCGAGCCGCGAGAAGAACAGGGATGCGGCGCGCGCGGGATCCATCCGCTCCTCGACCGTGCCCCACCAGTCCTGCTGCTGGAACAGCCCGATCGACGACGTGCGAGACCCGTCGGGGTTGCGGATGCCCGAGGTCTCCCAGTCGCCGTAGTCGAGGTTGCGGAGCCCCGATTCGCCCATCGCCGCCATCACGCCCAGGCGCTGCCCGACTTCGTCGAATCCGGCGTCGGCGCCGACCTCCATGATGGTCAGCGCATGGGCCAGCTGGTCTCCCGAGTACCCGGCGACGCTCGCCTCGCCGACCACGCCGGGCGCGGTGCACACCTCGGTCGGAGAATCGGCCACGTCGGCGGCGACGACGAGCCCCCACACGCCGAAGAATCCGGCGAGCGCCACGGTCGCGCCCACCTGCACGCCGACCACGCGGCGGCGTGTCAGGCGCCGTCGCCGTCGGCGTCGTGTCGGGCTCACTCCTCCAGTCCACCGCGCGCGCCTGGGAATCCCGTCCGGGTGCTTCGCGAGGGGAGGCCGCCGGTCAAGGCGCGGAGGGCGTAGAGGATCGTCGCGAGGTCGACCAGTTCCTGGATGAGCGCACCGGCCACGGCGGGGATCGCACCCGTCATCGCGATCAGCATCAGGCCGATGCTCAGCGCGATGCCGATGCCGATCGCGGTGACGGCCACCCGGACCGTGCGACGCGCGATCGCGATGCCGTCGACGACGCCGGAGAGCGAATCGACGAGCAGGACCGCGTCCGCTGCTTCGCCGGCGGCGGTGGCCCCGCGCGCCCCCATCGCGATGCCCACGTCGGCGGCGGCCAGCACCGGCGCGTCGTTGACGCCGTCACCGACCATCATCATCGGGCGAGGACGCATCTCGGCCGCGAGATGCACCTTCTCCCGCGGTCGCAGCTCGGCGTGCACCTCGGTGATCCCCACGTCGCGGGCGATGGAGTCGGCGGTCGCCGGCACATCCCCCGTCAGCATGGCCACCCGGCCGACGCCGTTGTGCGTCAGCCAGTTCACGACCTGGCGGGACTCCGGTCGCACCGTGTCGACGAACGTCAGGTGACCGGCGAAGCGTCCGTCGATCGCCACGTAGGCCGCGGCCTCGCCCGGTGCGAGGATCGCGCGCTGCAGCTCGGGCGCCGCCGCAGACACGAAGGCCGGCTTGCCGATGACGATGCGGTGTCCGTCGACGATGGCGGTGACGCCGTCGGTCGCCGCCTCGCGAGCGGAGGTCGCGGCGCCCACGATCACACCGCGCTCCCGGGCGGCGGTGACGATGCCCGGCGCCAAGGCGTGGGTGGAGTACTGCTCGGCCGCCGCGGCGGCTCCGAGCACCTGCGACTCGGTGAATCCGGCCGTGGGATGGACCCCGGACACGGCGGGTCGCCCCGCCGTCAACGTGCCCGTCTTGTCGAACGCCGCGGACGCGACGCGGGCGAGCTGCTCGAGCACCGCCCCGCCCTTCACGATCACACCGGCATTCGCGGCGCGGGAGAGTCCGCCGAGGAACGCCACCGGCGCGGCGATGAGCAGGGGGCAGGGCGTGGCCAGCACGAGCACCTCGGCGAATCGGGAGGGATCGCCCGAAACTCCCCAGGCAGTGCCCGCCAGAACGAGCGATACTGCGGTGAACGGGATCGCGAAGCGATCCGCGAGGCGTTCGACCGGCGCGCGGGAAGGCTCGGCCTCGCGCACCAGGGCGACGATCTGCTGGTACTGGCTGTCCCCGCTCGTGCGCGTGGCCCGGATGCGCACCGCGGCGGCGCCGTTCAGAGCTCCCGACGGAACGGCATCGCCCGTTCGCCGCTCGACGGGGATGCTCTCGCCCGTGAGCGAGGACTCGTCGAACACGCCGGTGTCGCCGAGGACGACGCCGTCGACCGGAACGATCTCCGCCGGTCGTACGAGCAGAACATCGCCCGGTGCGATGTCGTCGACATCGACGTCCGCGATGATCTCCGTGCCCTCGGGCGCGGCCCGCACGCGATGACCGGTGCGGGGGGAGCGGTCCAGGAGCGCGGTGAGCTCGCGGGTTGCACGGCGTCCGGCGAGCCGCTCCAGGGCGTCGCCACCCGCCAGCATCAGCACGATGATCAGCGACGCGACGTACTCGCCGACCGCGAGGGTGGCGACCATCGCGACCACGGCGAGGATGTCGAGTCCGACGTGCCCGCGCATCACCTGCCGCACCATGCCGACGAGAGTCCACACGACCACCGCCCCGACCCATGTCGTCGCGACGATGCGGGCCGCATCCCCACGGCCGGTCGTCGCGAGGACCAGCACGACCGTCAGCACTCCGGCGGTGACCGAGAGCGTGGCGTGCGAGCGGAGCGCGCGAAGGATGCGCATGAGATCACCGTGGCACGCGAAGCCACCCGAGAAAAGAAATGCGGCGGGGGTGTCCATCTGGTGCACTGGTGTTCGTCGCTTCAGTGAGGGGCTGCGACGGGCGGCTCCCAGACCGAAAGGACACGCCATGCAGTACATGCTCCTCCTCGCCAGCGCCCCCGATGTCAGTCCGCAGCCGGGAAGCCCCGAAGAAGCCGCGGAGATGGGTGAGTGGTTCGCCTTCGACCAGATGGTGAAGGACGCCGGGGTCTTCGTCTCCGGCGAAGCGCTCCACCCGCAGGACACCGCCACGTCGGTGCGCGTGCGCGAGGGCAAGACCGTCGTCACCGACGGACCCTACGCCGAGACCAAGGAACACCTCGGCGGCTTCTACGTGCTCGACGTCGCGAACCTCGATGAGGCGATCTCGTGGGCCGAGAAGGTCCCCAACGTCGACTACGGCTCGGTCGAGATCCGGCCGATCTTCGACGTGTCGCAGATGCAGCAGTAGCGTGCCGCATCCCGAGGTCGCCGAGGTCTTCGGTGCGCAGTGGCCACGGCTGGTCGCGACCCTGCGCGCCGACCTCGGCGACTTCGATCTCGCGGAGGATGCCGCGCAGCACGCGTTCGCGGTTGCGTCCGAACGCTGGCACGCCGACGGGCTGCCGGGCGCGCCAGGCGCATGGCTGCTCACCGTCGCGCGCCGCTGGGCGATCGATCAGGCCCGACGCGACGTGCGATGGGCGCGGCGAGAAGACGATGTGCGTGCCGCGCTCGAGCTGCCGCAACGCGACCGCGGGCCGATCTCCGACGACCTGCTGGCGATGATCTTCGGATGCTGCCACCGCGCCCTCGACGAGTCGGCACGCGTTGCGCTGACGCTGCGTTACGTCGTGGGCCTGCCGACGGCCTCGCTCGCGCGTTCCTTCCTCGTCTCCGAAGCGACCATGGCGAAGCGCCTGGTGCGGGCGAAGAAGAAGATCGCGGCCAGTCGCGTGCCCTTCGAGGTCCCCGATCGCGACCTGCTCGCGGACTCCCTGGACGACGTGCTGAAGGTCGTCTACGTGATCTACACGCAGGGGCACGCCGCGCCCACGGGTGAGCTCGTGCGCGGCGACCTGTGCGATGAGGCCCGCTGGCTGGCGGGCACGCTGTGCGACCTGCTCCCGGAGGAGCCTGAGGCCTGGGGGCTGGCATCGCTCCTGGCCTACACCGACGCGCGACGCCCGGCGCGACTCGACGCCGACGGCGAGGTCGTGCTGCTGCGCGACCAGGACCGCAGCCGATGGGATGCCGAAGCGATCGCGGCGGGACGGCGCCTGCTGGCACGCGCGCTCGCGCTCCGCCGCGTGGGGCCGTACCAGCTTCAGGCGGCGATCGCCGGTGCCCATGCGAGCGCACCGACCTTCGACGACACCGACTGGCGCACCATCAGGCGTCTGTACGCCGTGCTCGCTCGGCTCGAGCCGTCGCCGATCGTGTCGCTGAACGAGGCGGTCGCTGCCGCGCTGTCCGAGGGGCCGGAGTCAGGTCTCGCGCTTCTGTCGCCGATCGCCGAAGAACTCGACGGATACCACTACTTCCATCTCGCGCGCGCCGACATGCTCGCCGCCACGGGGGAGCGGGGCGCGGCCCGTGCCGCCTTCGACCGGGCTCTGGCGCTGTGCGAGAACGAGACCGAGCGTCGGACGATCGCCAGGGTCGCCGCCGAGAGGACGCCGTGACAACTGCGGTTCTCTCCGAAGCGCTAGCCTGTCGCCCGTGAACGCCGCCTCCGATGCCCCGGCCTCCTCTGCGCATCCCGACGAGCCCCACCGTGGTGGCCTCGCGCAGCGCCTGAACTGGCTCCGTGCCGGCGTGCTCGGTGCCAACGACGGCATCGTCTCGACGGCTGCGGTCGTCGTCGGCGTCGCGGGGGCGACCAGCGGAAGCCTGCCGGTGCTCCTGGCCGGCACGGCCGCCCTCGTCGGCGGAGCGATCTCGATGGCGCTCGGCGAGTACGTCTCGGTCGCCTCGCAACGTGACACCGAGCACGCCCTGATCGAGAAGGAACGGCGCGAGCTGGCCGAGGACCCGGCGGCGGAACTCGAAGAGCTCACCGGGATCTACCAGGCCCAGGGCCTCAGCCGCGCGACGGCCGAGAAGGTCGCGCGGGAGCTGACGGCGAAGGATGTTCTCGGCGCGCACCTGGCTGCCGAGCTGAACATCGACCGCGACGACGTCGTGAGTCCCTGGTACGCGGCCATCGCATCCGCCGTCGCTTTCACCGTCGGCGCGCTCCTGCCGTTGGTGACCATGCTCCTGACGCCTCACCCCGAGCGGATCGCCCTCACCTTCGTCGCCGTGCTGGTCGCCCTCGCGGTGACCGGGTACGTCGCTGCGTGGATCGGGGGTGCGTCACGGTGGAAGGCGGTCCTGCGTACGCTCATCGGTGGGACGCTCGCGCTGGTCGCGACGTTCCTGGTCGGCTCGCTGTTCGGCACCACGATCGGCTGACCCCGATGCCCCGTCGACGGCGTCGGTCGGGCGTCATGCCTCGGTGTCGCCCGCGGCCTGCTGCTCGGCGACCTGGCGCCGGACATCATCCATATCGAGGCCCTTCACCGCGGTGATCACCTGCTCCAGGGCCGGCGCGGGGAGGGCGCCCGGCTGCGAGAACACCATGATGCCTTCGCGGAAGGCCGCCAGCGTCGGGATCGAGGTGATGCCGAAGCCGCCCGCGAGCTCGCGCTGATCCTCGGTGTCGATCTTGCCGAAGACGACGTCCGTGTGCTCGTCGGACGCCTTCTCGAAGACGGGTGCGAAGGATCGGCACGGCCCGCACCACTCGGCCCAGAAGTCGAGCAGGACGATGTCGTTGTCGGCGATGGTCTCGCGGAAGGAGTCCATCGTCACGGTCTGCGTTGCCATGGAAGCCGCCTCTCTGTCGGTTGCGGTCTTCTTTCCTCCAGCGTAGGCCGGTGCCGCTTCATTCCCGAGGGGTCAGCCGGCAGTAGACGACGAGACGAAATCGAGGCTCGCGTTCGAGATCTGCGTACGCGCGGTCTCGTCCGACACCTGTGGCACACCGTCGCCCGGCTGCGGGCCGTACGAGCCGAACTGGGCGTGTGAGACGCCGTCGAGAACGAGGAACTCCGTGTCGACGGGAAGGGTGGCGGCGGTATCGGCGATCTTCGACGGCGTGGCCAGCCCGTCTTCGGTGCCGGAGATCGACAGCACCTGCGTGGTGAGGGTCTCGCTGATGTCGTCGGCGGGGTAGGAGGCGTACAGGATCAGGCCCGTGGCTCGGCGCTCGGTGTCTTCGTCGTGTTCGTCGGCTTGCATTGCGGCGACCGTTCCGCCGAGCGAATGCCCGCCGATCACCCAGCCGTCGGCATGCGGCACGACGTCGCGGGCGTCGTCGAACGCGCCGAGCGCGAGGAACGCGATCCCCAGCGGCTGCTTGGCGATGACCACCGGATGGCCCGCCTCGGCGAGGGGGCGCAGGACCGCCGCGTAGGCGCGAGGGTCGACGAGCGCTCCGGGCTGGAAGAACACCGCGGTCGACGACGGCGCATCCGCGGGCTCGAAAACGATCCGATCGGCGCTCTCGACCACGGTGACGGCCTCGTCGCTCTGCATCGCCGAGAGCGCCGGCTCGACCGCCGGGTACGGGCGGAGCCAGGCGAGGGCGGCGATGCCCCCGGCGGCTGCGACCAGGAGGAGGATGCGACCGGTGACCCGCGCCGCGGTCCGGCGACGAGCGCCGCGCAGCGCCACGACGACGCCCAGGACCGCGAGCAGAGCGGCCGCGCCCAGCAGCACGGCATAGGCCGGGTGTCCGTGGACGATCGCCCCCCACGCGGTGACGCAGGCCCACACGATGACTCCGAGGGCTGCGGCGGCGACGACGAGCGCGATCCACGTCAGCGCATCACGGCGCCGTGACGCGTCGCCGCCTCGCGGCGCATCCGATGACCCGCTCACGAACCGGCCAGGGCGACCGTGCGGAACCCGGCGTTGCCCATCGAGGAGTCAGGGGTGTTCTGCGAGCGGGCCGAATTGCGGTACCGGTTGCAATAGGAGATGTGGCAGAGGAAGCTTCCGCCGCGCAGCACCCGCACATCGCCCCGCTCCGGTCCCTGTGGATTCCGGGGAGGCGACGCGGCGTAGGTGCGGGGATCCCACCAGTCCGCGCACCACTCCCAGACGTTCCCGACCGTCTGCCACAGCCCATAGCCGTTGGGCGAGAAGGTGCGCACCGGAGCGGTGGTGAGGAATCCGTCCTCCAGGGTATTGGCGTGCGGGAAGGCACCCTGCCAGATGTTGGTGCGCCACGCGCCGCCGGAATCGGGCTCCTCGTCGCCCCACGGGTATTTGGCGCCGTCGAGGCCGCCGCGGGAGGCGTACTCCCACTCCGCTTCGGTGGGCAGACGCCGACCGGCCCAGGCGCAGTAGGCGAGCGCGTCGTTGTGCGAGACGTGCACGACCGGGTGGTCTCCGAGGCCGTCGATCGAGCTGTTCCGCCCTCCGGGGTGCCGCCAGTCGGCGCCGCGGACGCCGATCCACCACGGGGTTCCGGATGCGCGCCCCATGACGTCGTCGTCGGGTGCGTCGAGCGCGAGGTGGAACACGGCGGAGAAGCCGAAGGTCTCGGCCTCGGTCTCGAAGCCCGTGGCGTCGACGAAACGGGCGAAGTCGTCGTTGGTCACGCTGGTCGCGTCGATCGAGAACGCGTCGAGGGTGACATCGTGCACCGGCACCTCGCCGTCACCGGGATTCCGGTCGCCCGAGGAATCGCCCATGGCGAAGGTTCCCGCCGGGATGATCGCCTGCTCGACGCCGTGTGCCCCGGACGGCTCGCCGGCCCCCTCGATGCGGCGCTTCGTCGTGCCGAGAGGGAGGAACGTGGATCGTTCGGGGGCGCCGCACGTGCATCCCGGACCGCATGCGCTCTGTCCGGCGTCTTCGCTCAGCTCGTCGTCGGATTCCACCCTCGTCACTCTACCGAGCGGGTTCTGCGTGACCTCTCCCGCGGATGCCCGAACGGGTGGAGACTTGTCGACGTGTCGAGCCCCTCTGCCCGCTCCCGCAAGCACGCCTCGATCGCCGACAAGGTCGGGGCGATCGGCATGAACCGCTCCGGAGCACTCCTGCTCCTGCTGGCCACCCTCGTCGCCATCGCCTGGGCAAATATCGCCGACGGCGCATACGAGTCATTCTGGGAGACGCACCTGTCGATCGGGCTCGGCGACATTCAGATCGACTTCACGCTGCATGCGCTCGTCAACGACGCGCTGATGGCGATCTTCTTCTTCACCGTCGGCCTCGAGGTTCGTCGCGAGTTCGCGATCGGCGAGCTGACCAGCTGGCGCCGGGCGAGCGTGCCGGTCTTCGCCGCGCTCGCGGGCCTCGCCATCCCCGCCGTGCTGTTCGTCGCGGTCGCCGCCGGCTCCGGCTACGCGCACGCGTGGGGTGTCGTCATCTCCACAGACACGGCCTTCCTCGTCGGTGCTCTCGCGCTCGTGGGACCGCGCGTTCCCGGACGCCTGCGCGTGTTCCTCCTCGCGCTCGCTGTCGTCGACGACATCGGCGCGCTCAGCATCATCGCGTTCGTCTACACCGACAGTCTCGACGTGCTCCCGCTGGTCATCGCGGCCGTGGGCTTGGCCGGCGTCTATGCCACCCGCTATCTGCCGAGCGGACGCGGCCCGGTCTACGCGACCTTGTCGATCATCGTGTGGATGGCCTTCCTCGCCTCCGGTGTGCACCCCACCCTGGCGGGCGTCGCCATCGCCCTCCTCGTTCCCGTCTATCGTCCGAATCGGCGCGACGTCGAACACGCCCTGGAACTGGCACGCACCTTCCGGCAGTCCCCGAACACCGAGTACGCCCGGGCGGCGGCGAACAGCCTGCGCGAATCGATCTCGGTCAACGAGCGGCTGCAGAGCGCCTACGCCCCATACGTTGCCTTCGTCATCCTGCCCCTGTTCGCCCTCGCGAACGCCGGGGTGGTCATCAGTCCCGAGATCCTCGCCGGCGCGGTGACCTCCTCGCTCACGTGGGGCATCGTCGTCGGCCTGGCGGTGGGGAAGTTCCTCGGCGTGTTCGGGGCTTCCGCGCTCATGCGCCGATTCGGCGCCGGCGAGTTCGGTGCCGGGCTCACCCTCGACCGGATTGCCGGCGGGGGCCTGCTGTGCGGCATCGGCTTCACGATCTCGCTCTTCATCGTCGACATCGCCATCGACGGCGCGACGGCGCAGAACGAAGCACGCGTGGGCGTGCTCGTCGCCTCTGTCATCGCCTTCGTGGCGGCCACGGTCGTGTTCCGGATCTCCGACGCCGTGCGCCCCGCTGTGGAGACGGGTGAGACCCTCGTGCGCCCGGTCGATCCCGCCCGCGACCATGTGTTCGGGCGCGACGACGCTCCCTACGAGATCGTCGAGTACGGCGACTTCCAGTGCCCGTTCTGCCTCAAGGCCTCGGGGTCGATCGACGACGTGCGCCGCGAACTCGGGGACCGGGTGCGCTACGTGTGGCGGCATGCGCCGTTGACCGATCAGCACCCGAACGCCCTCGCGGCGGCCGAGGCGGCCGAGGCCGCCGCGCGACAGGGGAGGTTCCCGGAGTTCCTGCGCGGTCTGTTCGCCGACCAGGACAACCAGCTGCCCTCCGACATCGTGCGTCTGGCGGACCGCCTCGGGCTCGACGTGGAGCGTTTCGAACGCGACCTCACCGCATCCGCGGTCACCGCGCGGGTGCAGGATGACATGCTCGACGCCGAGGCGATGTCGATCTCCTCGGTTCCGACGTTCTTCGTCAACGGCCGTCGCCATCGTGGTCCCTACGACGCGCGCAGCCTCATCCGCGCCTTGCAGGAGACCGAGAGTGCCGATGCGGCGGTGGAGCCCGGCTGACCGGCCCCTTTCCCCGTGGCGCGCCCGCATCCTCGCCGAGAAACCGCGATTGGCCCGAGAAACCAGGCAGCGCGGTGTTTCTCGGGGCGAATGTGGTTTCTCGAGCGAGTGCCCGCCTCGAGCGAGCCCCGCGGCGAGCGGGCGCCGCGGTTACGGTGCGCCGTCGCGCAGAGTGGGCGAGACGCCGCCGTGGCGTGGGGCGACGTGGTTCAGGATGCTCGGCCAGTGCGTCGTGATCGACAGGCCCGTGCCCGCCTCGACGCGCACAACCCGGGCACGGGGAAGCCGGCGGCGCAGGCGGCGGCCGTCGAGATGCGCATCCACCGTCGGGTGCTGGTCGCCGTAGACGAGCAGCACGTCGGCGCGGATGTCGCGGAGCCGCCGCTGCCAGTCGTCGTCGGCCGCTGCCGCATAATCGCCCTGCATCCCGGCGGCGCCTTGCGTCGCCGCGGCATCCAGCATCCGGCGGATGCGGCGACCGGCCGCGGTCGACTCGAAGGCGGGCTCGGCGGGAGCGATGCCGACGTCGGCCACCCGGAACGGCGGCTGCGGCGCGCGCTCGCGGGCGACCCGGCCAGGGTCGGGAACGTCGACGAGCGCCACCCGGTCCACCAGGTGCGGGTGCCGCGACGCGAGAGCGAGGGCGGCGTATCCGCCGAGGCCCCAGCCCACCACGCCGAACGGTCCGAGTTCCATCGCCGAGATGCGCGAGGTGCTGCTCTCGATTCGCGAGAGGTACTGGGCGATGTCGTCGGCGTGGGTCGCGAAGGAGGGGCGCTCGCCCGCACGCCAGGCGTCGGATGCTCCGTAGCCCGGCCGGTCGATCCCGACGATCCGCGCGCCCCAGTGGGTCGAGACGGTGGGATCGGGATCGAACCCGCCGCCGCCGGGAGCGGGATGGCACATCACCACCGCACGCTGCGCGAGGGCATCGCCGAAGCCGCTCACCCCGAGCGCGCGTCCGCCGGAAAGCTGCACCAGTCGTCCTGCCATCGCAGACCACCTTCCTTTCCCGGGCCACGGTAGCGTGTGTGCGTGTCATCCGACGGGCCCCTTGCGAACGCCGACGTGCCCACCCCTCCTCCCCGTCCTCGCGGATCGGTGGCAGAGGTGTTCCTGGCTTTCCTGAAGCTCGGCCTCACATCCTTCGGTGGCCCGATCGCGCACCTCGGATACTTCCGCGACGAGCTCGTCACGCGGCGTCGCTGGATCGATGACCGAGCGTACGCGGACCTCGTCGCGCTGTGCCAGTTCCTGCCGGGGCCGGCATCCAGTCAGGTCGGGTTCGGTCTCGGGATGCTCCGCGCCGGCGCGGGAGGTGCGCTCGCGGCGTTCGTCGCCTTCACGCTGCCGTCAGCGGTGCTCATGATCGCCTTCGCGTCCGTGGGCACGGCCGTGGGCGGACCGGTCGGTGCCGGTGTGCTCGATGGCCTGAAGGTGGTCGCGGTCGCCGTGGTCGCGCAGGCGGTGTGGGGGATGGCGCATGCCCTCGCTCCCGATCGGCAGCGCGCCGGAATCGCCGTCGGAGCTGCCGTCGTCGTGGTGCTGCTGCCGAGCTCGCTCGCGCAGATCGGCGTGATCGTCGTCGGGGCACTGGTCGGGCTGTGGCTCTGCCGTGCTTCGGTCGACGCGGCGGGGCCGGCGGCCGTGTTCCCGGTGACGCGCGCGGTCGGCTGGCTGTGCCTGGCGACCTTCGTCGTGCTGCTCGCCGGGCTCCCGCTGCTCGCGGCGACCACCGGGTCGGGCGCGGCCGATCTCGTCGATGCCTTCTACCGTGCCGGTGCGCTCGTCTTCGGCGGCGGACACGTCGTGCTGCCGCTGCTGGAGGCCGAGGTCGTCGTGCCCGGCTGGGTGTCGCCCGACGCCTTCCTCGCCGGCTACGGGGTCGCCCAGGCGATGCCGGGCCCGCTCTTCACGTTCGCCGGCTACCTCGGCGCGGTCTCGTCGGTCGGGCCCGGTGGCGTCGCGGGCGGCGTGCTCGCCCTCGTGGCGATCTTCCTTCCCGGCTTCTTGCTGCTCACCGGCATCCTGCCGTTCTGGAACGACCTCCGGCGGCGCGTGGGCGCACGCGCGGCGATGGCGGGTGCGAACGCCGCCGTGGTCGGCATCCTCGCCGCCGCCCTCTACGATCCGGTGTTCGTCACGGCTGTGACCGGGCCCGCGACGTTCGCGCTCGCGCTGGTGTGCTTCGTTCTGCTGGTCGCATTCCGGCTCCCGCCCTGGATGGTGGTGCTCGTCGGCGCGGCCGGCGGCATCGTCGTCGCGTTCAGCTGACCGCGGCGGTGTCAAGACGATGGTCGGACGCCCTTCGACGTGCTTGAGTGACGGTGGAGGTGAGCCCATGGGGAAATTCATCTACGAGAACAGCGTGAAGGTCGACTTCGAGGACCGCGCGCTCGCGCACCTGCAGACGGTGATCACCGGAAAGCTGCGTCGCGGCGAGAGCTTCACGTTCACCTGGAAGGACGATTCCAGCATCGGCGACGGGCGCACCACGGTGTGGATGCACGCCAACTGCTCGCTGGTCTACAAGTACTACGGCAGTCGCCGCGCGCAGCTGAACGGCGCATGGCTGGAGGCGCTGTCCTACACGGCGAACTCCCCGGGCGGCTTGCACCTCGTTCCCGAGCCCTCGGCGGACGGCGGCAAGGTGTTGTCGAAGAACGGTCGTGACCATGAAGCGCATTGACGTCGTCTACGGCGGACAGACGTACTCCATCGGGGGAGTCGAACCGGATGCGCTGCGAGCGCGGATCGAGCACGCCGTGGCTCGCGGCGGGGACTGGCTGACCTTCAACGACGGTGAGGGGGCGCTGCGGCGGGCGTTCCTCTTCGTCGCGCCCGGCATCCCGATCGCCGTGATCCCGATCCCCGACCCGGTGAACGACGGCGAGACGACCGCCGAGCGCGAACCCCTCGACGAGGTCGACGCAACCCCGTAGTCACCGACCGCCGTCGCGCCTATGGTCGGGCGCATGTGGTTCGACACCTGGTCAGACGTCCTCCGCGTGCTGCTCGTCGGCGTCGCGTCCTATGCGGCGCTCGTCGTGTTCATCCGCGTCTCGGGCAAGCGCGCGCTCGCCCAGCTGAACGCGTTCGACTTCGTCGTGACGGTCGCCCTCGGGTCCACCCTCGCAACGATCCTGCTGTCCTCCGACGTGTCCTACGTCGAAGGCGCGATCGCGCTCGCTCTCCTTCTCGCGCTGCAGGTGATCGTCGCGTTCCTCGCCGCACGATGGCATCGCGTGCGCCGACTGACGACGGCGTCGCCGACGGTGCTGCTCAAGAGCGGTCGCTTCGACGACGCTGCGCTCCGACGCACGAGGCTCTCGCGCGCTGACGTGCGGCAGGCCGTGCGGCAGGCTGGCGTCGGCGACCTGTCGAGCATCGCCGTCGTGGTGCTCGAGAGCAACGGTGGACTGAGCGTGATCACCTCGGACGGGTGGGGTGACGGCAGCGCGCTCGACGACGTGCGCATCGAGGGCGGCGCCACTTAGCCCATCCGCTCCCGTCGTCGCAGCCACTCGCCGGCCGGTCGCGTGCTGAGGCCGTGGATGACGACCGACAGCGCGATCGCCAGGAGCACCGCCGGAAGGACCAGATCGTCGCCGGTGCGGCGCTCCGCCAGGCACGCATAGAGAAGCGCGGACACCCCCACCGGGCCGAACCAGCTCATGAATGCCGTCTCGGTCCGGGAGTGCAGGCGCGCGTAGATGGGGCGCGTCAACCACATGCCGGCGATCCGGCGTGCGATCAGCGCGAGCACGAGAACGATCGGTAGCGCCCACCCTTCCGCCGCCCAGCGGTCGAACGGGAGGAGAGCGCCGATGACCGCGAACAGGGGCAGGATGAGCACGCGACCGAGCTCGTCGATCTCGCGTCCGAGTTCGGCGCGGAGGTCGTCGGTCAGGCGGTTGCCGAACGCCGCGCCCGCCACGAAGACCCCCAGCACGGCATCCGTCTCGATGACCCGCAGACCGGCGAGGATCGCGAGCGCCAGCGCGAGGGCATAGCCGAGGTAGCTCGTCGAGTTCGACCATCCCCGGGCGATGACCGTGTCGAGGAGCCAGCCTGCGGCCCAGCCGAGGCCGAAGCCCACGACCACGGGCACCGCGACCTCCCACAGGAGCGTCGTCGTCAGCCACTCGCGCCACGCCTCGGCGCCCCCGGTGGTGACGAGCAACACCGGCAGCATGAGGATCAGATACGCGAGCCCGTCGTTCAGCCCGCTTTCCGACGAGAGGTTCAGACGCACCCGCTTCGGGATGCGCTCCTCCGCGACGGTGCCGGTGACGATCGGCGTGGTCACGACCGGATCGGTCGGCGTGATCGCTGCCGCGATCAGCATCGCCGACAGCAGGGGGATGCCCAGCAGCAGGACCGCCCCCGTCGCGACGGCGAACATCACGACCATGCCGACGGCGATGCTGGCGACGATCCAGCGCAGGTTCGCGCGCCAGTATCCCCGCGGGAACCTCAGCGCGACGCCGAGCAGCGACACCGCGAGCACGACCCGTGCCACCGACTCGAGCACCTCTGTCGATCCGAGGCCCCACGCGGTCGGCTGCACGACCCCCGCCGCGAACGGCCCGAGCAGGGCGCCGCAGGCGAGTGCGATCAGGAGCGGGGGCACCCCCGTGCGCTGCAGCTTCACCGACAGGGCGCTGAGCACGAACGTGAGAGCACCGATCACGGCGACAGCAGGCATCCGACCCCTTCCGCGTGGCGCGGGACCGGGCGGATCACCCGGTCTCGCGCCGACTCGCGGCTACGATAGCGCGTCGCGCACGACGCCCTCGGCCTTGTCGATGAAGCCCGGCTTCGCATCGGTGCCGTAGTAGCGCGGATCGGGCGTGGTCGGCGGCGGCATCGGCACCGAGGTCCCGGGGCCGTCCTCGTAGCGGAATTCGCCCTTGCCGTCGGGCGTCGGCCCGGAGGCCCAGGAGCCCTCTGCCGCCGCCTGACCGTCGGAGAAGTTGTAGTACGTGTAGGCGTGCTCGCGCGCCTCCTTGCTGAGCGGGAAGTTGCTCGGAACGGGGAGATCCTCCACGCCCTCCTCGCGCAGCTCGGCCGCGGCGGCGATCCACTGGTTCTGATGCATGGTGTCTCGCGCGAGCAGGAAGGACAGCATGTCCCGCACGCCGCTGTCATCGGTCATGTGGTAGAGCCGGGCCACCTGGGTGCGGCCCTGCATCTCCGCGTTGGCGTTGGCGGTGAAGTCGGCGAGGAGGTTGCCGCTGGCGGTGATGTACGACCCCTGCCACGGGTTGCCGTTGCTGTCGACGGGACGAACGCCGGCCCCGGCGACGATCGCCGACTGCACGTCCATGCCGCCCACCACGGCGGCGAGCGTCGGGTCCGATGCCACGGCCTCCTCGCTCTGCGACACGGGCGCCTTCTCGAGCAGCTGGGCGATCATCACCGCCAGCATCTCGACGTGTCCCATCTCCTCGGCGCCGATGCCGTACAGCAGATCGCGGTACTTGCCCGGCAGATGGCAGTTGACGGCTTGGAAGCCGTACTGCATGGCCACCGTGATCTCGCCGTACTGTCCGCCGAGCACCTCCTGAAGCCGCCGGGCGAAGATCGCATCGGGCTTGTCGGGTGTGGCGGCGAATTGCAACTCCTGCTTGTGGAAGAACATCGTCTTCCCCTTCCTGTGCGCGTGAGCGGTTGTGCTCGGACGCTAGGGTCGGAAACCCCGAATCACCGCGGGGGTTGACAGGCGTCGTGATCAGGCTCTGTTGTCATCCATGAACAGGGTGGAGGCGTCGACCAGGCGACGCAGGAAGATCGCCGGCTCGATGCGCTGGGCCATCGTCGAGGTCGAGACGGTCGTCGACGGCAGTGCACCGAGGTAGCGCTCGAGCGCGTCCTTCGCGGCGCGCACACGGTCGTCGAGGCCGTCGTCGTCGATCGGCGTCTTCGTGAGCGTGGCGCAGGCGCGGATCGCGTCGGCGAACAGGCGCTGCGCCTCGTCGTCCATCTCGCGGAGCGTCGCGGGATGACGCCCCGAGATGACCTCGGCGAGGTCGCGCGTGGCGGCGACGGTGAGGTCCATCGAACGCAGGCGACGCGCGTTCTGCTGCTGCTCGGCGAGGTGGCGCCGCCCCCGGGGGTTGGCGCGGGCGGAATCCTCAGCCTCGGCGACCTCGCGTCGGACCTCTTCGGTCATCGCGTCGAGGTGCGACAGGGCGGCGTCCACCTGTGCGGCATCCGGCTCGCGCACGTGATCGGCGAGGGTGTCGAGGAACGCCGCGGCGGCTTCGCGCAGGTCGGTGAGCTTGCCACTGGCCCACTCGAAATACAGCGGCGGAACGACGACGAGGTTCACGACGAGCCCGACGACGACGCCGACGCCCATCGTCACCAGGTACGACAGCGGATAGTCCCCGGACCCCGCCTGTCCGGCGAGCAGCAGCACGAACACGGCGGCGACCGCGAGGATGTCGCGACCGGCTCCGAGGTGTCGGATGCCGCCGAGAAGCACACCGACACCGACGACCGCGGCCAGGGGGATGACGGGCGGGATGTCGAAGAACTCGGTCGCGCCGAGCGCCGCGACGCCCAAACCGATCCCGAGCGCGAGACCCAGGAGGGTCTGGCCCCCGGTGCGGGCTGTGGCGGCCACCGTCGGGTACATGACCACGAGCACGCCGAAGGGGGCGTAATAGGAGTACTCGTTGCTCACGAAGGGAAGGAGGGGGACGAGCAGCCACGCGATCGCGGCGGCGGCCGCGGTCTTGGCCGCCAGCAGTACGCGGTGGCGGTTCAGCGACGTCTGGCGCCAGTCGCGGAGGTTCTCTCTCATCCGGGTCACGGCATCAGTCTCACGTGTGGAGCGCTGTTCGGGTCAACCCCCTCCCCATGGCCGTCGTCGGTCGGCTAGCGCGAAGGCTAGGCCGTCGGGATGGTGGCCACGGGCCGCGGGAACACCGCGCGGACGAACGCCCACGCGAGCCCAGCGCCCACCAGCTGCGCACCGATGAAGGGGAGGACGGAGGTCGGTGCGATGCCGGCGAAGGTGTCGGAGAAAGCCCGGCCGACCGTGATGGCGGGGTTCGCGAAGCTCGTCGACGAGGTGAAGAAGTAGGCGGCGCCGATGTAGGCGCCCACGGCCGGGGCGGCGAGGTGCGAGCGCCCCGTGCGCACGAGACCGAAGATCACCGTGAGGAGGCCGGCCGTCGCAACGACCTCCGCGAACAGCGTCGGCCAGCTCGCCCGATCGGTCGTCGCCCACGACACGGCGGGAAGGCCGAACATGAGGTTCGCCACGACGGCGCCCGTGATGCATCCGAGAATCTGGACCGGAAGGTAGGTCGCAACGCTCTGCACCGGCCGCCCGTGGAGCAGCGCGTCGACGAGCGTCACCACCGGGTTGAAATGGGCGCCGGAGACGGGGGCGAAGACGGCGATGAGCACCCCGAGTCCGAGTGCGGTGGCGAAGGCGTTCTCGAACAGCTGCAGGCCCACGTCCCCCGGGGAGAGGGTCTGCGCGGCGATCCCCGACCCGATGACGACGGCGGCGAGTCCGGCGCTGCCGGCGAACTCTCCCGTGAGGGAGCGGATGGTCTCGATCCGGCGCGAGGAGGTCATATATAGACCATAATCTATGGATCGATCCATGACGGACCCGTGAAGCACCTGGACGACGCCCGCGGCGGGGCGGACAATGCGAGTATGAGCCGCCTCCAGCCGGAATCGGAGTACGAAGCGCTCGTCTACGTGCTCGAGCGGCTGTCCGAGACGTACCCGTTCGTCGGCGAGGATCGGCTGCGCGAGATCGCGGCCGACGAGCTCGCGCAGCTCGACGGCGCCCGCGTGCGCGCGTTCATCCCCGTGCTGGTCGAACGCCGTGTCAAGGAGCGGCTCGCGACAGAGCCCGTCGACGCGGCCTGATCGCTACGCTGGCCGCGTGGACCCCGTCGCCGCCACACTGATCATCCTCGCCCTCGCGGTCGTCGCGTTCGTGAGCAACCGCGTGCCGATCGCCGTCATCGCGGTGGGAGTCTCCCTGCTGCTGTTCTTCAGCGGCGTGCTCACCCTGCCGGAGGCGGTCGCCGGATTCGGCGACCCGACCGTGCTCTTCATCGCGGGGCTCTTCGTCGTGAGCGAGGCGCTCGACGCCACCGGGGTCACGGCCTGGGCGGGCAAGCAGGTGATCACGCGCGCGGGCACGGGCCGAGCTCGGCTCCTCCTCGCGATCGGCGCCGTCGTCGCGATCGCGTCGGCGCTCATCAGCATCAACGGGGCCGTCGCGGCCCTCGTGCCGCTCGTCGTCGTCGTCGCCGCCCGCGCGGGGCTGCCGCCCTCGCAGCTGCTCATGCCGCTGGCCTTCATGGCGAGTGCGGGGTCGCTGCTCGCCCTCACCGGAACGCCGGTGAACATCATCGTCTCCGACATCGCCGCCGAGAACGGCGGGCGCGCCTTCGGATTCTTCGAGTTCGCGCTGGTCGGTGTGCCCCTCGTGATCGCGTCGGCGGCGGTGATCGTCCTGCTCGGCAAGCCGCTGCTGCCGATGCGCGAGGGCGTGCGGCTGCCCACCGACCTCGCCCGTCACGCCCGCGTGCTGCGAGACGAGTACGGCGTGTCGCTCGACACCGGCACGCTCCTCGGCCCCGCCTCGGGAGTGACCGAGGTGGTCATCGCGCCGCGTTCACCCCTGATCGGCACCGTCGTCGCTCCCGGCATGACCACACCCGACGGCGATCTCGTCGTGCTGGCCGCCCGACGCGGCGAACAGGTGCTGAAGACCGGCGACATCGTGGTGCAGGCCGGCGACGCCCTGCTGCTGCAAGGCACATGGGATGCCCTGACGGTTCGCACGGCCTCGGGAGGGATGCTGCCGGTGGACGCGCCCGCGCAGTTGCGCCGCTCGGTGCCGCTCGGGCGCGGAGCCAAGCGCGCGGTCGTCGTTCTCGCCGTGATGGTCGTGCTGCTGGCGACCGGTGTCGTGCCGCCCGCCGCCGCGGCCCTGCTCGCGGCCGTAGCGCTCGTGCTGACCCGCGCGATCAGCGTGCCGCAGGCCTTCCAGTCGATCTCGTGGACGACGATCGTGCTGATCGCCGGCATGATCCCGCTGTCGACGGCGTTCATCCAGACGGGCACCGCCGACCTCGTCGCCGGCTGGGTGCTGGCGGCGATGAGCGGCGCGAGCGCGCACGTGGTGCTCCTCGCGCTGTGCCTGCTCACCCTCGTGCTCGGTCAGCTCATCAGCAACGCCGCGACCGTGCTCATCGTCGCCCCGATCGCCGTGTCGATCGCGGCGACCCTCGACCTGTCGGTGATGCCGTTCATGATGGCGCTCACCGTCGCGGGCGCGGCCGCGTTCCTCACGCCGATCGCTACGCCGGCCAACCTCATGATCATGGAGCCAGGCGGGTACCGCTTCGGGGACTACTGGCGGCTCGGCCTGCCTCTCGCGGCCCTCTTCGTCGCGTTCGCCGTACTCTACGTGCCGTTCGTGTGGCCGTTCTGACCGGGTAGGCTCGCGTCCATGGGTCGCTTCATCTACGACAATTCCTCGAACTCTGTGGAGATCGAAGACCGTGTGCTCGCCCACCTGCGCATCGTGGTGATGAACAAGCTGCGCCGTGCGGAGTCGTTCATGTTCGACGTCGAGGTCGGCGACGGCAGTGGCCGCCGCAGCTTCTGGATGCATCCGTCGGTGCCGATGCAGTTCCACTTCTTCGGCAGTCGTCAGCCCCGCATCAACCGCGTCTGGATCGAGGAGCTGATGCAGACCGCGAGCGGCCCGAACGGGCTCTGGATCGTGCCTGAGCCCCCCGAGGACGAGGCGCCCGTCACCGACGCGAACCCGCCGCGCGGCTGAGGGGCGTCGACCACATCAGTCGGTGATGCTCACCTGTTCGGTGATCAGCTGGATGCCGCCGGATGAATTGGCGGAGCTGGCGAGGTCCTCGATCCACTGACGGCTCAATTCCGGCGGCTCGGGAGCGTCGAAGACGAACCGCAGCGGGATCGACGGGTGCAGCCACAGCGTGCTGCGGCCCTCCGGTTCGCCGGTCGGATGCTGCCATGACACCGTGAAGCTCTCGTTCCGACGGAGCTTCGTGGCGATCACGACCTTGAGGTGCGCCAGGGCACGGTCCTCGATGTGGATGGGGGTGGCGGATCCGCCGTAGTAGATGGTGCCCATGTGCACCACGATACGCCGCTGGCGGGTCCGGTGAACACTCCGCCGCGGCGCCAGTGCGTCAGCGCTCGCGTCGATCGCGCCCCGGGGCGTTGCTCGCGTCGCCGGGATCGGCGGCACGGGCGGCGCGGGATGTGCGGGCGTCGGCTGATGCGCGCTGCTCGGCCTCCAGGCGCTCGGCCTCCTCGCCTCCGACGGCCTCGCCGCGGGCGACGAGGCCCGCCACATCCGACAGCGGCACCTGCTTGAGGAACAGGCTCAGCACGAACGCGACGCCGATGAAGGGCAGTACGTACCAGAACACCGGAGCGAGGGCGTCGGCATAGGCGGTGACGATGCCGTCGCGCACCGTCGCGGGCAGCTGATCGAGCACCTGCGGGTCGATCGTCGCCGTCGCCTCTGCCGCCTGCTCGGGGGTCGCTCCGGCGTCGGCGAAGACGCTGGTGAGGTTCTCGCTCAGGCGGGTGGTGAACAGGGTGCCGAACACCGCGGTGCCGAGGGCCGCGCCCACTTCGCGGAAGTAGTTGTTCGTGCTCGTGGCCGATCCGATGTCGGCCGCGGGCACCGCGTTCTGAACCACCAGCACGACCACCTGCATGATGAGGCCGAGTCCGGCCCCGAAGATGAACAGGAACACGCAGATGATCCAGATGGGCGTCTCGGCGGTCATGCCGGCCATGAGCACGATCGCGAGGCCCGTCGTGAGCGTTCCGGCAATCGGGAAGACCTTGTAGCGCCCGGTCCGCGTGATGATCAGACCCGAGGCGATCGAGGTTCCCATGAGGCCCACCATCATCGGCAGCATGAGCAGGCCCGACACGGCTGCCGAGGTGCCCGACGCCATCTGCAGGAAGGTGGGGATGAATCCGATCGCGGCGAACATCGCCAGCCCGATCATGAGGCCGATCGCCGTCGCGTTGACGAAGACCGGGTTACGGAAGAAGCTGAGCGGGATGATGGGGTCGGCCGCGCGCGACTCGACGAACACGAACAGAAGCGCGGCGATGAGGAGGCCGGCACCCCACATCCAGGTCTCCGGCGCCTCCCAGCCGTGTGCGGCGTCGCCGCCGAAGTCGGTGAAGAAGATGAGGCACGTGGTGGCGGTCGACAGCAGCAGCACGCCGAGGATGTCGATCGGCTTGGTGGCGCGCTTCACCGGCAGCTTGAGTGCCACCAGTGCGATGACGAACGCCGCGATGCCGATCGGGATGTTGATGTAGAACGCCCACTGCCACGTGAGGTGGTCGACGAAGTAGCCGCCGAGCAGTGGGCCCGCGACCGCCGAAAGGCCGAAGATGCCGCCGAGCGGGCCGAGGTACTTGCCGCGCTCGGAGGCGGGGACGATGTCGGCGATGATGGCCTGCGACAGGATCATGAGGCCGCCGGCGCCGAGGCCCTGCATGGCGCGGAAGGCGACGAACGCCCAGAAGTCGCCCGCGAAGGCCGCGCCGGCGGAGGCTACGGTGAACAGTCCGATGGCGATGAGGAAGAGGTGCCGGCGGCCGAGCACGTCGCCGAACTTGCCGTAGATCGGCATGACGATCGTCGTGGCCAGCAGGTAGGCGGTCACGATCCACACCTGGTGCTCGACGCCGCCGAGCTGGCCGACGATCGTCGGCATGGCCGTCGAGACGATCGTCTGGTCGAGGCTCGCCAGCAGCATGCCCGCGATGAGGGCGCTGAAGATGATCCAGATGCGCCGCTTGGTGAGGAGGAACGGCTGCTCCAGGGCGGAGGAGGTCATGAGGGGTCCTTGTCGGAGGTCAGCAGGCGGGGTCGAGGAGGGAGCGCGCGACGGCGAGGCGGTCTCGGAAGATATCGGCGAAGGGCACCGTGCCGTCGTGGGCGAAGAACCGGTCGACGCACGGGCGCATGAGCGAGCCGACGAGGTCGACCGCGACGGCGGCCCGCTCGTCGTCGTCGGGCCATCCCTGTCGGCCGGCGATGAGTGCGCGGTCGGCGCGCTGCGCCTCGGCGATGTGGGCGAAGAAGGTGCGGTGCAGCTCGGGCGATCTCTCCACCGCCGCACCGACGAGGCGCGCCTCGGAGATGTCCATGTCGACCGATTCCCACCGCGCGATCATGAGCGCCGCGAGAGCGTCGAGCAGGTCGCCGTCACCGGTGACGAACGCCGCCTCCGCCTCGCTGACGTCGGTGCGCATCGACACACCCAGGACGGCGTTCTCCTTGCCCGCGAAGTAGTTGAAGAAGGTGCGTCGCGAGACGCCCACCTCAGCGCACAGCTCTTCGACGGTGAAGCCGGTCAGCCCGCGCTCGGCGGTGAGCTCGCGCGCGCGACGGCGCAGCGCGCGCTCGGTGTCGCGCGTCCGCTGCTCACGCGAAGAAACTGCACTCTCGACCATTCAGTGCATTTTTGCACTTGATGATCCGGAGTGCAAAACCGCCGATGGGTGGCGAGCCGGCCCCTTCGTGCCGAGCGAGCCCTCCTCCGCCGAAAATAGCGGGGCGGCTCGGCGAGAAAAGGGGTGGTTCGGCGAACGAGTGACGAGCGAAGAGCGGCGAGGGTCAGACGTGGTCGTGCCAGGAGTGCTTCGGGTCGAACCCGAGCACGCGGCGGGCCTTGTCGATCGAGAGCAGCGTCTCGTGCGCGCCCGGCTCGCCGCGCACCTCGACGCCGGGGAACACCTCGGCGATGAGGTCGGCGTTCGGCCGGTTCATGACGGTGTCGGCGGCCGCGATGATGTAGGCCTCGAAGCCCGCGGGGGCGTGCTGCAGCGCCCTGTCGATGGCCTGAGCACCGTCGCGCGCGTCGATGTAGCCCCACAGGTTCCACTTGCGCACCATCGGGTCGTCCTGGAAGTCGGGGAAGCCGGCGTAGTCGTCGGGAACGAGCACGTTGGAGAACCGCAGCGCGCTCACCGAGAGGTCGGGGTGCCACCGCACGAGCTCGCGTGCCAGCTGCTCCTCGAGGGTCTTCACGATCGAGTAGACCGACTCCGGGCGCGGCGGGTACTCCTCGTCGACCGGGATGTACGGCGGCGGTACGTCGAACGGCAGGCCCAGCACCGTCTCGCTCGAGGCGTAGACGATGCGCCGGATGCCCAGCCTCGCCGCGGCCCAGAACACGTTGAAGGTCGCGGGCATGTTGTTGTGGAAAGTCGCCACGTCGGTGCGCAGCCCTGGCGCCGGGATGGCCGCCAGGTGCACGACCGCGTCGAACGGCGCAGTGCGGTCGACACCGCCGAGCGCGTCGATCACCTGCCCGTAGTCGGTGAGGTCGACCTGCACGAATCCCGACGCGCGGGCGCCGACCGCGTCGAACCCGGTGACATCGTGTCCGGCGGCGCGGAGTTCGCGGATGGCGACCGAGCCGAGCTTTCCGGTCGCGCCGGTGAGAGCGATACGCATGTCGCCACCCTGCCACACCCTCACCACCTCGAGGCCGTCGCCCTTCGATGCCGGTCACGTGGATGCACGAGGGACGAGCGTCGTCGGCAGCGTGATCGGAGCGTTCGGGGGCGGGGCGCCCTCGGCGGCGTCGGCGAGCAGTCCGACCGCGGTGGCGGCCATCTCGCGGATCGGCTGCCGCACCGTGCTGAGTGCCGGGGTCATCCAGCGCGCACCGCGCACATCGTCGAACCCCACCACCAGCACATCGTCGGGAATGCGCGCACCGGATGCCGCCGCCGCGGCGTAGACACCGGCCGCATGTTCGTCCGACACCGCGAAGACGCCGATGCGATCGCGCGGGTCTCGCCGCCGGAGCACCGGGACCATCGCATCGCGCGCGGCGGGAGCGTGCCACGCGCTCGTGGTCGCGTCGACGTCGGCGTGCGGCAGGTGGCGGGCGAGCTCTTCGACGAATCCGTCGCGGCGGGCCCGTCCGTACCGGAACGGCGGGTCGCCGCCGAGGACGGCGAAGCGGGTCGCGCCGCGGGCGGCGAGGTGCCGGGCTGCCGCCGCGGCGCCGGCGGTATCGGTCGTGCGCACACTCGGCATGCCGTGCGTCGCCTCCGACGGGGGATCGAGGAGGACGACCGGAATGTGCGATTTCTGCACCGCGCCCAGCTGCGACGCGGTGGGCGAGATCAGACCGAGCACGACACCCGCCGAGCCGCGCCGACGCACGCGCACGGGCCAATCGTCGCCCGGGAAGTCGCTCTCCTCGGTGAGCACCAGGTCGTAGCCGCGGGCGGTCGCCGCCCCGTGCGCCCCCGCGGTCACCTCGTCGGCCCACGGGTTGTGGAAGCGGCCGAGCACGAGGTCGATCAGGTGAGCGCTCGCGGCCGGGCGTCCGCCGCGTGCGGCATGCCGTCCGTACCCGAGCGCCGTCGCCGCCTCCCGTACGCGACGCCGCGTCTGCGCCGACAGGTCGCCGCGCCCCGACATCGCCCGCGATGCGGTGGCCACGCTGACGCCCGCGGCGGCCGCGACGTCTGCCAGGGTCGCCCGGGTCATGGCTCCACCATCGAGCAGGGCGCCGGTTTTGCGCAAGTTTCGGCTGCGGCCCTGCTGCCGATGGCACGCTCGTCGCAGACAGAGAGGAGCATCGATGACGATTCCGGATGCGCCGCTGCGGATCGCCGTGATCGGGAACGGCTTCATGGGCCGCATGCACACGCACGCGTGGCGCACGGCGCCGCGCTTCTTCCCGCTCGGCCGTGAGATCGTCCCCGTCGTGCTCGTGGGTCGCCGCGCCGACGGAGCCGCTGCCGCTCGTGACCTGGACTGGCCCGAATACGCCACCGACTGGCGAGAGGTCGTCGGTCGTGCCGACATCGACGTGGTCGACATCTGCACACCGGGGGACACGCACGCCGAGATCGCGCTCGCGGCCCTCGCCGCCGGCAAGCACGTGCTGTGCGAGAAGCCGCTGGCGAACTCCGTCGCGGAGGCCGATCGCATGGTCGACGCCGCCGCGACCGCGCCGGGCGTCGCCTTGTGCGGATTCAGCTATCGCCGCACCCCGGCCCTTGCCGCCGCTCGTGCGCTCATCGCCGACGGTGCGCTCGGTGAGATCCGGCACGTGCGGGCGCAGTACCTGCAGGACTGGCTGAGCGATCCCGACGCTCCCCACACCTGGCGACTGGACCGCGATCGTGCGGGATCGGGGACGCTGGGCGACATCGGGGCGCACTCCATCGACACCGCGCAGTGGCTGATCGGAGACGACATCGCGGCCGTCTCGGCGGTGCTCCGCACCTTCGTCCCCACCCGTCCGCCGATGGTGACGCAGGCCGGAATCGGCGGTGTGGCCGGCGCGGGGGAGCGGCTGCCGGTCACCGTCGACGACGCGGTCGCCGTCACGGCCCGCTTCGCGGGGGGCGCCCTCGGCGTTATCGAAGCCACGCGCCTGGCCACCGGCCGCCGCAACGCCAACCGGATCGAGGTCAACGGCTCCCTCGGATCCGTCGCGTTCGACTTCGAGCGCATGAACGAACTGGAGTATTACCGCGCCGATGACCCGGCCGGCGCGCAGGGCTTCCGCCGCATCCAGATGACCGAACCCGAGCATCCGTATGCGGGGGCGTGGTGGCCGCCCGGACACGGACTCGGGTACGAGCACCTGTTCACGCACCAGGTGGTCGACTTCGTGCGGGCGATCGGTGGCGACGTCGATGCTGCTGCACCGTCGTTCGCCGAGGCGGCGCGTGTGCAGCGGGTGCTCGCGGCGGTGACCGAGAGTGCGGCGAACGGTGCCGTGATGACGCCCGTGCACCGGCGCGACGACGAGGGGAGGGCATCATGACGCGCTCCGCGCTCGTGGTCCGCGGCGGGTGGGAGGGCCATCATCCGGTCGAGGCGACCGAGCTCTTCCTGCCGTTCCTGCGGGCCGAGGGTTTCGAGGTCGTCGTCGAGGAGAGTCCGGAGGTCTACGCCGACGCGGACCGCATGGCCGCGACCGATCTCATCGTGCAATCCGTGACGATGTCGGAGATCTCCGCCCAGGCCGTGGCGGGACTTCGCCGCGCCGTCGCGGCCGGCACCGGAATGGCGGGGTGGCACGGTGGCATCGCCGACTCGTACCGGAAGAGCTCCGACTACCTGCAGCTGATCGGCGGGCAGTTCGCGACGCATCCCTCGAAGCACCCCGCCGAGGTGCACGGCGACGAGACCGACAACTACCTCACCTACCGCGTCGCGATGACCGACCTCGGGCGCGACCACGAGATCACCCGCGGCATCGACGGTTTCTCGCTGCACACCGAGCAGTACTGGGTGCTCCACGACGACCTCATCGACGTGCTCGCCACCACGACGCACCCGGTGCAGCCGTACCATCCGTGGCACCGCGAGATCACCTCACCCGCAGTCTGGACACGGCTGTGGGGAGACGGGCGCGTGTTCGTCGCGACGCCCGGGCACAGCGTCGAGGTGCTGCGCGAGCACAGCGTGCGCACGATCGTCGAGAGGGGGATGCTGTGGGCGGCACGCACACGATAGGGATCGTCGGGCTCGGGGTCATCTCGCGCGCCTACCTCGACACCCTCGCCGGGGTCGACGGGGTGCGCATCGCCGCGGTCGCCGACCTCGACACCGCCCGCGCCGATGCGACGGCCGCGGCGCTCGACGGGAGCCGCGCGATGTCCACCGCCGACCTCGTCGCCGACCCGCAGGTCGACACGGTGCTGAACCTCACGATCCCCGCCGCGCACGCCGAGGTCGCGCTCGCCGCCATCCGGCATGGCAAGAACGTGTTCGGCGAGAAGCCGCTCGCCGCGACCCTCGCCGATGCGCGCGAGGTGATGCTCGCTGCCGCCCGCGAGGGGGTGAGCGTCGGATGCGCCCCCGACACCGTGCTGGGCACGGGCGTGCAGACCGCGCGCCGAGCCGTCGACGACGGTCTCATCGGGGCGCCCGTGGGCGCGACCGCCACGTGGGTCTCGCCCGGCCACGAGCACTGGCATCCGCAGCCGGACTTCTATTACCGGGCCGGCGGCGGCCCGCTGCTGGACATGGGGCCCTACTACCTGACCTCGCTCGTGCACCTGCTCGGCCCGGTGGTCGCCGTCTCCGGCGCCGCCTCGCGGGCGCGCACGACCCGCGAGATCGCCTCGGGGCCGCGGAGGGGCGAGATCGTGCCGGTCGAGGTCGACACCCACATCGCGGGCGTGCTCGAGCACGCGGGAGGTGGGATCTCGACGGTCACGATGAGCTTCGACGGTGTCGCCACCGCGGCCCGCCCGCTCGAGGTCTACGGCACCGAGGGGGCCCTGGTCCTTCCCGACCCGAACCACCACGCCGGCCCGGTGTCGCGGTTCCCGCGCCGCGGCGCGGAATGGGACACGCTGCCGGTGTCGGCCGGTTACGAAGGCGCCGCGCGCGGCATCGGGCTGCTCGATTTCCTCGCCGGACACCGTCGGGCCGGGGGCGATGTGGCGCTGCACGTGCTGGAGGTCATGGAGTCGCTCCACGCCGCCGCCGCGGCGCACACCCGCATCGAGCTCACGACCTCGGTCGAGCGCCCGTCACCGGTGCCGTTGACCCCCGCATCCGCCTGGCGCTGACCCGCAGCCCGCCGGGGCGAAGGTCACGGCGTGGGGGCCGCGGGGACGCGGGCGATGCGCCGCACGCGGGAGGGGACCGGCTGCGGCGGTGCATCCGACACGCGGTGCACGTCGCCGGTCAGTCGGATGCGGGCCTCGGTGTCGCGCGTCGCGCACGACGGGCCGACCCACACATCCACCTCGCCCGGCTCGACGATCCGGAATCCCGCGCGTCCGGTGAAGCCCAGGCGCGACGCCGGCACGTCGAAGGTCACCTCGGCACGCTCCCCGGGGTCGAGGGCGACGCGGCGATACGCCAGCAGCTGTGCCACCGGTCGCGTCACCTGCGCGTACAGGTCGCGCGCGTACACCTGCACGAGGTCGGTTCCGGCGCGCTCGCCGATGTTCTCGATCGAGACGGTGACGGTCAGCGCGCCGTCGGTCGGTGCATCCGCGGCCACGAGACCGCTCCGGCGGAAGGCCGTGTAGGACAGGCCGTGACCGAAGGGGAAGGCGGGGGTGTTGTCGGCGCTCGTGATCTCGGTGGGCCCGCCCAGGACCGGATGCAGATAGCTGTACGGCTGCGAGCCGGCCGAACGGGGGAGCGACACCGGCAGGTGCCCCGACGGGTTCACCCGGCCCGACAGCACGCCGGCGATGGCGGTGCCGCCCTCCTCGCCGGGGAAGAACGCCTGTACGACGGCGGCGGTGCGCTCGCGCATCCATCCGATCGCGTACGGGCGCCCCGAGAGCACCACGACGACGGTCGGCGTGCCGGTGGCGGCGACCTCCTCCACGAGGCGGCGCTGCACGCCCGGCAGCTCGAGATCATCGACGTCGTTGCCCTCGCCGACCGTGCCGCGACCGAAGAGGCCCGCGCGGTCGCCGACGACGACCACGGCGACCCGGGCCGCGGATGCCGCGGCGGCCGCGTCGGCGATTCCCGACGCGTCGTCGCCCTCGACCTCGCAGCCGGCTGCGCGCATGATCGTCGCCTGCGGCAGCTCCCGAATCAGCGACGCGAGCACCGACGGGATGTCGAACCCCAGCGGGGTGTCCGGGTGGTGCGCCAGCACGTGGTTGGCGAACGAATAGCAGCCCATCAGCGCGTCTGGCGCGTCGGCGTTCGGGCCGATCACGGCGATGCTGCCACCGTCCGGCGACAGCGGCAGCGTGCCGTCATTGCTCAGCAGCACGATCGACTCCTCCGCGGTGCGACGGGCGAGCTCCCGGTGCGCGGGGCTGTCGAGATCGACGGTGGTGGGCGGGTCGTCGAATGCGGCGTCGAGCAGCCCGAGCTCCTCCTTCTGCGCCAGCACGCGCCGGACCGCGCGATCGACCAGAGCGAGCTCGTCGGGATGCGTCCCGAGGCGCTCCCGCAGGGGACCGAGGAATGCGTCGCCCGTGGGCAGCTCCACGTCGATCCCTGCTTGCAGCGCGAGCGCCGCAGCCTCGCCGAGGTCTGCGGCGAGGCCGTGCATCGTGTGGAGGAAGGCGACGGCGAAGTAGTCGGCGACGACAGTGCCGTCGAAGCCCCACTGCTCGCGGAGTACGCCGGTGAGCAGGTCCGGGTCGGCCGCGACCGGCATCCCGTCGATCTCGGCATAGGAGTTCATCACCGAGCGCACGCCCCCGGTGCGCACCGCCATCTCGAACGGCGGAAGCACGGTGTCGGCGAGAAAGCGCGGCCCGGCGTGCACGGGGGCGTGGTTGCGACCGGCGCGCGAGGCGGAGTAGCCCGCGAAGTGCTTCAGCGTGGCGTGCACGCCGGCTCGCTGCAGTCCCTGCACGTAGGCCGTGCCGATCGTGCCGACCACATACGGATCTTCCGCGATGCACTCGTCGACGCGCCCCCACCGTGGATCGACGACGACGTCGAGCACGGGAGCGAGGCCCTGGTGGATGCCGAGCTGCCGCAGCGACGATCCGATCACCTCCGCCATCTCGGCGGTGAGGTCGGGGTCGAACGCGGCCCCCCATGCCAATGGCGTCGGGAACGTTGCCGCCTTCCACGCCGCGAGCCCGGTCAAGCACTCCTCGTGCACGATGGCGGGGATTCCCAGCCGTGTCTCGCGCACCAGCCGGCGCTGCTCGTCCCAGAGCCACGCCGCGCGGTCGACGGGGTCGACCGGTCGCGTGCCGTACACGCGGGTGAGATGGCCGATGCCGTGCACCGTCGCCTCGTCGTAGGGGCCGCTGTTGCCCATCTCGCCGGCCATGGGGGCGACGACCTCGCCGCCCTTGTCGACCCAGTAGCCGACGAGCTGCGCGAGCTTCTCGTCGAGACTCATGCGGGCCAGCAGCCCTTCCACACGGGCCGAGGTCGTGGGCAGGGCGGTGTCGGGTGAGAACACGATGACTTCTCTCTCGCGTCGGGCGCGGGGTCGGGGATCAGCCCTTGACGGCGCCGGTGAGGCCGCCGACGATGCGTCGTTCGAACAGGCTGAAGAACAGCAGCGCCGGCAGCATCGACAGCGAGGTGAACGCCAGCACGCGGGCCGTGTCGACGGAGTACTGCGACGAGAACGCCTGCACGCCGAGGGGGAGGGTGAAAGCCGCCTCATTGTTCAGGATGAACAGCGGCAGCAGGTAGGCGTTCCAGCTGTTGATGAAGGCCAGGATCCCGACGGTGATCACACCGGGAACCGACAGCGGCAGCACCATGCGCCAGAAGAACGACAGCCGGCCGCATCCGTCGATGTAGGCCGCCTCCTGGATCTCATCCGGAATCGCCCGGAGGAACGGCACGAGGATGATGATCGTCACCGGCAGGGCGAACGCGATCTGGGGGAGGATGACGCCCGGCAGGGTGTTCATCAGACCCAGGTTTCGCACCACGATGTACAGCGGCGTGATGGCCACGGTGATGGGGAACATCAGGCCCGCGGCGAACAGGGCGTAGAGGAATCCGCGGCCCCGGAAGCTGTAGCGCGCGATGACGTAGCTGGCCATGAGGCCGAGCCCGACGGCTCCGACCGTGGTGACCACGGCGACGATCGTGGAGTTGAGGACCTGGTTCCAGAACAGGCCGCTCGAGATCACGCTGAGGTAGTTCTCCAGCTGCCACGGCGAGGGGAAGCCGGCCGGGTCGACCGTGATCTGCGAGTTGGACCGGAAGCCGCCGATGATGATGTACGCGACGGGACCGAGCATGAGCGCGATCACGAGGAGCGCGATGAAGTACACGGAGGGCGGGCCCCACGGCAGCGAGGCGCGCGCGCTGCGGCCCCGGCGGCCGGGTACGCGCGTTGTGATGGCCATGGTGCTCACGCGGCACCCCTTTCCGTGATCGCGCCCGCGGTGTCCCGGCGCAGCACCCAGCGCTGATAGACCAGGGCGACGATCAGCGAGATGGCGAAGATGACGACGGCGACGGCGTTGCCGTATCCGAAGTTGCCGGCGTTCCGGCCGGTGGCGACCATGTAGATCGCCATCGTGTTGGTGCCCGCGACCGACGAGACGTACTGGCCCCAGATGATGTACACGAGATCGAACAGCTGCAGGGCTCCGATGATCGACAGGAAAGCCCAGATGCGCACGGTCGGCCCGAGTAGCGGGAGGGTGATGCGGCGCTGGATCTGCCAGTACGAGGCGCCGTCGATCGCCGCCGCCTCGTAGAGCTCCTCGGGGATGCTCTGCAGACCCGCGAGGAAGAGGATCACGGCGAAGCCGATGTACTTCCAGGTGAGGATGGCCATCAGCGTCCAGATCGCGATCTGCGGGTCGGCCAGCCAGTCCTGCGCGAGGAATCCGAGCCCGAGGTTCTCCAGAGCGGCGTTGGCGGCGCCGTTCGTGGCGAGCATGAGGCTGAACCCGGTGCCGACGACGACCTCCGCGATCACGTAGGGCACGAAGATGAGCACCCGGATGACGGACTGACCGCGCATCCGGCGATTGAGCAGCAGGGCCAGGAGGAAGGCGACCGGTCCCTGCAGGACGAGCGACATCACGACGATGAACGCGTTGTGCCCGAGCGCGGCCTGGAAATTCGGGTCGCTGAAGATCGTGACGTAGTTCTGCAGGCCCACGAAGTCGGTCGCGGGGCCGAAGCCCGACCAGCGGAAGAAGCCGTAGTACGCGGCCATCGCGACCGGCAGCAGCACGAACCCGGCGAAGAAGACCACCGCCGGGCCCGCCAGCAGCAGCACCTCGATGCGCCCGGCCCAGCTGAGGCCGCGGCGTCGCCCGCCCGCGCGTGGGGCCGACGGGGGCGGCGTGCTGCCGTCCCCGTCGGCCTGCGCGAGATCGGCCTCGACGGCGGACATCTCGCGAAGCGACATGATCAGCCCTGAGCGCCGGCGGTGTTGACGGTGTCGATGAACTGCTCGGGCGAGCTGTTGCCCGCCAGCATGTCGACGACCGCGACGTTCAGCGCGTTGCCGACGTTCTGACCGAGCACGGTGTCCAGCCACTGCGACACGAACGGCGCGCTGTTGTAGGCCTCCAGGATCTGCTGCAGGTACTCCTCCGTCACCGCTTCCTGCGCGACGGTGTTCACCGGCGGGGACTGATACGCCTCGTAGTACAGCTCCTGCTGCTCGGCACCGGCGATGAAATTGAGGAAGTCGGCGCACTGGTCCGGGGCCTGAGCCGAGCACGAGTAGCCGTCGACCCCGCCCATCATCGAGCCGGGCTCACCGTCGCCGCCCTCGATCTCGGGGAAGGGGAACCATGCCAGGTCGGGCAGGGGCTGCTCGTCCGGCGTGAGCGAGGCGATGACCCCGGGGTTCCAGGCGCCCATGAGCTCCATCGCCGCCTGCCGGTTGGCGATCAGACCTGCGGAGCTGCCGGCGCCCTGCTGCGCGGCGGTGGTGAGGAATCCCTCGTTGAAGGGGTCGATCGCGGCGAAGGACTCGAGGTCCTCGGCCGCGCGTAGCCAGCACTCGTCGCTGAAGTCCTTGCTGTCTCCTGTCGCCTCGATGACCTCGGGGCTGCACTCGCGGAGGGCGAAGAAGTAGTACCAGTGCGCGGCGGGCCAGGCGTCCTTGCCGCCGAGCGCGATCGGCGCGATGTCGGTCTGCTGCAGCTGCTCGACCGCGTCCTCGAGGTCGTCGATGGTCTCGGGCGTCGATTCGATGCCGGCCGCGGCGAAGGTATCCTCGCTGTACCAGAATCCTCCCGGCAGCACCGACAGCGGCATCGCCCAGACCGAGTCCTGGTAGGTCTCGGCGGCGAAGGATCCCTCCGGGATCTCCGCGCGGACCTCATCAGAGATGCGGTCGGTGAGATCCATCAGCTGGCCGGCGTTGACCATCGCGGTCATCTTGCCGCCGCCGCGCTGGAGGAAGAGGTCGGGCGGGTCGCCGGCGTTGAGGGCGGTCTGCAGCTTGCCGTCGAGGTCTTCGTTCTGCACCGCCTGGATCTCGATGGTGACGCCCGGGTTGGCCTCTTCGAAGGCCGCGGCCGCGTTCTCCCAGTACTCCTGACCGGGACCGGTCGTGGAGTTGTGCCACAGGGTGAGGGTGGTGGTGCCGTCGGCGGATCCGCCGTCGTCGCCGCTGCACGCCGCGAGCGTGACCGCTCCCAGGGCGAGTGCCGCGGTACCCGCGAGGACTCTCTTCGCGTTCATGTGATTCCTGTCTCTCTTCGTTGAGGGCGCCTCCGCCAGTGGGGGCGCGGGATGGGTGCGGGACCATGTTGTGACCGACGATAAAAAGTGTCAAACGTTTTCGAAATCATTTTCCATCTGGGTAAGCTCGCCCGTGTGAGCCGCCGTCCGACCATCCACGACGTCGCCCGCGAGGCGGGGGTGTCGGTGGCCACGGTGTCGAAGGCGATCAACGGTCGCTACGGCGTGAAGGCCGCCACCGCCGATCGGGTGCTCGAGGTCGTCCGCCGACTGGGATACGAGACGAGCCTCGTCGCCAGCAGCATGCGCGCGCGCACGACGGGCGTGATCGGCGTGCTCGTCGCCGACTTCGAGCCCTTCAGCGCTGAGGTGCTCAAGGGTGTCGGGGCGGCGCTCCGGGACGGTCCCTTCGACGTGCTCGCGTACAGCGGGGCGCGGCACGCCGGCGGCGAGGGATGGGAGCGGCGCTCACTCAGCCGGCTGAGCGGAACCCTCATCGACGGGGCGATCATCGTCACTCCCACGGTGACCAACATCTCCGCCGAGGTGCCGGTGGTCGCCATCGATCCGCACACCGGACCCGCCGATCTGCCGACGGTGGAATCCGACAGCTTCCGCGGCGCCCAGGAGGCGGTGCGGCACCTGGTGGAGCTCGGCCACCGGCGCATCGCGTTCGTCGCGGGACGCCCCGACCTCCGCTCGTCGATCGCACGCGATGCCGGCTACCGTCGCGCGCTCGCCGATGCGCAGCTGCCGTTCGATCCGTCGCTCGTCGGTGAGGGTAGCTACGAGGAGGACACGGTCCGGGGCGTCGCGGCGGCGCTGCTGCAGCGTCGCGACCGGCCGACGGCGATCTTCGCGGCCAACGACGTCTCGGCGATCGCCGTCACCGAGGTCGCCGCGGAACTCGGGCTCAGCATCCCGGGCGACCTCTCCGTGGTGGGGTTCGACGACATCCCCGACGCGTCGCAGCGCTCGCCCGCCCTCACGACCGTGCGGCAGCCCATGCAGCGGCTCGGCGGGGAGGGGGCGCGCCTCGTGCTGGCGCTCATGTCCGGGAGCGCGCCCGAGGCCACGCACCTGCGGCTTCCGACCCGCCTCGTGGCCCGCGCCACCACCGCTCCGCCGGCGCGCTGACCCCCGCCCGTCGAGCCGGCGTCAGCGGCGGCGCCACCAGCGGCGGCGACGGGGCGGAGCGGATGCGGCGCGTGCGGATGCCTCCGCCCGAGCGGCGCGGCGTTCCCGCCAACGGCCCACCTCCGCGTCGACGTCGCGGAGCGCCGTGACCACCGGCGGCCCGCCGAGCAGCTGCATCCGGGCATGCCGCACGCGGCGGTTGAAGTCCTCGAGGTGCTCGCGCACATCCTGCTCCGACCCCATCGCGTCGAGGCGGTCCTCGAGCTCGAGGTCTTCGACGCGCAGCATGATCGCCGGCGGCCCGAGGCCGGTCAGCCGCTCCGACTCGATCTTGCGGCGGATCCACCAGTCCGGATCGTTCGGGCGTCCGAGGTCGAGTGGCTTGCCGGCGCCGGGGAGGTCGTCGAAGTCGCCGCGACGGATCGCCTGCTGGATGGCGACCTCGACGAAGGCCGCCCGATCCGAAGCCGTCGGCGTGGCAGCGGAAGTCTCCGGCGCGGACTCGGCTGTCTCCGGCGTGGACTCGGTGCTCTCGCTCTCGCCCGAGATCCCCTGCTCGCGCGCCCACTTCTGCGTGCGGTAGCGCGCGGCATTCTCACGGGGGTCTTCGCTCACGATGTCACCTCGTCGACGCGACCCCCGCGGGGTCGGCCAGGAGCGGGGCGAAGGCCGCCTCGGCGGCGCCGATCAACAGGCGATCCTCGGCAAGGGCCGCGGTGCGGATCTCGACGTCGTCGGCCGTGGCCGGCATGCACTGCGCGCGCATCGCCTCATCGAGCGCGGCCGGGTCGCTGTCGGCCAGCGTCGCGAGGAATCCGCCGAGGATCACCACCGAGGGGTTCAAGACGTTGACGGCGTTTCCGAGGGCGGTCGCGAGGATGCCGCGCTGGCGCGCGATCTCGTCGCGCACATCCACCTCGGACGAGGCGGCGAGGGCTGCGGCGAGGGTCGGGTCGTCGGCGGAGGGGAGGCGTGCCGCGGCGAGCAGTCGCGCCCGGCTCACCTCGTCTTCGAGCACGCCGTCGTCGGCGCGGCGATGGGTCGCCGAGGCGATGCCCGGGCGATTCTGGCCGAACTCGCCGGCGTAGCCCGAGGCGCCGCCGAGGGGCATCCCGGCCACGATCACTCCGCCGCCGATGCCCGAGGCGCCGCCGTTGAGGTAGACGAGGTGATCCACACCCACACCCGCGCCGAAGCGGTGCTCGGCGATCGCGCCGAGCGTGGCGTCGTTGTCCACGGCCGTGGGAAGACCCGTTGCCTCTTCGACCAGCGCGCGCAGCGGCACATCCCGCCAGCGCAGGTGCGGGGCGTGGCGCACCACCCCGTCGGAGGCGCGCACGAGACCCGGCGTCGCGACGCCCACCCCGACGAAGCGCGCGCCGGACAGGTCGCCGTCGCCCCAGCGGTCGAGAGCCTCGGCGAGCTGGTCGACCGTCGCATCGGGCGTGGGGAGGTCGAGTGCGTCGATGCGCTCGCGTGCGACGACGGTGCCGTCGAGGGCGACGGCGGCGAGGGTCAGGGCATCGACCTCGGGGTTGGCGGCGAGCACCATGACGTCGGGGCTCGCGGCGACGACGGGCGACGGGCGCCCGACCCGCTTCGTGGGGTCGGGAGCGCGTTCGACGACGAGTCCGAGGTCGACGAGCTCCGCGGCCAGGGCGGCCACGGTGGAGCGGTTCAGGCCCGTCGCGGTCGTCAGCTGGGAGCGGGACAGGGCGCGTTCACGGTGCACGAGCTCGAGGAACCGGGCGAGGTTGCCGCGGCGCATGTCCTCGACGGTCGACACGGCGCTCAGCATGTCGATGAGCCTAGCCGCCTCGACAGGCGCGCCAGACGTTGACCCGCGGGCACGGGTGATATACGTTGTGACACGCAACATTTACCTCACTCGACGTGGAGACGACATGCCCACCCCCACTCCTGCCGACAAGTTCACCTTCGGCCTCTGGACCATCGGCTACAACGGCACCGACCCCTTCGGCGGCCCGACTCGTGGCCCGCTCGACGTCGTGCACGCCGTGGAGAAGCTCGCTGAGCTCGGCGCCTACGGCATGACCTTCCACGACGACGACCTGTTCGCCTTCGGCTCCACCGATGCCGAGCGGCAGGCGCAGATCGACCGGCTGAAGGGTGCGCTGGAAGCGACCGGGCTGACCATCCCGATGGTCACCACCAACCTCTTCTCCGCTCCGGTGTTCAAGGACGGCGGCTTCACCTCCAACGACCGTCAGGTGCGTCGCTTCGCCCTGCGCAAGGTGCTGCGCAACCTGGACCTGGCCGCCGAGCTCGGCGCGAAGACCTTCGTCATGTGGGGCGGCCGCGAGGGCGCCGAGTACGACACCGCGAAGGATGTGCGCGCCGCGCTGGAGCGCTACCGCGAGGCCGTCAACCTCCTCGGCGACTACGTCACCGACAAGGGCTACGACATCCGCTTCGCGATCGAGCCCAAGCCCAATGAGCCGCGCGGCGACATCCTGCTGCCCACGGTCGGTCACGCGCTGGCCTTCATCGAGTCGCTCGAGCGGCCCGAGCTCGTCGGCCTGAACCCCGAGGTCGGCCACGAGCAGATGGCGGGTCTGAACTTCACCGCCGGCATCGCGCAGGCGCTGTACCACGGCAAGCTCTACCACATCGATCTCAACGGGCAGCGGGGCATCAAGTACGACCAGGACCTCGTCTTCGGTCACGGCGACCTGCACAACGCCTTCTCGCTCGTCGACCTGCTCGAGAACGGCGGCGTGAACGGGGGCCCGGCCTACGACGGGCCGCGCCACTTCGACTACAAGCCCAGCCGCACCGAGGACGAGACCGGCGTCTGGGACTCCGCGGCCGCGAACATGCGCACCTATCTGCTGCTGAAGGAGCGCGCCGCCGCCTTCCGCGCCGACCCCGAGGTGCAGGCCGCGCTCCAGGACGCGAAGGTCGCCGAGCTGTCGCAGCCCACGCTGAACGCGGGCGAGACCTACGACGACCTGCTCGCCGACCGCTCGGCCTACGAGGACTTCGACGCCTCGGCCTATCTCGACGGCAAGGGCTTCGGGTTCGTCCGGTTGCAGCAGCTGGCGACCGAGCACCTGATGGGCGCCCGCGGCTGACACCCCCAAGGGGTGTCCCTTCCCCAAGGGGCCCCCTTTCCCAGGGGGTGTCCCTTTCCCAGGGGGTGTCCCTTCCCCAAGGGGCCCTTCTCCCAGGGGGGTGTCCCTTTCCCCAGGGGGTGTCCCTTTCCCAGGGGGCCCTTCTCCCAAGGGGGTGCCCCTTCACCTCTACACCCCGGGGTGTGTCCCACTTTCTGTCGCCAAGGCCTGCGAGAACAACGGAAATTGGGACATTGGATGGCGTTGGGACACAGGATGGCGTTGGGCGTTGGTAGTGGGGCGATGAAGACGGAGATGGAGCAGCGATGGCGCTTGTGATGGGAGTCGACTCGTCGACCCAGTCGTGCAAGGTGGTGGTGACGGATGCCGCCAGCGGGGCCGTCGTGCGCGAGGGGCGAGCGGCGCATCCTGACGGCACCGAGGTGGATCCCGCCGCGTGGTGGGACGCCCTGCGAGAGGCGATCGTCGCCGCCGGCGGCATGGGCGACGTGGATGCATGGAGCATCGGCGGGCAGCAGCACGGCATGGTCGCCCTCGACGCCGAGGGCCGGGTCATCCGTGATGCGCTGCTGTGGAACGACACGCGTTCGGCGGATGCCGCCGAGGCGCTCATCGACGAGCTCGGCGCCGATTCGCTCGCCGAGCGCACGGGGCTCGTGCCGGTCGCATCGTTCACGATCACGAAGCTGCGGTGGCTGCGCGACGCCGAGCCCGAGAACGCCGCGCGTGTCGCCGCGGTCGCGCTGCCGCACGACTGGCTGACGTGGCGCCTGCGCGGGTTCGGGCCCGCCGGCGAATCGGCGCAAGGCCCGGTGCTCGAGGAACTCGTGACCGATCGCTCGGATGCGTCCGGCACCGGGTACTGGAGCCCCGAGGCGTGGGCGCCGGCCGTCGACGGTTACGACCGCGACCTGTTCGTCTCGGCCCTCGGCCACGACGCCGTGCTCCCTCGGGTGCTCGGACCGGCCGAATGGGTCACCGACGCGGACGGGCGCCGCGTCGCTCCGGGGGCCGGTGACAACGCCGGTGCCGCCCTCGGGGTGGGCGCGGCCACCGGGGATGTCGTCGTCTCGATCGGCACCTCCGGCACGGTCTTCGCCGTCAGCGCCTCGCGCACCGTCGACTCCTCGGGGACCGTCGCGGGCTTCGCCGACGCAGACGGCGGCTTCCTGCCGATCGTGGTGACCCTCAACGCCGCACGGGTTCTGGATGCGATCGCCCGGCTGCTCGGCGTCGATCACGCGGAGTTGAGCGACCTCGCTCTGGCCGCGGAGTCCGGCGCCGGCGGACTGACGCTGCTGCCGTACTTCGAGGGCGAGCGAACCCCGAACCTGCCGGACGCGACCGCATCCCTCACCGGCATGACCCTCGCCTCGACGACGCGGGAGAACCTCGCCCGGGCGGCGGTGGAGGGCATGCTCGCCGGCCTCGGCGCGGGACTCGACGCGTTGCGCGCCCTGGATGTTCCGCTCGAGCGGGCCCTCCTCATCGGTGGCGCGGCGCAGTCCCCCGCGGTGCAGGCGATCGCGCCCGGGATCCTGGGTCTGCCGGTGGAGGTGCCGCCGCCGGGGGAGTACGTAGCGCTCGGCGCTGCGCGCCAGGCTGCTCGCGTCGCGGAAGTCTGACCGGGCGGGCGTTCGGGCGCCACCCCTCCCGCGGCTGTCACCCCGCGGAGTGGATCGTGTAGGCGCCGTCGACGGGATACACGCATCACCCGATGCCGGGACGCATCCGGCGCTCCTACCGTCGGGACCATGGACCTCGCGATGATCTCGGGCACGGTGTCGACCGTGCTGTTCGCGTGTGCCCATCTGCCGATGGTGTTCAAGGCGATCCGCTCGCGCGATATGCGCTCCTACAGCGCCGCGTCCCTCGCGGTGGGCAACGTCGCGAACCTCGTCCATACGGTCTACGTGCTGAGTCTGCCCGTGGGACCGGTGTGGTTCCTGCACGGCTTCTATCTCGTGACGATGGGTCTGATGCTCGTGATGTGGATGCGGTTCGGCCGTTCGAGCGCGGACCGGCCGACGGCGGTACCATTCGGCCATGACGGACACGAGCGCCGTTCTCACCGACGCCCGTCAGGCGTTCGCGCGTCGCGAGTGGCGGCGCGCGCGCGACGCGTTCGCCGCCGCCCGCGCCGATGACGCCCTCGGCGCGGCGGATCTGCGTGCGCTCGCGTCGAGCCAGTGGTGGCTCGGTCAGTGCGAGGACTGCATCGATCTTCTCGACGAGACGTTTCGGAATCAGCGCGCCGCACAGGATGCCATCGGCGCGGCGCACACCGCGCTGACTCTCGCGCTGCTGCGCATCACCCGCGGCGAGGTGACAGTGGGAACGGCGTGGTCGCGGCGCGCGGCTCGGCTGCTGGAGGACGTGCCGCCGCGCATGGAGCACGCCTACCTGGCGTACCTCGATGCGAGTCTGGGCATGTACGACGACGGCGAGCCGTGGTCGACCGGCAGCGTGGCGAGGCTGGCCGCGCTCATCGATCTCGTCGGCGATGACGACGTCGCAGGCGTCTCGGCTCTCGCCGCTGTCGTGGCCGGGATGCATGACCTGCGTCGCGGTGATCCGGAGTCCGGGTTCGCTCACCTCGACGAGGCGATGCTGTCGGTCACGTCGGGGGAGATCGAGCCGGAGTGGGCCGGGGACATGCTGTGCACCACCATCCACACCTGTCACGAGCTCGCCGACTTCGGGCGCATGGCGGACTGGACGCGCGCGACGGAACGGTGGAGCGCCGACTACGGCGCCGATGCGGTGTACGCCGGGGTCTGCCGCGTGCACCGGCTCGAGCTCCAGTCGGCCGAAGGGGACTGGGCGGGCGCCGAGGACGCGCTCGAGCGCGCATGTGCGGTGCTCGAGCGCACGGATCCGTGGGTGGCGGGCGAGGGGTGGTACGCACTCGGTGAACTGCGTCGCCTGCGCGGCGACGGCGAGGGAGCCAGGCGCGCGTTCGCGCTGTCCCGCGCGGCGGGTATCGACCCCTCCCCCGGGGAGGCGCTGCTGGAGCTCAGCGAGGGCCGCGTCGAACCGGCATGGGCATCGCTGTCCGCGTCCCTCGCCGGCCGGGACCGGCTCGCGCGCACACGGCTCTTGCGCGCGGGTGTTCAGATCGCGCTGGCGCGTCGAGACGCATCCACTGCCGATGACCTGGCCGACGAGCTCGAGCGCACGGCGCGCGAATACGGCACGGAGGGATTCCGCGCATGGTCGGCGCATGCGCGCGGGATGGTTCTTCTCGCCCGGGGGCGCCCGACGGAGGCCCTGGCGTCACTCCACGAGGCGCTCCACCTGTTCCGGCGCCTGCGACTGCGGTGGGAACAGGCGCACGTGCTGACATGGATCGCCGATGTCCACGCAGCGACGGGCGATGTCGCGGGAGCGCAGGCCAGGGCGGATGCGGAAGCGATCGTCGCGGAGATCGGGGCCCGGCCGATCGCCTCCCTGCTCGCACCGGAGACGTCGGGGCCTCCCGCTCCGCTCACGGTGCGGGAGGCCGAGATCCTCGCACTCGCCGCGCGGGGAGCGGCCAATCGCGACATCGCCGGGGAGCTCTTCATCAGCGAGAAGACCGTGGGCCGGCACCTCGCGAACATCTACCTGAAACTCGGCGTGAGCTCGCGCACGGCCGCGGCCGCTTGGTGGCACGAGCATCGCTGACGCCGTGCCCGGGGATCATGCAGACGGGCGCGGAACTGCATGATTCTGCCGATGAGGGGTGGGTACCGACGCTTCTAGATTCGACGCATCAATGGTCTCGATGACAGGAGGACACCATGTCCACAGCGGTGAAGGATGAGCGCAGCGTCTCATCGGAGGTCGATGCGTTCGCGGAGAAGGTGATGGCGGCGGCCCTGGGGTGGGTCGACCTGATGGCGATCCACCTCGGTTCGCAAGCCGGGTGGTACGACGCTCTCGCGAAGGCGGGGCCGATGGATGCCGAGGAGCTCGCCGTGGGGACCGGGACGAGTCGCCGATATGCCCAGGAGTGGCTCGAGCAGCAGAGCGCGGCGGGCATCCTCGAGGTGGACGACCCGGCAGGACCTCGTGTGCGGCTCGCGCCGGGGGCCGCGGAAGTGCTCACCAATCGCGGGAGCTTGTCGTATCTCGAGCCGCTGGCTCGCATGCTCGCCGCCTCCGGTGCTCAGATGCCGCGGCTCGTCGAGGCCTACCGCTCGGGCTCCGGGGTGAGCTGGGAGGAGTTCGGCGACCATGCGCGTCAGTCGCAGGCCGATATGAACCGGCCCTGGTTCGACGCTCTGCCTGAGGTGATCCGCTCCGTCGATGGGCTGCACGCGCTGCTCTCGCGCCCCGGTGCCCGGGTCGCTGACATCGGATCAGGGGCGGGCTGGTCTTCGCTGGCGCTTGCGCGTTCCTACCCGGAGGCGACCTTCGACGGCTTCGACGTGGACGACGCGTCGGTCGAGATGGCACGAGAGAACGCTGCCGAGGCGGGGCTGGGCGATCGGGTTCGCTTTCAGAGGGCCGATGCCGCCGATCTGGCCGCTCACGGCCCGTTCGATGTCATCTTCGCCTTCGAATGCCTGCACGATATGCCGCACCCGGTCGACGTGCTGTCCGCCGCTCGTGAGGCCGTCGCCCCGGGCGGTGCGGTCGTCATCATGGACGAGGCGGCCGCGGAGACCTTCTCCCCCGAGGCCGGCGACCTCGAGCGCCTCCTCTACGGGTTCAGCCTGTTCGTGTGCCTTCCGGATGGACTGAGTCATCCCGGAAGCGCCGGCACGGGCACCGTGATGCGCCCCGACACCCTTCGCGGGTATGCACGCGCGGCTGGTTGGGACGATGTCGAGATCATCGTCCCCGAGTTCGGCCTCTGGCGCTTCTATGCCCTCGGGTGAGAGCTAGGCGGTGGACCAGCGGGCCAGCCGCGCGACGAGGTCCCGGTGGCCGGTGGAGGAGTAGGAGCGGGCGTCGTGGCCGAGCACGTCGACGGCGACCCGGCTCGCGGCATGCGTGCGCACCCACGCCGCCGGCATCCGTTCCCCGTCCACGTCGAACTCCGCCACGACGTGGCGCTCGCCTATCGCCTGCAGGCGGGAGTAGCGCTCGTCGTACACGTCGAAGTCCTGCACCTCGCCGCCGTCGGGGAGCGACAGCATCCGCACCCGAACGTCGCCGATCGGCGGGTGCCACGACAGCTCCGGCACCCACATGCCGCCGACCGCCGCTGCCCAGTGCGGATAGTCCCGCATCGACGCAACCGCGCAGTGCAGCGCCAGCACCCCGATTCCGCGGTCGAGCGCCTGCGTGAAACCGTCGACGGATGCCGCTGACGCGGGCTGCCCGCCCTCGCCGCGCCACGGGTCGCCGGCGTTCACGACCAGCAGGTCCACACCCTCGAGGTGGGTCATCGCCCGATCGACATCGTCGTCGACGGAGACGTCGAAGCCGGCGTCCGTGAGGATCGCCGACAGCTCCGGAGTGGTCTCCGGGAAGGGGTGCCACGGATCGGCGTAGTCACCGCTGCCGCTGGCGATGAGCGCTTTCACGGATGCCTCCTGGTCGACGACGATGGGAGAGGGTTTTCCATCGTACGGCGGTGTTCCTGGGCATAGTGTGGTGCCGATGACTCCCGCTGAATCCGATTCCGCCCGCCCGTCCGTCCCGCGCCGCCGCGGAAAGCAGATCGTGCTGGAGGTGGTGCGGAGCGAACCGCTCACGCCTCACCTCGTACGCGTGCATCTCGGCGGCGAGGGCTTCGACGAGTTCATCGCCGAGGCCGATCCGGACAAGCTGGCGTGCACCGACACCTACGCGAAGCTGCTGCTGGCCAAGCCCTCGCTCGGGCTCACCCCTCCCTACGACCTCGAGGCGCTGCGGGCGGAGCTGCCCCGCGAGGACGTGCCGTCTCGCCGCACCTACACGATCCGTGACGTCGACGAGGCGGCGCGAACCATCGCCATCGACTTCGTGGTGCACGGCGATGAGGGTCTCGCCGGGCCCTGGGCGTCCGCGGCGCGCCCCGGCGACCGCCTGTCGCTGTCGCTTCCGGGCGGCGGATACGCGCCGGCCGACGGCGACGTCACCCACGTGATCGTCGGTGACGACTCGGCCCTCCCCGCGATCTCGCGCGCGGTCGAGGCCCTTCGCTCCGACGCGCGCGGCGTGGTGATCGTCGAGGTCGACGACGAGCAGTCGCAGCTGCCGCTGACCGCCCCCGCCGGCGTCGACGTGCGCTGGCTGCACCGCGCTGGTCCGAGCGGTTCGGCGCACCCCGGCACGCTCCTCGTCGCCGCGGTCGAGGCCATGGCCCGACCCGACGGGGCCGTCGACGTCTTCGCGCACGGCGAGCGCACGGCGATCAAGCGTCTCGGCGCGATCTTCCACGGCGAGTGGGGGATCGGCCGGCAGGAGATGTCGGTGTCGGCCTACTGGGCGCACGGACGCGCCGAAGACGCCTTCCAGGCCGAGAATCGCGAGGCCGTCGGGAAGATCTTCGCCGACTGACGCGTCGACAACACAGGAGATCGGCCGCCGCCGCGCCTCTCTCGGCCGGGAACACAGCAGTGTGGCCGGAATCTCCTGTGTTGTTCACCGGGGGAAGGCGAGCGTTCCGCCGGGGCGTGTGCCAACCGGGCACAATGGGGCCGTGCCGCACGACGAGATCGACGAGGTCGCGGCGGAGCTGTACGCCCTGCCGCCCGACGCCTTCACTGCGGCCCGAAACGCGCGGGCGGCTGCCGCGGGCGGGGAGGCCGGCCGCCGCATCAAGGCGCTGCGCAAGCCCACCGTCGCCGCGTGGGCGGTCGATCTGCTCTCCCGCGAGGGAGATCTCGGCGAGGCGCTCGAACTGGCCGCCGCCCTCCGCGAGGCGCAGGACGACCTCGACGCCGCGGAGCTGTCCCGCCTCGGCAAGCAGCGCAGGCAGCTCGTCGCCGCCCTCACCGCGCAGGCGGTCGCGCTCGCCGAAGACGCCGGCGTTTCCGTGAGCGCCGCCGCACGCGACGACGTCCAGAAGACCCTCAATGCCGCCGTGATGGATGCCGCCGCCGCCGCGGCGGTCAGCACCGCGCGGCTCGTGCGGCCGTTGGAGGCGACCGGGTTCGGCTCCGTCGAGCTCGCCGATGCCGTCGGAGGCTCGATTCCCGGTGCGGCTGCGAAGCCTCCCCGCGACGATCTCGCCGACCGCCGTGCGCGCAAGGCCGCGGAGAAGGCGGCCCGCGAGGCCGAGCGGGCGGCTGCCGACGCCGACCGCGAAGAGGCGAAGCTCACCGAACGGCGCGATCGCGCTCAGCAGAAGCTCGATCACGTGCGCGAGCGCCTCGATGATCTGCGTCGCGACATCGCGCGTCTCGAGCAGGACGAGACGGACGCCGACCGCACCCTCGCCGACCTCGAGGCGGAGCTTCGCGCGGCGACTGCCGCGGCGCGAAAGGCGACCGCCGCGGCAGAGAAGGCTCGTCGGTCCTTCCCAGAACTCTCGTAGTCGGCGCCCCTACGGTGAGGGCATGGCGACGCCCCGATCCGCAGCGGCCGACTCCGACGACCTCCCCGTGCTGCTGAGTCCGTCCGAACTCCGCACGGCGAGGGACGAGTTCCAGCAGTTCCTCATGGAGTACCGCTTCGGCATGCAGGAGATCGAGACGAAGATCGCCATTCTGCGCGACGAATTCCTGCAGCTGCACGACTACAACCCCATCGAGCACGTCTCGAGTCGCGTGAAGTCGCCCGACAGCCTGGTCGACAAGATCCGGCGCCGCGAGGTCTCGCAGGACTTCGCCTCGGTCCGCGAGCACATCACCGACATCGCCGGCGTGCGCATCACCTGCAGCTTCGTGACTGACGCCTATCGGCTGTTCGACCTGCTCGCCGCGCAGGACGACATCACCGTGCTGCACGTGAAGGACTACATCGCCGAACCCAAGGCGAACGGATACAAGAGCCTCCACGCCATCCTCCAGGTGCCGGTCTTCCTCTCCACCGGGCGCATCGACGTTCCCGTCGAGGTGCAGTTCCGCACCATCGCCATGGACTTCTGGGCGAGCCTGGAGCACAAGATCTACTACAAGTACGACCGCCGCGTTCCCGCGGAGCTGCTCGATGATCTGAAGGATGCCGCGGACACGGCCGCCGAGCTCGACACGCGCATGGAACGCCTGCACCGTGAAATCAGAGGGTCCGGGGAGATCCGAGGGTCCGGGGAGGTCCGTGGTGCCGTGGAAGAGTCGGACGCACCGCGCCCCGCCCGCCCTCCGATCCTCCGCCACGCTCCGGTGCTCGACGCCTGAAGCGCGCGGGCACGCGGCGAAGGGCGGGCGACTCGCTAGGGTGAGGCCGTGGACGACCTTCAGCCGCAGACCCTGGTGATCATCCCGCTGCTGGCGGTGCTGGCGCCGCTGTTCGCGCGGGGTCTCGGTCGCTGGGTGCGGGTGCCGGTGGTCGTGTTCGAGTTGCTGCTCGGCATCCTCATCGGGCCGGCCGTGCTCGGCTGGGTCGGGGAGTCCGCGTTCATCGAGCTCATGAGCGATTTCGGACTCGCGATGCTGTTCTTCGTGGCCGGCACCGAGATCGAGTTCGGTGCCTTCCGCGGGCGTCTGGGTCGCCGGGCAAGCCTCGGGTGGATCCTCAGCCTCGGCGCCGGCGTCTTCGCCGCACTCATCCTCAGCCCCTGGGAAGCGGCTGTCGTGATCGGCATCGCGCTGTCGTCGACCGCGCTCGGCACGCTCCTGCCGGTGCTGCGGGATGCGGGGGAGCTGAAGTCGCCGTTCGGTCAGGCGGTCGGCGCGGTCGGCGCGCTCGGCGAGTTCGGACCGCTGATCGCCATCTCGCTGTTCCTCGGCAGCCGCGACATCGGCCTGTCGACCCTGGTGCTGCTGCTGTTCATGCTCGTGGCGGGTGGGGCGATCTGGCTGGCCTTCCGCATCCCGCACGGCGCGATGCACCAGGCGGTCAGCGCGACGCTGCACACGTCGGGACAGTTCGCGATCCGGGTGATCCTGCTGATCCTCGGCGGTCTCATCTCGGTCAGCGTGCTGCTGGATCTGGACTTCCTGCTGGGGGCGTTCGCCGCCGGCATCGTGTGGCGCCTCATCATGCGCGACGCCGACGAGGCCGATCGAGAAGCGGTCGAGAGCAAGGTGGAGGCGGTCGCTTTCGGCTTCCTCGTGCCGATCTTCTTTCTCTACACCGGTGTCACCTTCGACCTCCAGGCGCTGCTGGCCGACCCGATCCTCTTCCTCGGCCTGCCCGTCGTGCTCCTCGCGCTCTTCGTCATCCGCGGTCTGCCGTCGATGCTCGCCGCGCCCGTCGGCTCGACCGGCAAGGATCGCCTCGCGATGGCGTTCATGGGTGCCACGGGCCTTCCGATCATCGTCGCCGTCACCGCCATCGGACTGGATGAGGGCCTCTTGACGACGGTGCACGCCGCGCTCCTCGTCGGCGGCGGCATGCTGTCGGTGCTGCTGTTCCCGCTCATCGCGATGCGGCTGCGCGGCGAGCGGGCTGCGCGGATCGCCCCGACCCTGGACGACATGGCGTGAGCACCAGCGCCCTGTTCGCCGACGCCCGCGACCGGCTCGCGGGACTGCCGCGCGAACAGCTCGGCGAGCTCGTCGAACCGCGTCGCGTGCTCGGGGTGCGCCGTGCCCCGCGGATCGCGCCCCGTGATCAGGCGTGGCACCTGGGGGTGCTGCTGGTCGCCGACGAGCACGTCTCGGCCACCGGCGAGATCGTGCGCTCCCGCGAGGAGGCACGGCGCGGATTCACCGCCGAGTCGCAGCGGGACCGCGCCGCGCTTCAGGCGGCGGCCTTCCGCGGCGGCTTCGAGGAGGGCATCGCCGTGCACGTCGGCTGGCGGGTGCTCGACCTCGCCGCGGTGGATGCCGGTGGGTCGTCGGGTCCGCTGGCGATGATCGGCGGTAAGCCGCACGTGCGGTGGAGCGCAGCGGCCGGATTCGTGCCGCTGGCCGGCTACCTCGACGAACGGATCGGGCTCCTGGCCGACCCGCCGCGCGGGGCATCATAGCGACGAGAGGCCGACTCCGGGAGGACCCGTTCGCGACGCACGCATCCTCTAGGGTTGAACTCCCGAACTCGAGGTGGTTTTTCGTGCAGACATGGCCCGGATCCGCATATCCGCTGGGTGCGACATTCGACGGTAACGGCACGAACTTCGCGCTGTTCAGCGAAGGTGCCGACAAAGTCGAACTGTGCCTGTTCGACGACGACGGCACCGAGACGTGCGTCGAGCTGCTCGACGTCGACGCGTTCGTCTGGCACGCGTACCTGCCGAACGTGCAGCCCGGGCAGCGCTACGGCTACCGTGTTCACGGCCCGTACGATCCGGCCAACGGGCAGCGCTACAACCCCAACAAGCTCCTGCTCGATCCGTACGCCAAGGCCGTCGACGGTCGGGTGAAGTGGGGACAGTCCGTCTTCAGCTACACCTTCGGCGACCCGGACTCGCGCAACGACGACGACTCGGCGGCCGACATGATGAAGGGCGTCGTCATCAACCCCTTCTTCGACTGGCAGGGTGACCGGTCGCCGAAGACGCCGCTGCACGAGACGTTCATCTACGAGGCGCACGTGAAGGGGCTGACGCAGCTGCACCCGTCGGTGCCGGAGGAGATGCGGGGAACCTACGCCGGGGTGGCGCATCCCGCGGTCATCGACCACCTGCAGAAGCTCAGCGTGACCGCGATCGAGCTCATGCCGGTGCACCAGTTCGTCAACGACTCGACCCTGCAGGAGAAGGGGCTGTCGAACTACTGGGGTTACAACACCATCGGCTTCTTCGCTCCCCATCACGGCTACGCCTCGACGGGCGTCAACGGCCAGCAGGTGCAGGAGTTCAAGGCGATGGTGCGCTCGCTGCACGAGGCGGGCATCGAGGTCATCCTGGATGTGGTCTACAACCACACCGCGGAGGGCAACCACCTGGGCCCGACCCTGTCGATGCGCGGCATCGACAACGAGGCGTACTACCGGCTCGAGCAGAACGACAAGCGCTACTACACCGACTACACCGGCACCGGCAACAGCATGAACGTCGGCAACCCCCACTCGCTGCAGCTGATCATGGATTCGCTGCGCTACTGGGTGCTGGAGATGCACGTCGACGGCTTCCGCTTCGATCTTGCCTCCACGCTCGCGCGCGAGTTCTACGATGTCGACCGCCTCTCGACCTTCTTCGAGATGGTGCAGCAGGACCCGGTGGTCTCGCAGGTGAAGCTCATCGCCGAGCCGTGGGACGTCGGCCCCGGCGGCTACCAGGTCGGCAACTTCCCGCCGCAGTGGACCGAGTGGAACGGCAAGTACCGCGACACCGTGCGCGACTTCTGGCGCGGCGAGCCGCAGGCCCTGGGCGAGTTCGCCTCGCGCCTGACCGGCTCCAGCGACCTGTATGAGCGGTCCGGGCGCGCGCCGGTCGCGTCGATCAACTTCGTCACCGCTCACGACGGCTTCACGCTGCGCGACCTCGTGTCGTACAACGACAAGCACAACGAGGCCAACGGCGAAGACAACCGAGACGGCGAATCGCACAACCGGTCCTACAACCACGGCGTCGAGGGCCCGACCGACGACCCGGAGATCCTCACGCTGCGCGCCCAGCAGCAGCGCAACTTCATCGCCACGATGATGCTGAGCCAGGGCGTGCCGATGCTCTCGCACGGCGACGAGCTCGGCCGCACGCAGTTCGGCAACAACAACGGCTACGCCCAGGACAACGAGCTCACCTGGATCGACTGGGATGCCGTCGACCAGCCGCTGGTCGAGTTCACCGCTGCGCTCGCGCGCCTGCGCAAGGACCATCCCACCTTCCGGCGCACACGCTTCTTCGACGGACGCCCGGTGAAGATGGAAGAGGGTCGGCCCATTCCCGATGTGGTGTGGCTGCGGCCCGACGGCACGCTCATGCAGCCGGAGGACTGGGAGTCCGGGTTCGGCCGCACGATCGGGATCTTCCTCAACGGTCGCGGCATCCGCGAGCGCGACAAGTGGGGCGAGGAGATCACCGACCGGCACTTCATCGTGCTGTTCAACGCCGGCGACGAGCCCGTCGACTTCAAGATCCCGGCCCCGCGCTACGGGCCGGAGTGGGATGTCATGGTCGACACGGCGGGGGAGTGGGCCAACACCGACCCGCTCGATCCCGGTTCGCGCATCCCGCTGCAGCCGAAGGCGCTCATCGTGCTGCGCGAGCACGACCTTCCCGACCCGGAGGTCGATCACTCGGTCGCGGCCTCGCTCAGCATGCTCGTGCATTCGCGCACCACCGAGATCCCCGTCGTCACCCCACCGTCACCGTCCGCGGCCGCCTCGGTCGACGACGAGGGTGACTGACGGATCGCACCGGACCGGAAGAGGACTGCCATGCCCGCGCATCCCGTGTCGACCTATCGGCTGCAGATCCGCGCCGGTTTCGATCTCGACGCCGCCGCGGCGGTGACCGGATACCTCGCCGACCTCGGGGTGGACACCGCCTACGTGTCGCCGTTGCTGCAGTCGACGCGGGGCAGTGACCACGGTTACGACGTGACCGACGTCACACGGGTCGACGCCGACCGCGGCGGACCCGAGGGGCTCGCCCGCTTCTCGGCGGCCGCCCGCGATGCCGGGCTCGGCGTGCTCGCCGACATCGTGCCCAACCACATGGGCATCTCGCAGCCACGCGAGAACCCGTGGTGGTGGGATGTGCTCACCCACGGACGCTCATCGGCGCACGCCGACGCGTTCGACATCGACTGGGAGGTCGGCGAGGGCCGCATCCGCGTACCCGTCCTCGGGGCGCCGTTGGATGAGGTGATCGGCGACATCCGCATCGATCCCGCGCCGGCGCCGGAATCGCCGACCGGGCTCGCACGGTACTTCGAGCACATCCTGCCCCTCGCACCCGGCTCCGTGGGCGAGGGCGACGACCTCGCCACGGCCGACGGGGTGCGATCCGTGCTCGAGCGGCAGCACTGGGAGCTGCGCTTCTGGCAGGACGAGGCCACGGACCTCAACTACCGCCGCTTCTTCGCCGTGACGACGCTCGCGGCGGTGCGGGTCGAGCGGCCGGAGATCTTCGACGCGACCCATGCCGAGGTGCTGCGGTGGGTGCGGGAGGGCCTGGTCGACGGCCTGCGCGTGGACCATCCCGACGGCCTCGCCGACCCGGGCGGCTACCTCGCGCGGCTGGCCGAGGCCACCGGCGGCGCCTACGTGCTCGTGGAGAAGATCCTCGAGCGCAGCGCCCACGAACCGGGCGCCGAGCCGTCCGAGGCGCTCCCGGCCTGGTGGGCCACCGCCGGGACGACCGGCTACGACGCGCTGGCCGAGATCGACCGGGTGCTCGTCGACCCGAACGGCGAGCAGCCTCTCACCGCCCTCGACGGCGTGCTGCGCGGCACCGTTCCGGTGTGGGGCGACATGATCCACGACACCAAGCGCATGATCGCCGACACGATCCAGGTCTCCGAGATCCGCCGCCTCGTGCGGGGCCTGCCCGAGCCGGTCGCCGACGCCGAAGACGCCCTCGCCGAGCTCCTGGCGTGCTTCCCGACCTACCGGTCCTACCTGCCGGCCGGGATCGAGGACCTCCACCACGCCGCTCGGGAGGCGGAGCGCCGTCGTCCCGACCTGGCCGACGCGATCCGCACCCTCGTCCCGGTCCTCTCCGACGCCACGCTCGAGGTCACTCGCCGCTTCGAGCAGACGACCGGCCCGGTCATGGCCAAGGGCGTCGAGGACACCGCGTTCTACCGCTACACGCGGCTGGGCTCTCTCACCGAGGTCGGCGGCGATCCCGTCGTGTTCGCGCTGTCGGTGCCGGGGTTCCACGCGGCGTGGCAGCGCCGTCAGGCGTCGTGGCCGCACGCGATGACGACGCTGTCGACCCACGACACCAAGCGCGGCGAAGATGTGCGCGCTCGCCTCGACGTGCTCGCCGAGGTGCCGGGGCGCTGGGGCGAGGTGCTGGATCGCCTGCGCGAGGTCGCCTCGACCGGGAACGGCCCCTTCGACAACCTGCTGTGGCAGGCGATCGTCGGATCCTGGCCGGCGACGCCCGAGCGGCTGCACGCCTACGCCGAGAAGGCGGCGCGCGAGGCCGCGGAGCAGACCGGCTGGTGGCGCCCCGACGAGATCTTCGAGCAGCGCATGCACGACCTCGTCGACGCCGCGTTCGGATCCGCCGGCGGTCTCGTCGAGGCCTTCGTCGACGAGATCGCCGAGGCCGGGTGGTCGAACTCCTTGTCGGCGAAGCTGCTGCAGCTCGCCGGTCCGGGTGTGCCCGACGTCTACCAGGGGTCGGAGCTGTGGGAGACCTCGCTGGTCGATCCCGACAACCGGCGTCCGGTGGACTTCGCGCGGCGAGCCCGGATGCTGGCCGAGCTCGACGCCGGGTTCTCGCGCGGCGAGCTGCCCGCGGTCGATGCCGGGGGTGCGGCGAAGCTGCTGGTCACCTCCCGGGCGCTGCGCCTGCGCCGGGAGCATCCGGAGCTGTACACGCGCTACACGCCGATGACGGTGGTGGGTGAGGCCGCCGACCACGCGATCGCGTTCGATCGCGGTGGTGCGATCGCCGTCGCGACGCGGCTGCCGGTAGGCCTCGCCGCCCGCGGCGGCTGGGGCGACACCGCCCTGATGCTGCCCGACGGCGCCTTCGTCGACGCGATCACGGGCCGGCGCATCGCGGGCGGCGCGAGCGCGCTCGCCGACCTGCTGTCGACGTACCCGGTCGCTCTCCTGGCTCGCGAGGTGTCCGGTGGCTGACATCGAGTGCACGAGAACTCGCCGAGTGCACGCCTTGTCTGCGCAGATATCTCGTGCTTTCGGCGAGAAGCCGTGCACTCGAGGGGGAATGAGATCATGAGCGTCGAGGTGTGGGGACCGCGGGTCGAGCGGATGCGGCTGCGCCGACCGGGAAGCGGCGACGTCGAGATGACCGCCGCCGCCGATGGCTGGTGGACGTGCGACGTCGACCTCGCCGACGGCGAACGGTACGGGTTCGTGCTCGGCGACGGGGATCATGTTCGCCCGGACCCGCGTTCGAGGCGTCAGCCCGACGGTGTGCACGGACTCTCTGCGCACGTCGATCACGAGGCGCTGACCGCCGCGGCACCGCACCTCACCGACGCGATGTGGACCGGGCGACAGCTTGCCGGAGGCCTGGTCTACGAGATGCACGTCGGCACCTTCACCCCCGAGGGCACCCTCGATGCCGCGGCCGGTCGCCTTTCGCACCTGGTCGACCTCGGGGTCTCGCATATCGAACTGCTGCCGGTCAACGGCTTCAATGGCGTGTGGAACTGGGGCTACGACGGCGTGCTCTGGTACACGGTGCACGAGGCCTACGGCGGGCCGGCGGCGTATGTGCGCTTCGTTCAGGCCGCCCACGCCGCCGGGCTCGCGGTCATCCAGGACGTCGTCTACAACCACCTCGGCCCGAGCGGCAACTACCTGCCCGAGTTCGGTCCGTATCTGCGCGACGCCGAGCGCAACACGTGGGGCTCCAGCGTCGACCTCGACGAGCCCGCCGTGCGCGCCTACATCGTCGAGAACACCCTGATGTGGATGCGCGACTACGGCGTCGACGGACTGCGGCTGGATGCGGTCCACGCGCTGAAGGACGCGCAGCCGGTGCACATCCTGCGCGAGCTCGCCGAGGCCGCCGACGCCCTCTCGGCCCATCGCGGCGTGCCGCTGACGCTGATCGCGGAATCGGACATGAACGACCCGACGCTGATCCTGCCGCGAGAAGCCGGCGGCTATGGCCTCCACGCGCAGTGGAGCGACGACTGGCACCACGCGGCGCACGTGGCACTCACCGGCGAGACGGTCGGATACTACGAGGACTTCGCGGCTGTCGACGCGCTGACCAAGGTGTGGACGCGCGGGTTCTTCCATGACGGCACGTACTCGTCGTTCCGGGGACGCGAGCACGGCCGGCCCGTTCCCGCGGAGATGCCGGCGTGGCGCCTGGTGACCTTCGCGCAGGACCACGACCAGATCGGCAACCGCGCCGCCGGCGACCGGCTCAGCCAGTCGCTGACGCCGGACCGCCTGGCCGTGGCCGCGGTACTGACCCTCACCGCTCCGGGCACCCCCATGCTCTTCATGGGCGAGGAGTGGGGCGCGTCGACTCCGTGGCAGTTCTTCACGTCGCATCCGGAGCCCGAGCTCGGGGAGGCCACCGCGAAAGGCCGTATCGAGGAGTTCGCCCGCATGGGGTGGGACCCGGCGACGGTGCCCGATCCGCAGGATCCCGAGACCTACCACCGCTCTCACCTCGCGTGGGAGGAGGCCGGCGACGGCGAGCACGCGCGCCTGCTCGCGCTCTACCGCCGCCTCGCGCGCCTGCGCCGCGAGCGACCGGAGCTCACCGATCCCGATCTCGCCGCGCTCGGCGCCGACCTCGTGGTCGACGAGGGCCCCGGCAGCCGCGCCTGGGAGCTGCGCCGTGGTGCGCTGCGCATCCTCGTGAACCTCGCCGGGAACCCGTGGACGACGCGAATGGAGGAAGGCGAGGTCGTGCTGCTGAGCACGTCGCCCGCCGTCACCGAGGAGTCCGGCGGCATCACCGTCCCCGCCGACGCGGCCGTCATCATCGGCCCGCACCGGCCGGGGGATGATCGCGCCTGACACAGCTGCGCGGGCGGCGCAAGCCTCTGAGCGGATTCCGGACGGGTTCCTACCGTAGGGGCATGACCTCGCCGCAGCCCGCATCCGAGACCACCGCGTCTGCCGCCGACCTCGTGCGGCAGATCGGGGTGATCGCGGCGACGGTGTTCATGCTGATCGCCGCAATGGTGGGCACGGGGCTCTTCGGCGGAACGCCCGTGCAGGACCTGCAGGGCGGCGCCCTCGACGCCGACGCGTCATATCTGGCGCCCGCCCGCCCGGCGTTCCAGATCTGGAGCGTCATCTACCTCGGACTCATCGCCTACGCGATCTGGCAGGCGCTGCCGTCGCAGCGGGCGAGCATGCGCCAGCGGTCGATGGGCTGGTGGATCGCGGTGACCGAAGTGCTCAACGGCCTGTGGCTGGTGACCGCTCAGTTCACGACGTTGCTGCTCACCGTCGTGATGATCGCCGTGCTGCTGGTCGCGCTCGGCTTCACCTTTCGGCGGTCGGTCGCGACCCGGCTTCCGCGCGGCGGGGTGCTGGATGCGGCCCTCATCGACGGCGTGACGGGCCTGCACCTGGGGTGGGTGACGCTCGCCACGGTCGCCAACCTCACCGCTTATTTCACCGCGAGCGGCGTGCGCGTGGACGCGCCCGATGTGTGGGGCATCGTGGTGCTGCTGGTGGTCGGTGTCATCGGTCTCGGGATCGCGTGGGCCAGCCGGTGGCGCATCGCGCCCGGTGTCGCCATCGCGTGGGGGTTGACGTGGCTGGCCGTGGCCCGCTTCACCGGCGAACCGTCGAGCGAGGCGATCGCGACGGCCGCCCTTCTCGTCGCCGCCGTGGTGCTGGTGGTACCCGCCATCATCGCGGGACTGCGGCTCCTGCGTCCCGAGCACGACTGACCGTGATCATCGTGACGCAAGGCCAGCCACGGACTTCCTGACAGACCGCGGCGTCGGCCGCCGCGCGGCTCAGAGGGCGATGCGCGTGGCGAAGGTCCGCAGCAGCGTCAACGGCGCGTCGAGCTCGGCCGGGCGCACGCGATCCGCGATGACATCGAAGTCGTCGGCGTCGAAGTAGCCGTCGTTGCGGTAGACGGTCATCCGCTCGATGAAGTCCGCCGGCGTGGGCTCGGGATGGAACTGCGTGGTGTAGACCCGCTCCCCGACGCGGTACGCCTGCACGGGGCACGCGGCGCCGGCGGCCAGATGCACGGCGCCCGGCGGCAGGGTCTCGGTGCCCTCCTTGTGGGCGGTGAGTGCGGTGAAGGTCTCGGGCAGGCCGTCGAAGAGCGGGTCGGCCGCGCCGGCATCGGTCACCTGCACGGGGGTCGGTCCGGTGTCTTCGGGGAAGGCGCGGCTCACGGTTCCCCCGAGCATGCGGGTGACCACGCCGATGCTGTAGCAGGTGAACAGCCCCACCGGTCCGCCGTCGGCCGAGGCGCCGACGATGCGCTCGAGGTCGGCCTCCACGCGCCGCTGCACGTCGGTCTTCGTGTCTTCAGGGTCGGTGACGTTGAACGGGCTGCCGCCGACGACGAGTCCGGCGTAGTCTCCGAGCATCGCCGCATCCAGCGAGGTGCGCACGAGGTCGAGCTCGTCGAGGGCTCCCGACTCGAGCCCCATGGCGCGGCCGAACGACCGCGATTCCGCCTCGGCGGCCTCGCGCTGCGGGCGCGCGCAGACATAGAGAATTCGCGCGTTCGACATCTGTCGATTCTCCCATGTATCACCGAGCGACTTTCGCCCTCTCCGGTGTTGTGGACACAATGGGCTTCATGACGCATGCGGGGTCTGGGGCCTCCGTCGAGTCCGTCGATCAGCCACGGTGGGAGAGAGCGGCCGCTTTCTTTCGGCGTTGGCGGGACGGCGACCGTCGGGCGATGGATGAACTGGTGGCGCTGATGACGCCGGTGCTGTGGCACGTGGTGCGCGCGTACGGGCTCGACGCCGCGCTCGCGCAGGACGTCGTGCAGACTACGTGGCTCACCCTCGTGCAGCGGCATTCCGCGATCGCCGATCCGAGTGCCGTGTCGGGTTGGCTGACCACGACGGCGCGCCGTGAGGCGTGGCGGGTGGGCAAGCAGCAGCGTCGCGCCGAGGCGACCGAGGCCGAGAACCTCGAGCCGCACCTTCCGGTCCACGAATCCGCGGAACAGACCGCGGCGACCGACGACGAGTCGCGTCGCCTGTGGCAGGCCGTGGCACAGCTCAATGAACGCTGCCAGCGGCTGCTGCGCATCGTCGCATTCGACGACCGCCCCGACTACGCCCGCATCGCCGCCGACATGGCGATGCCGGTCGGATCGATCGGACCGACTCGCCGGCGCTGCCTCGGCAAGCTCCGCACCCTCTTCGAGGGCGCCGGGGAAGAGGAAGACGCACATGGACACTGAAGACTTCGCCGCAGACGCGGCGCTGTTCGCGCGGCTGCGCGCGACATGGGATGACATCGACCCGATGCCGGCCGACATGATCGATCGGATGGTCGCCGCCGTGGCGGTCGCCGACCTGTCGCGGGAGTACGCGCTGCTGACCCTCGTGGAGGGGGCCGTCACCGGAGCGGTGCGCACGACGCCCGCAGAGACCGCGACCCTGCAATTCAGCCGCGGCGACACGACCGTGCTGCTGCACGTGAGCGTGACCGCCGCGGGCAATCGGCGCATCGACGGCTGGGTCGACGCCGAGACGCTCGCGATCCGGCTCGTGCAGGGCGACGCGGATTGGGCGGCCGACCCGGCCGAGCACGGCCGGTTCGCGTTCGAGGAGATCCCGCCCGGCATGACGCGTCTGCGGATGGCCGTGCGCGGCACGGACGGAGCCATGAAGGAGTTCGAGACGCCTCAGTTCGAGGCCTGAGAGCGGTGGATGCGCCCGCATCCGCCGAGTGAGATCGCCGTGCGCGGCGAGAGAGAGCAGGGGGACGCATGGCCGACACCGTCGATGAGCCCGGGTGGCGCGATCGGATCCAGGCCGGCAGGCCGCGCGGCGTGCCCCTCGACCCGGGCGTCGAGCAGGTCGAGGGCGTCGATCCCTATCCGACCACCTATGCCGCCGATCATGTGCTGCTGACGGAGGGCGCGCGGCTGCTCGAGATCCTCGAGATCCTCCGATCGGCCGGCGCCTACTTCGGGTGGGGCGTGCGCGTGGAGAGCATCCGGGGTGATCGCCAGACCGACGCCGAGGCGGAGGAGCGTGCGAGGGTCGCCGAGGAGGAGCTGGGGCTCCCCCTCGTGCTCCTCGGCGTCATCTTCCCCGACCCGAAGCCCGGCCGCGACGATCAGCCGGTGCCGCCGGTGGATGCGTGGCGTCTGCTCCAGCGTGCGCGGGCGATCTACGGCAAGGACCTCAGCGGCGTCGCTCTCGACCACGTCATCAGCGTCGACCCGTCCGGTTCGACGAACCCCTACGGCTCCACGAACCCCTACGGTTCGACGAACCCCTACGGCTCCACGAACCCCTACGGTTCGACGAACCCGTATGGCTCGACCAACCCCTACGGTTCCACCAACCCCTATGGGTCGACCAACGCTCCCGGTCCGGGGGCCTACGCCTACCCCGGGTCGGGTGGGCGTGAGGTCGTCAGCTACATCGGCGATCCGCCCCGGCGCGACGACGAGACCGTCCGCGGGCGTCGCCCGGTGGTGGCCTACATGGACACCGGCTGCGGAAAGCACGCGTGGCTGCCGCCGTCGATCGTCGATCGCGACCCCCACGTCAACGGTGTGCCGATCGGGATCACGAATCCCGCCGACGATCCCGAGGCGATCGGCGACGTCTCCGGACCCTACGACGGCTTCCTCGACGCGGCGGCCGGTCACGGCACGTTCGTCGCCGGGGTCGTGCGGCAGATCTGTCCCGACGCCGACCTCATCTCGATCCGCGTTGCCGACAGTCAGGGCACGTTGCTGGAGGGCGAGTTCCTCGAGGCGGTGCGCGCGGTGGCGGAGCTCGTCATCCGCGATGCCCGGGGTCTTCCGGGCGGCCGCCCCATCGATGTGCTCAACCTGTCGCTGAGCTACTACCACGAGACTCCGGAAGACGGTCAGTTCGACCAGACCCTCGTGCGCTACCTCGTCGCCGCGCGGCGGCACGGCTGCGCCGTGGTGTGCTCCGCCGGCAACGACGCGACCTCTCGCCCGGCCTTCCCGGCGGCGCTCTGGCGGTGGCCCGACGCCGAGTTCGTCGTCGATGATCCGTCCGATGCGGCACCGCACCTGTCGGTCGGCGCCCTCAATCCGAACGGCAAGACCGTGGCGCTGTTCAGCAACATCGGGCGCTGGGTGCGGGTCTACGCACCGGGCGCCGCGGTCGTGAGCTCCGCCCCGCCGTTGAACGGCGGAACCCAGGCCGGCACCCGGAACGACCGCTTCGGGCTGCGACGGGAGACGATCGATCCCGATGACTACACCGGCGGCTTCGTCATGTGGAGCGGCACGTCGTTCGCCGCGCCGTTCATCGCGGGGCTGCTCGCCGAGCGCATCGCCGACGGACTCATCGACGGCACCGCCGACACGTCGGTCGCCGCGCGCGTGAGCGCGCTCGAGAAGGCCGGATCCCGCGCCCTGCGGGAGTGGGACGGGCACCGCCGCGCGCCCGCCTGAGCCGCCCGGTCACCCCGCTCTCTGCCGGCGCGGTGACCGCGTCCGCCGCGACTACGGCATGATGTCGGCGTGGGCACGGACGCGACGCAGCTGCATCAGCGCGCCGTCGCGCAGTGCATCGACGGCCGCTTCGCGGCGGCGCAGCGCACGCTCGACCGGGCCGAGCGCCTGACCGGCGACCGCGACCTGCTCGCGCGCATCGCCGGAACCCGCGCCATCGCCCTGCAGCGCACCGGCCGCCCCGTCGCGGCAGAAGAGGTGCTGCAGAACGCTCTCGCCCAGCCGGGACTCAGCCCGCACACGGAGTCCATCCTGCTCGGCCAGCTCGGCGGTCTCGCCACCTACAACGGACGACTCGACGATGGCGAACGCTGGCTCGGCGATGCCATCGACCGGCTGAGCGACGATCCCGTCGCCGCGTCCCGCATCCGCATGAACCGCAGTCTGGTGCGCATGCAGCAGCGGCGTCTGGCCGAGGCGGCGGATGACCTGTCGGCGGCGGTGTCGGTGTTCGCCGAGCACGGGCTCGCCACCGACGCGGCGCAGGCGCGTCACAATCTCGGATACACCGCGCTGCTGCGCGGCGACCTGGTCCGCGCGCTGCGAGAGATGACAGACGCGCGATCGGATGCTGCGACCTCACCCGTCGCCGAAGCGATCGGCGACATGGACCGCGCCGAGGTGTTCCGGGACGCGGGGCTCACGACCGAGGCAGAGGAGCTGTTCCGGCACGCCGCGGCGATCTTCGGCGCGCGCCGCATGCCGCAGTCGCGAGCCGAGGCGGAGTTCCACCTCGCGAGATCGCTGCTCGCACACGACGGTGCGGCCTCAGCGCGGGTCGCCGCAGACGCCGCGCGACGGTTCCGGGCACTGGGTAACGACGCGTGGGCCGCCCGCGCCGAAGCGGTGCGCCTGCGGGCGCGCCTCGCGGAGAGACGGCCGGGCTCCGGGAATCAGCACCGGCCTCCCGCCCCGGCAGCGGCGGAAGATGTCGCGGCGTCGCTCGTCGTTCACGGCTTCCGCAGCGAGGCGGTCGCACTTCGCATCGCCGTCGCACGTGCCGCCGTGCGTGCGGGCGACCCGTCCGCCCCGGCGCCGCGGGTGCCGGCATCCGCTCCGATGGACCTGCGGCTGCTCTCCGACGAACTCAAGGCCACCCGCGCGGCCGCACGCGGACGCCCGACCGAAGCCCGCCGACACGCGGCGGCGGGGCTGGATCGCCTCGGAGCGTGGCAGAGCTCGTTCGGCAGCATCGATCTGCAGACCTCGGTCGCCATGCACGGGGCGAGCCTCGTCTTCGCCGGGCTGCGTTCGGCGGTGAGCTCGCGCGCGCCCGAGGTGGTCTTCGAATGGTCCGAGCGCGCACGGCATCTGAGCCAGCAGGTCGTTCCGCTGCGGCCGCCTCCGGACCCGCAGCTGGCCGACGCGCTCGCCGAGCTTCGCATGCTCCGTGCGGAGAATCCCGCCCGCGACTGGCTCTCCAGCCCTCGCGCGGCACAGTTGCGTGACCTCGCCCGCGAGCGGCAGTGGACATCTGTCGGCGCGTCTCGCATCGACGCGCGGGTCGACCTCGCGACGCTCTGCGACGGCCTCACCGCCGACACCGCGCTGCTCGCCTACGTCTACACGGGGCGCGAGATCGTCGCCGTCGTGTGCGATGGCTCCCACGCCGAGATCGTGTCCCTCGGCGACGGCGACGAGGTGCGCGACCTGCAGAAGGGGCTGCGCGCCGATCTCGATGTCGCTGCGGCGGTGCGCACGGGGCCGATGGCGGCGGTCGTGCGCCGGTCTCTCGACGCGCGACTGGCCGCCCTGTCGGCCGCCCTCCTCGACGGGCCGCTCCGGCAGACCTCCGCCCGCCGCCTCGTGGTCACCGCGCCGGGACTCCTGAACGCCATCCCGTGGGCGATGCTGCCCGGCATGCGCGGGCGTGTGTTCACCCTGGCCGCGTCGGCCTCGCAGTGGCTGCATCGGCGTGAGGCCGTGGAGCCCGCCGTCGCGCCGACCGTGGAGCCCGCCGTCGCTCCGGCGGCACCGCTGAGCGCGGGGTTCGCAGTCGGGCCACGCGTCGCGCGCGGCGGAGAGGAAGCCCGAGTGGGCGCCTCAGCCTGGTCCGGTGCCCCCGTCATCGACGGCGGCGCCGCCACCGTTCAGGCGATCACCGACCTGGCCGGCGAGGTCGACGTACTCCACGTCGCCGCGCACGGCCGTCACGCGGTGGACAACCCGATGTTCTCCGGTCTCGAACTCGCCGACGGCGCCCTCTTCGGCTACGACATCGATCAGGTCTCCCGTGTGCCCGCGACGGTCGTGCTGTCGGCGTGTGAGGTTGGTCGATCGTCCGTGCGATGGGGCGAGGAGGCGATCGGCATGGCGCGGGTGTGGCTCCACGCCGGGTCGGCATCCGTCATCGCCGCGCCCGTCGTCGTGGCTGACGACATCGCGTGCGAGCTGCTCGGCTCGATGCACGCCGAGCTCGCTAGCGGCCTCGCGCCGGCTGAAGCGCTCGCAGCCGCATCCGCTCGGCTCGACATGGTCTCGCCCTTCCAAGCGCACGGTACCGGATTCTGAGCTGAGACGGCGACGGCCCGCGACCGAGACCGCGACCGAGACTGCGATGGGTCGGCCGATTCGCGCGGAAAGAATTCTCACGGCGATGTATCAGCGATCGCCCAGGATGCTCTAGATATGCGAAGTGGTCGTGTTGGGTCGGCACCGGGGGGCGCCGACCACTGGGGGCACGAAGAGTTCCCCGCTTGTCGGGGCTCGCGGGGATTCACGCCATTTCCGGGGGATGCCGTTCGCACGTGTGGCGGCATCCCCTGTTCTCGTGCCCGGGCGCTTTTCGGTGTCGCCGTGCCACGGGTTGCGCTTGCCGTGGCGAGGTGCTTCGTGACGCTGCTCAGACCGGACGCTGTTCAGACCGGGGACGGTGCTCAGACCGGGGACGGTGCTCAGACCGGGGACGGTACTCAGTGGCCGGCCGCGGTTCTCAGCCGCGAAGCGATGCTCAGAGTCGGGGCGCTGCTGGGACGCGGGACGCTGCTGGGAGCGGGGACGCTGCTCGGACCGGGACGCGGTTCAGGCCCGGCCGCTGCTCAGCTGCGGGACGAGTTCGCCGTGCGGCCGCGCACGATTCCCACGAACGCGTCGACCAGCGGGGTCGTGCGGTCCGCCACCCATGCGAGGGCGACGGTCGATTCCGGTGCGCCCTCGAGCCGGCGGTGCGCGACGTCTTTGCGGTGATGCAGGCGCGCGAGCGACATGGGAACGATGACGATACCGACCCCGGTCGCCACCGTGGCGATGGCGTCCTCGGTGGTCGTGGGCGGATCGAAGGCGGGCGCCGCGACGCCCGGGAACATCTCCTGCCGGATGCCCAGCGCGTCATCGCCCGGGATGATCAGCACTTCGTCGACGAGGTCGTCCGGGGAGAGCACGTCGGCAGCAGTGAGGTGCGAGTCCGCCGATGTCGCGACGACGGGCACCTCGTCGTAGAGGGGGATCACGTGGAGGTCGGACCGGTCGATCGGCAGGCGCACGAGCGCCGCATCCACCCCGCCCGAGATCAGCGCGTCGCGCTGTTCGGCGACGTCGAGGGCGCGAAGCTCGAGCGGGTTCCGCGGCATGCGCTCCTGCCAGGCGTCGATCCACTTGCCGGGCGTCGCCCCGGGGATGGCGCCCAGCACGAACGGGCCGGGCGTGGGCGCGGGTGACCCTTCGTCGCGCCGCGCCGGTGCGGAGCTGCGCGCGGTCCGCTGCTTGGGCGACCGCGCGGAACGGGTGTTCGGTCCCGAGGGTCTCGCGCGTCTGGGCATGGAGCCACGCTAGCGCTCGCGCAACGCTAGGGTTCGATCATGATCGCGATCCTCGCCACGGTGTTCGGGGTTCTCGCCGCGCTGCTGCACGTGTACATCTTCGTCATGGAGTCGGTGCAGTGGACGCGGCCGCGCATCTGGAAGCGCTTCGGGGTGCGGGATCAGGCCAGCGCCGACGCGATGAAGGGCATGGCCTACAACCAGGGCTTCTACAACCTGTTCCTCGCCGTCGGTGCGGTCCTCGGCGTGGTGCTCTTCTGGACCGGAGCCGATGGCACGGCCGCCGACGTGGCGGGCCGCACGCTCGTGCTGTTCAGCCTCGGATCGATGACCGCGGCGGCCCTCATCCTGCTCAGCACCGGCCGCTCGTACCTCCGCGCGGCACTCGTGCAGGGCACCCTCCCGCTCCTCGGATTCGCCCTCTTCCTCTTCGCCTGACCCGTCGCCCGCGCCGCGCCTCCCGCGCCGCGCGTCCCGCCTCCCTCGCCTCCCGCGCCGCGCCTCCCGCGCCGTGTTCGCCTGCGCCTGACGCGCCGTGTCCCGCGTCCCGCGTCCCGCGTCCCGCCTCCCGCGCCGCGCCTCCCGCGCCGCGTTCGCCTGCGCCTGACGCGCCGTGTCCCGCGTCCCGCGTCCCGCGTCCCGCCTCCCGCCTCCCGCCGAGACGTTCGGTTGTCACGCGATGTCGCCATCTCGGGGGATGACGACATTCGGCGGCGACCGAACGCGATCGCGTCAGCGGCAGCGGGACCAGATGCCCGCGCCGGCCTCGATCGCGGCGGACTCGGCCTCCTGAAGGAGCGGCCAGTAGCGGTCGTTCGGGTGGATGCGCAGAGCCTCGCCGGCTCCGGTCGCCACGAGGTCGAGGTTCACGAACGTGCCCTCGCCGGTCCAGAGATACAGCAGCACCCGGTCGTAGGTGTCGCGCTCCTCGTCGTCACGCGTCGCCCACAGCGTGTCGCCCTCGGACGCCAGGGCGCGCAGCGCATCCGTCGCATCGTTCCCGCCGCACTCGAGGTCGGGGTACACCTCCGGGGTGTCTACGCCGATGAGGCGCACCGGCACCTCGTCGTCGGCCGAGCCCTCGGCGACCGTCCAGGGTGGGGATGTGCCCCCCGCCGGTCGCGCGCGGACGGTGTCGCCGTCGACGATATGCGTGATCTCGATCGCAACGGCCTCCTTCGGCGCCGTTTCTTCCGGTGAGGTGGACGGGATGCTCTCGGGCGCCGCCGGCGCGAGGCACCCCGCGAGGGTGGCGGCCAGTGCACACGCGAGCGCTCCCGTCGCAAGGCGGCGGGAGCGTCGGATCATCCTCCGACCCTATGCTGCGGGACCTCAAGGGGTCGGGGCGCGGACCCCGGGTCGCGCGACGGCGGATCGGTCACGCGCCTCTTGCCGCCGACGTGCATCAATTCAGGCCCGCGGGCCCGCCGAAACCCTTCCCGGGCCCGAATCAGCCTGGACTCACCCTCGCAGCCTGAGTTGCTGCACGGGCAGGGACGGACGCGGCCGACCGCCGGGTGGACGGCTGGACGGGACGAGGGGCGGCGGGGCTCGGGTGAGCGGCCCGATGCAGTCTGCGGCCGTGCCGTGCCGTGCCGTGGCCGTGCCGTGCCGTGCCGTGCCGTGCCGTGCCGTGGCGTGCGTGGCGACTCAGCCCAGCGGGGCCGAGCGGGCGGGTGGCCCTGCGACGCAGCGTGGCGACGCAGCGGAAAGCGGCGCACAGCGGGCGGGTGGACCGGCCGACGGTGCACCAATTCAGGCCGGCCGGTGCGGAAGTGGTCATTTCGTACCCGAATCGGCCGATATGGCTTCATCCAGCCTGAGTTGGTGCCAGGCAACGGGTAGCGAGAGCTCGGAAGCGCCAGGGGCTCGGAGGAGCCAGGGGCGCGAAGGGCGGCCACCGCGCATGCGAGACGCTCCCGTCGCGAGCGGCGGGAGCGTCGGATCATCCTCTGACCCTCGACCGTGGGAAGCCACGGGCAAGGGCCGGGGTCCGGTCAGGCGGCCAGGTGCAGTCCGCGGCGGTCGGTCGCGACGGTCTCGCCGTCGCCGATGCTCTCGTCGTCGCCGATGAGCGAGCCGACCGCGACGCGTGCACCGTTTCCGATGTGCGCGCGGATTCCGATCTTCGCGCCCGCGCCGATCGCGGCGCCGGGTCCGATGTGCGCTTGGGGGGCGATGTCGGCGTCGGGCCCAATGACCGCATCGGACTCGACCCACGCACCGCGGCCCACGTGGACGTTCGCGGCGATTCGGACTCCCGGTTCGACGTACGCACCCGACTCGACGATCGCGGTGGGGTGCACTTTGGCCCCGTGCGCGATCAGGCCCCGACCGTTGGCGTGCTTGCGGTAGCGCAGCGTCTCGCCGTGGTCGTTCTCGATGTCGACGTAGTTCTTACCCACAGTCCCCTCCTCTGATGCCGTTCGGCATCGGATACAGGTACAACTTCCTTGATTGTCTATTCATTCCCTCGAATCCACCGATTCGGATGCGCAGGGTTGACATCTGTTGTTCGTTGCGGCACGGAGAATGGATGGGCATGTCGGCGTCGGCGAGAATGGCGAGATGACGAGCGAACCGGTCGGCGATCCCGACCTGCCCGACGTGCCCGATGCGCTCGACGATCCCGGCCTGTCCGACGCACCCGATGCGACGGGTCCGTCGCTCGTCTTCGACGACCAGAGCATGGCCCACTCCGCGGTCGAGGACGTTCTCGGCATCCTCACCGGCACCTTCGTCGCGTCGCTGGGCCTCTACCTGCTGCAGACGGCCGGTTCGGTCACCGGCGGTACCGCCGGTCTCTCCCTCCTGCTCGGCTACGCGACGGCGTGGCCGTTCTGGCTGTTGTTCGCCGTCATCAACCTCCCGTTCGCGGTGCTCGCGGTGTGGCAGCGAGGGTGGAGTTTCACCGCGCGAACCGCGGTCGCCATCGGCCTCGTTTCGGGATGGTCGGTCGTGCATCAGGGGATGCTCGTAATCGACGACCTCGACCCGATCTACGGCACGCTCGGCGGGAACCTCCTGGCCGGCGTGGGCCTGCTCATCCTCTTCCGCCATCGCGCGAGTCTCGGCGGTGTGAACATCGTCGCCCTGATCGTGCAGGATCGCTGGGGCTTCCGCGCCGGGTGGACGATGATGATCTTCGACGTGCTGATCATCGGGGCGGCCCTGCTGGTGGTGCCCGTCTGGAGCGTGGTCTTGAGCGCGGCGGGAGCGGTGGTGCTGAACCTCGTGCTGGCCCTCAACCACCGGCCGGGAAGATACATCGGGCACTGACGGGAATCGGGCACCGACGTGGATGCGGGATCAGCTCTGGCAGCGCGGGCACCAGAAGGTGATGCGTTCGGAGGTCGGGTCGGCGCCCATCTCTCCTCCGCGGATCAGCGTGCCGCATCGACGGCACGGCCGACCCTCGCGACGGTAGACCCACGTGGATCGACCGGGGCGCGAGTCGCCGGTGAACGTGCGGCCGGATCGGTCGCGATTGGCGCGGATCATGCGCGTGCCGAGGTCGAGGAGTGCCGGCACGTCGACCTCTGGGGCGGGGGTGGTGGGCAGAACGCCGCGCACGAAGAGGATCTCGTTGGCGTACTCGTTTCCGAAACCGGCGACGTTGCGCTGATCGAGCAGCGCGACGTGCACCGCTCGCGGGTCGGCCGAGAGCCGACGGGCGGCCTCATCCGGATCCCACGACGCGCTCAGGGGATCGGGACCCAGGTGACCGACGAGCGCGCCCTCATCCTCCGTGCGCACCACCGAGATATCGGCGAGGTCGAAGCCGACGGTGTCATGGGTGGATGTGCCGAGCACGGCGCGCGCCTTGTAGCCGGGCTTGCGCCACCGCCCGCCGCGCTCGTAGACGTGCCATTCGCCCTCCATCTTCAGGTGGGTGTGCAGGGTCCACCCGTCGATGCGGTGCAGCAGGTGCTTGCCGCGGGGTACGACCTCCTGCACGGTCGCACCGGTCAGGTCGACGGTCGCGACCTGCGGCACCCGCAGATCGAAGCGGGCGAGCTCGCGTCCGTCGAGCACGTCGGCCAGGCGCCGCGCGGCGCGGAAGACGGTGTCGCCCTCAGGCACGGGCGGTTTCCCGCTGGGCGTCGCCGGCGGTCGTGCGCCGCAGCGTCAGTCCGCGCGGCGACTCGACGAAGCCGGCTTCGCGCAGGGCCCGGCCGAGGGGCGTGCCGTAGACGAACGCGCCGTTGACCTGCTCGATCGTGAGGGTGTCCAGCCGTCGTCGGCGCGCGGTGGCGGTGAGGTCGGCAGCAGCCGCCCGGAGCACCTCCTCGTCATCGGTGAAGGCCAGTGCCGTCTTGCCGCCGCGCTCGAGGTAGAGCGCGAGGTCGCCGTCGACGAGCACCACGAGCCCGCCGGCCTTGCGGCCGGGCCGGTGCGAGATCTCGGCCAGTGCCGGCCACGGCAGTGCGGCCCCGTACGGGTTCGCAGGGTCGGTGGCCGCAAGCGTCACGGCCGTGCGCGGCGGCGGATCGGCGAGACCGGCGAACTCGCGGATGCGGTCGACCGTCGCCGACGCCGCGAACTGCGCGGCCCCGAGCTTCTCGATGACATAGCCCCGCCGGCAGTGGCCGGCCTCCTCGAATCCAGCGAGCACGCGATAGACCTGGGCGAATCCGCCGGGAACGCCCTCGGACTGCACGGAGCCACGCGTCACGACGCCGTAGCGGTCCAGCAGCAGGCTCGCCGCGGCGGTGGCGCGCAGCGCCGCATCCGGTTCGGCGTCGGGAACGAGAGACCAGCGGCCCCCGATGGCGGGCGGACGAGGCGGAGCAGACGCGGACACCCGCGGCAGCGTTGCCCCGCGATACATGCGGGAACGCGGCGTCTTGCGGGCGACCCGATGCGCCTGGGAACCCCCGCCCACGAGCGTTCGGACGGGCGCGAAGGTGTCGTTGGTCACGCGTCCCGCCCAGGTGAGGCGCCACAGGGCGTCGACGACGGACTGCTCGTTCTCCGCGCCGGCGAGCGACTTCAGCTGGGCGGCGAAGTACGCCCCACCGGCCGCAAGCACCTCGATGACGCGAGCGTCGAGGGAGTCCGCGGCGATCTCGACGTCGTCGCGCGTGAGGGTGAGCGGCGCTGCGTCAGCCGAGTGGAAGGCGATCCACCCGTCTCGGCCCGGGAGCGACCCGTGGCCGGTCCAGACGACCTCTCCCGACGCGGTGAGCTCGTCGAGCATCGCGGGGGCGTAGTCCCGCACGCGAGAGGGCAGGATGAGCGACTCCCACGCGCTCGCCGGCGCCGGAATGCCCGCGAGCTGCTCGATGACCGCCGCGAGGCCGTCGATGCCGTCGAGCGGACGCGTGACGTGCTGCCAGACCGGCAGGAAGCGAGCGAACGCCTCGGGTGGCACCGGTTCCACGCTGCCGCGGATCGCGGCCAGCGACCGCATCCGCAGTCGGCGCAGCACCTCGCTGTCGCACCATTCCGTGTCATCGCGCGATCCGCCGGCGTTCTCCACCGGGAGGAAGAATCCGCTCGAGATGCGCCCCTGACCCTCGAGCCGCTGCAGCGTGTGACGCGCGACCGCGACCCCCACGCCGAGGCGCTCGGCGACCGCATCGACCGTGAAGGGTCCGTGCGTCCGTGCGTAGCGGGCCACCAGGTCGCCCACCGGATCGGGGAGAGGTTCGAGGAAGGCGAGCGGAATGCCCACCGGCAGCGCCGCCCCGAGGCCGTCGCGCAGCCGGCCGGCGTCTTCGATCGCCGCCACCCGGGACGCCCCGGCGATCGTCACGCGAATCGCCCGTCGCGCATCGACCAGCTCGTCGAGCAGCTGCGCGGCGCTCGCTTCGGAGGCGGCAGCGGCCGGGCCGGTCGGGTCCTGCAGGCGCACGGCGACCTCGCCGGCATCCAGCGGACCGAGCACGCGCAGCAGGTCGGCGACCCCCTCGACCCCGCGAGCGCGACGGTCGGGATCGAGCTTCTGCGCCTCGCGTTCGAACTGGGCGATGACGTCGGGATCGAGCAGCTCGCGCATCTCGACCTTGCCGAGCAGCTCCGACAGCAGCGCCGGGTCGACCGACAGCGCCGCAGCCCGACGCTCGGCCAGCGGCGAGTCGCCCTCGTACATGAACGCGCCGACATATCCGAACAGCAGGTCGCGGGCGTACGGGGACGGCTGGCTCGTGGTCGTCTCGACGAGGCGGATGCTGCGGTCGCCGATGCGGCGGGCCACGCGCAGCAGGGCGGGCACGTCGTAGACGTCCTGCAGCACCTCGCGCAGGGTCTCGAGGATGATCGGGAACGTGGGGTAGCGGCGCGCGACCTCCAGCAGCTGCGCGGAGCGCTGACGCTGCTGCCACAGCGGACTGCGTCTGCTCGGGTTCATCCGCGGCATCAGCAGGGCGCGGGCGGCGCATTCGCGGAAGCGCGAGGCGAACAGCGCCGATCCGCCCACCTCGTCGGTGACGAGCTGCTCGAGCTCGTCGGGCTCGAACACGAACAGGTCGGCGCCGGGAGGTTCGGCTGCCGCATCAGGGACGCGCGCGATGATCCCGTCGTCGCTGGCGACCGCCGCTCCCTCGACGCCGAGGCGCTCGCGGATGCGGGCGTTGACGGCGAGAGCCCACGGCGCATGCACTTTCATGCCGTACGGTGAATGCAAGATGACGCGCCAGTCGCCGACCTCGTCGCGGCTGCGCTCGACGGTCAGCGTGCGGTCGGTGGGCACGGTCCCGGTCGCTTCGCGCTGCTCGGCGAGGTAGGTCAGCAGGTTCTCGATCGCGAACCCGTCGAGACCGGCGTCGCCCAGGCGTGCCTCGGCCTTCTCCCGAGAGGCTCCGGAGAGCTGGCGAGCCATCGTGCCGAGCGCCTCGCCGAGTTCGGCCGGGCGGCCGAGGCCGTCGCCGTGCCAGAACGGCAGCTTGCCCGGCTGCCCGAACGCCGGGAGCACGTTGACGCGGTCGTGCGTGATCTCGACGATGCGCCAGCTCGTCGTGCCGAGCGTGAAGACGTCGTTGACCCGCGACTCGTAGACCATCTCCTCGTCGAGCTCACCGACGCGGGCATTGCGGGTCTCGCCGGCGACGAAGACGCCGAACAGGCCCCGGTCGGGGATGGTGCCGCCGCTTGTGACGGCGATGCGCTGGGCGCCGGGCCGGCCGGTCAGGGTTCCCGCGTCGCGATCCCACACGACGCGAGGACGGAGCTCCGCGAACTCGTCGGAGGGGAACCGGCCCGCGAGCAGATCGAGCGTTGCCTCGTACGCCGAGCGCGGCAGGGTGCGGAACGGCGCGCTGCGGCGCACCGTCTCGAACCAGCCCTCGACGTCGATCTCGCCTTGGGCGGCCGCAGCCACGGTCTGCTGGGCGAGGATGTCGAGCGGGTTCTGCGGCACCGCGATCGCCTCGATCTGCCCCGCGAGCATCCGTTCGGTCACGATCGCGGTGTGGAGCACATCGGCCCGGTGCTTCGGGAAGAGGGCCGCCCGGCTCACCTCGCCCACCTGGTGCCCGGCGCGGCCCACACGCTGCAGTCCGGATGCCGCGGACGGCGGCGCCTCGACCTGGATCACGAGGTCGACGGCGCCCATGTCGATGCCGAGCTCGAGGCTGCTGGTGGCCACGACGCAGCGGAGGACGCCGGACTTCAGCTCCTCCTCGACCTGCGCGCGCTGTTCCTTCGAGACGGACCCGTGGTGGGCTTTGGCGAGTGCGGGCGCCGCCCCCGAGGACACTCCCGCCTGTGCCATCATCTCGGCCGGCATCCGGCTCGATGTGGCCGAGTCCGGTGGGCCGGACGGCGGCGCATCCGGCGACGGTGCCTCGAGCCCGAGCCGGTCGGCGTAGATCTCGTTGAGGCGTCCGGTGAGGCGTTCGCCGAGGCGGCGGGAGTTGACGAAGACGATGGTCGAACGGTGTTCGAGGATGCGGTCGACGATCGCCTCTTCGACGTGCGGCCACACCGATCCTGTCATCTCGGTGTTCTCGGCGCCCGCCGAGCCGTCGCCGAACCAGTCCTCGTCGAGGGGTGTGCCGTCGAGGTCGTCGACGGTTCCCGGATCGGCTGATGCCGGCGCGGCACCGGGTGCGCCACGCGCGGAGGTCGGCGGCGGGGGCGGATTCAGCATGTCGTCGACGGGCACGACGACCTTCAGCTCGAACTGCTTGGATGCGCGCGGCGCGACGATCTCGACCGGTTCGGCGCCGCCGAGGAACCGGGCGACCTCGTCGATCGGGCGTACGGTCGCCGACAGGCCGATCCGCTGCGCGGGACCCGCATCCGGATCGTGCTCGCGGCGCAGGGCGTCGAGCCGCTCGAGACTGACGGCCAGGTGTGCGCCGCGCTTGGTGGCCGCGACCGCGTGCACTTCGTCGACGATGACCGTGTGCACGTCGCGCAGCGTCTGCCCGGCCTGGCTCGTGAGCATCAGGTAGAGCGACTCCGGGGTGGTGATGAGGATGTCCGGGGGCGCTGCGACGAGCTTACGCCGGTCGGCGGACGACGTGTCGCCCGAGCGTACGCCGACCGAGACATCGGGCACGCGGATGCCGAGGCGCCGCGCGGACTGCCCGATCCCGACGAGCGGGGAGCGCAGGTTGCGCTCGACGTCGACGCCGTGGGCCTTCAGCGGCGAGATGTAGAGGATGCGGGTGCCGCGCGCAGGCTCCTTGGCCGCCCGCTTCCGCCCACGCACGGGCGCGGCATCGGGTCGATCGGCCGCGACGCTCTCGCGGAACACGCGGTCGATGGCCCACAGGAACGCCGACAGGGTCTTGCCGGACCCGGTGGGAGCGACGACGAGGGCGTGCTTGCCGTGCGAGATCGCCTCCCATGCGCCGCGCTGGGCGTCGGTGGGGCGTGCAAAGGCTCCGCGGAACCAGTCCTGCGTGGCAGGGCCGAACCGCTCGAGCACGTCGCCGGAGCCAGCCATCCTCCCATCATGCTCGCTGCCGCCGACATCGGCTCCGGCTTACGCCCGCCCGCGCGCACAACTCCTCACATCCCGAGCGCGGAACGCCCCCGCGCGTCCGCATCCGGGCGACAGGGCGCGAACGTGAGGAGTTATGAACCGACGCCGTGTCGGCCGAACGCGGCACGCCCCGTGCCGGTCACACCTCGCGCAGAGAGCCCTGGCGCAGAGCGCCCTCGCGCAGGGAGCCACCGCGCAGCTCCAGGGTGAGGCCGACGCCGATGCGGGCGAGGAAGGCGTCGTCGTGGCTGACCACCAGTACGGCACCGCGGTACGCCCGGAGGGCGTCGACCAGCTGATCGACGGTGTCGAGGTCGAGGTTGTTCGTGGGCTCGTCGAGCACCAGCAGCTGCTGGGGTGGATCGGCCAGCAGCAGACGCGCGAGGGCGACGCGGAATCTCTCTCCGCCCGAGAGCGTCGACACGGGTCGCTCGACCGCCGCGCCGCGGATGAGGAACCGCGCGAGCCGGTTCCGCACCTCGGCCGGAGACACGTTCGCGGCTGCATCGCGCACGTTCTGCAGAACCGTCGCGTCCTCGTCGAGGCCGTCCACCCGCTGCGGCAGATAGCCGATCCGGTCGGTGAGCGCCTCCGCGCGTACGCAACTCCTCAGATCCGGGCTCTTACGCCCGGAATCCGTCGGATCAGGCCCCTCGAACGCCGTTCGTGAGGAGTTGTGAACGGCGGGCGAGACGATCTGCTCCAGCAGCGTGGTCTTGCCGGCGCCGTTCGGACCGATGAGCGCGACGCGCTCGGGCCCCTGCACGACCCACGTGCGATCGCCGTCGTTGAGGGTGGCGATGCGCCGGCCGGCGGGAACGCCGGGGTCGGGCAGGTCGATTCGGATGGCGTCGTCGTCGCGCACGCGCCGTTCGGCCTCATCGAGGGCCGCGCGGGCTCTCGCCTCCTTCTCCCGGCTCTCGGTGCGAAGTCGACCGGCCGAGACCTGGGCGGCGCGTTTGCGGTTGCCGGCGACGATCGGCGGCACGCGCTTCTCGCGCTCGGCCTTGGCGCCCACCGCCCGCCGACGCGCGATGGTCGTCTCGGCCTCGATGCGCTGCCGCTTCTCGCGACGCACATCCGGATGCGGGGGCGATCTCGCCCGCGATCAGGCGCAGCAGTGTCGACTTGCCCGACCCGTTGCGCCCGACGAGTCCGGTGCGGCCCTCGCCGATCGCTCCGGAGACGTCGTCGAGCGCGGGGGAGCCGTCTGACCAGGTGAAGCAGAGGCGGTCGAGGACGACCGCGGAGGTGTGCGGATGCGCGGGCATGAGGCCCCTTCGAGTGTCGGCGGAACGCACTGACACACGGCGCCGCGGAATGCGGCGGTCCACGGCTCCTGTGGGAATGGCCCGCCGAAGGGCGGGCGCGGGCGACGGTCAGCGCGAGATGGTCGCGAGATCGTCGAGGGTCTTCACCGGTCGTCCAGACGTCGGGAACAGGGACGCCATGACGATAGCGGGGTCGGCCGCACCCCGGCAAGCCCCGGGTCGGAGACGCCCCGCCCGGCGTCGGATGCGTCTCCCGCGCAGGGGGGATGTGCGCCGGGCGCGCGCCTCGTAGCGTCGTGATCATGACGGATCAGCAGAAGCCGCAGGACGACGGCGGGCGCTCCTTCCCGCCGTTCAACGCCGCCGGTCTCGCGATCGGCATCGGGCTCGGTATCGCCTTCGGCGTCGCGCTCGACAACATCGGCGCGGGTCTTGCGATCGGCATCGGGATCGGCGTCGCCTTCTCGCTCGCGTTCGGCGCGGCGGAGGCGGACCGCCGGAAGAAGCGCGATCGCGACGATGACGGGGACCGCGGCGCGTCGGACTGACCGACTCGCTCAGTCCGACAGCGACTCGAGCTGCTTCTCGAGGAAGACCCGCACGTCGGCCATCTCCTGCTCGGAGACGCTGTGCGTCAGCCCCGGGTACACGCGACCGCTGAGGTCGCTGTGACCGGGCAGCCACTGCGTGGTGTGGTCGACGAGGAAGCCGGGGATCACCTCGTCGGCCGCCCCGCGCCCCCAGAACACCGGCGGCCGGTTCTCGGCCATGACGGCGTCTCCGGCGAGCTCGCCCGGAGTGGCATAGCCGGAGAGGTTGACCGCGAAGGCGAAGCGCTCGGGCTGCAGCCGCAGCGCCTGCAGCGAGACGGCGCCGCCCTGGGAGAAGCCCAGCAGCCCGACCGGCGCATCCGGAGCGACCCGATCGACCCACGAGACGAGAGCGGATGCGGCGGCGGTCACGTGGGCCGGGTCTCGGCCGTCGAGACCCTCGATGGGGTACCACGAGTGCCCGGGGGTGGGCCATGGCGGCGCAAGCGGGGCGCGCACAGCGGCGTAGGCGAATCCATCGGGCAGGTAGGGCACGAGGCCGAACAGGTCGCCCTCGTGCGAGCCGTAGCCGTGGAGGAGGACCAGCAGCGGGCGTCCGGCGCGCGCGGACTCGTCGGCCGACCACAGCACGACGTCGTGGTCGAGCACGGGCGTGTTCGGGCTCTCGGCGGTCATCCGGATATTGTTGCAGGCCGTCCCGACACGCGCCGCGACGGACGGTGGGGTATACAGGAGGCATGCCGGTCCGCACGCCTGATCCCGACCCGAACGACCGGGACGACGACGGCACGCTGCGCGATCCGCTGCGCGATCTGGGCGGCGATGCGGGCAGCGCCTCGAATCCCGGATGGCTGAGCGAGGTCGAACTCGCCGAGGCGCGTCGCCGCCTGCCGATGCTCTACGTCGAGGCGGTGCCGGTGCGCACCGACGGCATGGGGGCGGTCACCGAGATCGGCATCCTCCTGCGCGCGACGCCGGTCGGTGAGATCACCCGGTCCATCGTGAGCGGCCGGGTGCGCTACGGCGAGACCGTCCGCGACGCGCTCTTCCGCCATCTCGAGAACGATCTCGGACCGATGGCCTTCCCCCTCCTCCCGCCGCAGCCGGTGCCGTTCACCGTGGCCGAGTACTTCCCGATCCCCGGGGTGAGCGCCTTCCACGACGATCGCCAGCACGCGGTCTCGCTCGCGTTCGTCGTGCCCGTCACCGGCACGTGCGAACCGCGCCAGGACGCCCTCGAGGTCACGTGGATGAGTCCCGAGGAAGCGGCCTCCGACGCGCTCGCCGACGAGATGGAGGGCGGCCGGGCCACCCTCATCCGTCAGGCGCTCGCGAGCGTCGGCTGCCTGCGCTGACCCGGGACGCGACGGATGCCGTACAGCCCGCTGCTGGTCGATTTCGCCGTGGCGATCCCCATCGTCCTGGGTCTCGCCTATGTGATCGCCCGGGTCATGCGTCGGCTCTTCGGCCGGCGGCTGCGCCTGGAGATCCGCACGATGACGATCGTGTCGCTCATGGGCCTGAGCGTCGGGATCTTCATCGCCGGATGGCTCTTCGCGGGTCTGCGGCTGTGGATGCCGACGACCATCCTGCTCGCGTTCGGCACGAGCCTCGGGCTGTCGTTCGTCGTCGCCGCCGTCGCGACGGCGTGGGGGCGCGGGCTGCGCGACGTCGACGTTCCCGCGCTGCTCGCCTCGGGTGAGTCCGATCGCGTCGAGTTCAAGGAGACCGCGCGCTGGAACGTGCGCGAGGACAAGAAGGACGCGCGCATGGAGCTCGCGATCGCCAAGACGGTCGCGGCATTCCTCAACAGCTCGGGTGGCGTGCTGTTGATCGGGGCGAACGACGACGGTCACGCCGTGGGGCTGGATCGCGACCTGGCCACCCTGCGCACCCCGGATCACGACCGCTTCGAGCTGTGGCTGCGCGACCTGCTGTCCACGCTCCTCGGTCGAAACGCCGCGGCGCTGCCGCACATCCAGTTCGCCCCGGTGGGGGATGCGGGCGCCGCCGTGTGCGCGGTGAGCTGCCCGCCCTCGCCGAAGCCGGTCTTCCTCGTGCGCGCGAAGGACGGCGGCTCGACGGACCTGTGGGTTCGCGTGGGGAACTCGACCCGCTCACTGGGCGTCGACGAGGCCGTGCAGTACGTGGCGGATCACTGGCGCCCGTCGGTGTGGTCCTGGCTGTCCGGCAAGCCCGCCCGCGGCTGACGGGTACCCGGTACATCCGCGCCGGTTGTCCCGGCGTCTCGGACCGGCGTCTGCGCGTGGGGTCAGGCCGCGGAGGTCTCCCGCGCGATCGCGGCCACGAACGCGTCGACGTCGGCTTCGGTCGTGTCGAAGGAGCACATCCAGCGCACTTCGCTTCGCGCGGCATCCCAGTCGTAGAAGCGGAAGGACTCGCGCAGTCGATCGGCAACGCCGGCCGGCAGCGTCGCGAACACGCCGTTCGCCTGCGTCCGCTGCGTGAACCCGACTCCGCGGATCGAGCCGTCGGCGAGGCCCGCCTCGACGCCGGAGCGCAGGCGCTGCGCCATCGCGTTGGAGTGCCGGGCGTTCCGCAGCCACAGGTCGTCCTCGAGCAGCGCGATCAGCTGTGCCGACACGAAGCGCATCTTCGACGACAGCTGCATGTTCAGCTTGCGCAGGTACGGCAGGCCGCTCGAGGCCTCGGGGTCGAGCACGACGATCGCCTCGCCGAGCATCGCCCCGTTCTTGGTGCCGCCGAAGCTCAGCACGTCCACCCCCGCGTCGCGGGTGAAGGCGCGCAGGGGCACGTCGAGGGCGGCCGCTGCGTTGGCGATGCGGGCCCCGTCCATGTGCAGGCGCATGCCGTGGCTGTGCGCGTGGTCGGCGATCGCCCGCACCTCGTCGGGCGTGTAGAGCGTGCCGAGCTCGGTGGACTGCGTGATCGAGACCGCCAGCGGCTGCGATCGGTGCTCGTCGCCCCACCCCCAGGCCTCGAGGTCGATGAGGTCGGCGGTGAGCTTGCCGTCGTCGGTCGGCACGTTCAGGATCTTCACGCCCGCGACCTTCTCGGGCGCTCCGCCCTCGTCGACGTTGATGTGGGCGGTGGATGCCGCGATCACCGCACCCCACCGGGGCAGCATCGACTGCAGGCCCACGACGTTGGCGCCGGTGCCGTTGAAGACGGGGTAGGCCTCGACCCCGTCGCCGAGGTGGGTGCGGAAGACCTCCTGCAGCCGCGTGGTGTAGCGGTCCTCGCCGTAGGCGATCTGGTGACCCTCGTTCGCGGCGGCGATGGCCGCCAGCACCTCCGGATGCACGCCGGAGTAGTTGTCGGAGGCGAAGCCGCGCACGGCGGTGTCGTGGAGGGGAGTCACGGAGATCCAGCGTACGCGTCCGGTGCCGGTGGTCGTCGGCCGGAGGTCTGTCGGATGTCGGTGCCCGGGTCTACCCTCACCCCATGACCCCTGATCCGGCGTCGAGCGCCCCGGCGACGGTCGTGCCGCCGCCGAACGGCATGCGCACGTTCCTGCACGTGCTCGTGAACACGGCGTTCGCCAACATCACCACGAGCTTCCTGTGGTTCGCGCTGACGTTCTGGGTCTACCTCGAGACGCGCTCGGTGCTCGCCACGGGCATCATCGGTGGCGCGTACATGCTCTTCATCGCCTTCTTCGCGATGATCTTCGGCACCCTGGTCGATCGGCATCGCAAGCATCGCGTCATGATCCTGTCGAGTCTGATCACCCTGGCGTCCTTCCTCGTCGCCGGCGCCTTGTATCTCGCTCAGCCGGAGTCCGCCCTGGTCGACCTCGGCGGACCGTGGTTCTGGCTCTTCGCGGGGATCATCCTCTTCGGATCCGTCGTCGAGCACATGCGCAACATCGCCCTGTCGACCACGGTCACGCTGCTCACCCCGGTCGAGCGGCACGCGAACGCCAACGGCCTCGTGGGCACCGTGCAGGGGATCGCCTTCATCATCACGAGCGTGTTCTCGGGACTTGCGATCGGCTTCCTCGGCATGGGATGGACGCTCGTGATCGCCCTGGTCGCCACCGCGGCCGCCCTCGCGCACCTGCTTTTCCTGCGTATTCCCGAGGAGCAGCCGGTGGTGGAGCCGGGGCGCACCTCGCTCATCGATCTCGCCGGCAGCATCGCCGCCGTCCGCGCCGCGCAGGGCCTGTTCGCCCTCATCATCTTCTCCACCTTCAACAACCTCATCGGCGGGGTCTACATGGCTCTGATGGACCCGTACGGGCTAACCCTGTTCGAGGTGGAGATCTGGGGCGTCGTGTTCGGCGTCGCCGCCACCGGATTCATCATCGGCGGACTCGTCATCGCGAAATTCGGCCTCGGTCGCAATCCGATCCGCACGATGCTGCTGGTCGTGGTGGCGATGGGCGTGCTCGGCGCCCTCTTCACCATCCGGGACTGGTGGTGGCTGTACGCGCTCGGCATCTGGGTCTACATGATGCTGATCCCCGCCGTCGAGGCGGCCGAGCAGACCGTCATCCAGAAGGTCGTCCCCTACGCGCGCCAGGGTCGTGTGTTCGGGTTCGCGGCCGCGTTCGAGTCGGCGGCGGCTCCGGTCACGGCGTTCCTCATCGCCCCCATCGCCGAGTTCGCGATCATCCCCTACATGGATTCGCCGGCGGGCATCGCCGCGTGGGGATGGCTGCTGGGTGACGGGCAGGCGCGCGGCATCGCGATGGTGTTCTTCTTCGCCGGGTTGGCGATGGTGGTCATCGCGCTCCTGGCCTTCACGACCCGGTCCTATCGAACGCTCTCGGCGGAGTACGCCGGCGCGCAGGAATCGGTGCCGGTGGCAGCGGATCCGTCCCCGCCCACGGGTCCGGTGCCGCAGCCCGGCACGTGAGCGAGGGCGCCTGTCACGCTGCCGTCACGCGCACGCTGCCGTCACGCGCACGGTTCCGTCACGCCGCCGTCACGCATCCGTGCCGCGGATTCCGCTCGTGGATGCGATGACGGGCCGCATCTTCTTCTCGAGCGCCTCGTAGAACATCGACAGGGGGAACTCGTCTTCGAGCACCGCGTCGGTGTAGCCGCGCGGCGGACCCGCGAGGATCTCGTCCGAAAGCCCGCGTGCCCACCGTGAGGCGGGGTTCGGCGTGAGGACCGAGCTCACGAGGTCGTAGGCGGCGAGCCAGTGAGCGGTCTTCGGGCGGTCGATCGAGCGCCAGTACAGGTCGTCGACGGCGTCTCCCAGTGCGAGCACGGCGGCGGCGACCTCTTCCCACTCGACGGTGAGGGCGGTGTCGGTCCAGTGCAGCACGCGGCGCTGGTGCAGCCACGCGAACAGCAGCTGTCCGCCCAGTCCGTCGTAGTTGCGCACGCGAGAGCCGGTCACGGCGAATCGGAAGATGCGGTCGAAGATCACGGCGTACTGCACGAGCCGGGCGTGTTCGAGCAGCCGTCTTTCGGTGTCGTCGAGGTCGTCGCGCTTCGCGTAGCGGGCTTCGAGCGCGACGCACTCCCGGAAGGCGGTGAGGTCGCACCGCAGCTCCTCCAGGGAGTAGAGGAAGTACGGCATGCGCTGTTTGATCATGAACGGATCGAATGGCAGGTCGCCGCGCATGTGCGTGCGGTCGTGGATGAGGTCCCACATCACGAACGTGAGTTCGGTGAGCTCCTGGTCATCGAGCATGCGCGCGGCCTCCGGGGGGAGCTCCAGCTTCGTGATCTCGGCCGCCGACCGGGTGACCCGTCGGAAGCGCGCCGCCTCGCGGTCCTGGAAGATCGCGCCCCACGTGAAGGCCGGGATCTCGCGCATGGCGATCGTCTCGGGGAACAGCACCGCGGAGTTGGTGTCGTATCCGGGCGTGAAGTCGATCAGGCGCAGCGACACGAACAGCCGGTTGGTGTAGTCGGCCTCCAGCCGCGCGATCGCCTCGGGCCAGATCGCCTCGACGATCAGCGCCTCGAGATGGCGGTCCGGCGAGCCGTTCTGGGTGTACATCGGAAACACCACGAGGTGGCGCACGCCGTCGATGCGATGCCGCTGCGGCTGGAATGCGACGAGGGAGTCGAGGAAGTCCGGCACGCCGAAGTTCTCACCGGCCCACCGTCGCGCGTCCAGCGCCGAGGCGGCGAGGTAGTCGGCGTCGTGGGGGAAAGCAGGCGCGAGAGCCTCGATAGCGCACACGATCGTCTCGAGGTGGGCGTGGGCGGTGGCATGCTGCGACGCATCAGGGATGGAACCGTCGGTCGCCTGCAGCGTCTGCAGGGCGGTCGCGGCGTCTCTCAGAGCGAGCCAGGCAGCCGACATCTCGGCACGGTCGGCCCGGTCGACGGGGGTGAAGCGAGGGGCGAGCGTGGGCGCGGACAACGGAGCCTCCGATCATCGATGTGCCGCGAGTCTAGATTTGCTTCCGCAATATCGTTCATGAACCGGAAATTTTCCTGCTGCATACCGCTTCGACGCGTACCATTGCGGGATGGCAGCAGACGTTCCTCCGGTCGGCGTCCGGCTCGATGACGAGACGGATGCGCGCGTCGTGCGTGCTGTCTCCCTCGACCCGCGAGGTACCTTGGCCGATCTGTCGGCCGCGGTCGGTCTGTCGGTCTCGGCGGTGCAGGCGCGTGTACGCAAGCTGGAGGCGCGGGGTGTGATCGCCGGCTATCGCGCGGTCGTCGACCCGGAGGCGGTGGGTCGGCCCCTGGCGGCGTTCATCGAGATCACCCCGGTGGATCCGGCCCAGCCCGACAACGCGCCGGAGCTGCTGGAGCACCTCGACGAGATCGAGGCGTGCCATTCGATCGCAGGTGCCGCCAGCTACATGCTGTTCGTGCGGGTCGCCACGCCGCGTCATCTCGAGACGCTCGTGCGCGAGATCCGCCTCGCCGCCTCGGTGAGCACCCGCACGACGGTGGTGCTCCAGACGTTCTACGAGGGCCGCCCCCTGCTCCCCGGGTGAAACCGTCATGACCCCGTCAACCCCCGCGGCGCACCCGACCCGGGGGAGTAGCGTCGCCGACGTGACGACCGACACCCTCCCCGGTCGCGGCCTCCTGATCGTGCTGAACCCGAAGTCCGGCCGCGACCGCTCTCACGACGACCCGCGCCCCCTCATCGAGCGGCACGTGCCCGGCGCGACCGTGCACGACCTGGCCGACGGTGAAGACCTCGCCCGGGTGGTGGATGCCGCAATGGCCTGCGAGGACCCGCCGACGGCCGTCGCGATGCACGGCGGAGACGGGTCGGTCTCGACGATGGCGCACACGGCGCGCCGCCACGACATTCCGCTGCTCGTGCTCCCTGCCGGCACCTTCAATCACTTCTCGCGGGCGATCGGCATCGAGACGGTCGACGACGCCCTCGCCGCCTACCTCGCCGGGCGGCGCCGCCGTGTCGCGGTGGCCGAGGTGCGGGCGGACGACGACGAGCCGATCACCGTGCTCGATGCGGTCACGCTCGGGCTGCATCCCGGTTTCGTCGCCGAGCGCAAGCGACGCGTCGACCGGCTCGGCACCTGGATCGGCGGGGCCGCGGCCGCGTGGCGCGAGCTGCGTGACGCGCAGCCGATCCGGGTGGGGCGCGGCGGGCGGCACGCGCGCGTGTGGTCGGTCTTCGTCAGCGTCGGCGCGAACGACGAAGCGCGCATCGCGACGCTGCAGCGCATCACGCTCGGCGACGACCGGCTCGACGTGCGCTTCCACCACGCACGCGGGTCGCATACGCGCGCCGTGGCATCGCTCGCCTTCGGCCGCAAGACCACCGCGGTGCTGCGCTTCCTCCGTCTGCTGCCGCCGGAGTCCGACATCGAGCGGATGCTGCTGGACGACCTCGACCTCACGGTGCATCGCGCCGCGGGCGGCGAGCTGTCGTTCGTGCACGACGGCGAGCTCGTACAGCGCGACGGCGATGCCTTCCGGCTGCGGGTGAAGGGCATCGCCGACGCGCTCGAGGTGTACACCCCGGAGTGATCCGGTACGCCTCGGCGCCCGGGCGAGAGTGTCAGGTGTGCTGGGGGAACCCGAGGTCGACCCCGCCGTGCGACGGGTCGAGCCATCGTGAGGTGACCGCCTTCTCGGCCATGTAGAACTCGAATCCGTGCACACCGTACGCCTTCGCATCGCCGAACAGCGACGCCTTCCAGCCACCGAAGGAGTGATACGCGACGGGGACCGGGATCGGCACGTTGATGCCGATCATGCCCACCTGCACGTCTCGCTGGAAGCGGCGGGCCGCACCGCCGTCGTTGGTGAAGATCGCGGTGCCGTTGCCGTACGGGCTGGCGTTGATGAGATCGAGTCCCTCTTCGTAGCCGCCGACGCGGACCACCGACAGGACGGGACCGAAGATCTCCTCACGATAGGCGGCGGATGCGGTCGGCACACGATCGAGCAGGGTCGGACCCAGCCAGAAGCCGTTCGGGTCGCCGTCGACCTCGATACCGCGTCCGTCGACGACGACGGATGCGCCGTCCTGTTCGGCGACCGCGACATAGCCGGTGACCTTGTCGCGGTGCTCCGCGGTGATGAGCGGTCCCATGTCGCAGCCGCGCGTGCCGTCACCGGTGCGCAGCGCCGCCATCCGCTGCGCGATCCGCTCGACGAGGGCGTCGGCGATCGTGTCGACCGCGAGCACGACCGAGATGGCCATGCACCGTTCGCCCGCCGACCCGAACCCGGCGCTCACCGCCGCGTCCGCGGCCAGGTCGAGGTCGGCGTCCGGCAGCACGAGCATCTGATTCTTGGCGCCGCCGAGCGCTTGGACGCGCTTGCCGTGGCGCGTTCCCGTTTCGTACACGTATCTCGCGATCGGCGTCGACCCGACGAAGGAGACCGCCTGGATGTCGGGATGCTCGAGGAGCCCGTCGACCGCGGTCTTGTCGCCGTGGAGCACCGTGAAGACCCCCGCCGGAAGACCCGCCTCCGCCCACGCCGCTGCCAGCCAGTTGGCCGCGCTCGGGTCCTTCTCGCTCGGCTTGAGGATCACGGCGTTCCCGGTGGCGATGGCGATGGAGAAGAACCACATGGGCACCATCGCGGGGAAATTGAACGGACTGATGACGGCGACCACGCCGAGCGGCTGACGGAGCGAGTAGACATCGATGCCGCTCGAGGCGTTCTCGCTGTACGCCCCCTTCGTGTGGTGTCCGAGTCCGCACGCGAACTCCACGACCTCCAGGCCGCGGGCGATCTCACCGTGCGCGTCGGAGACGACCTTCCCGTGCTCGCTGGTCAGGATGCGGGCAAGCTCGTCTCGACGGGTGTGGACGATCTGCCGAAACGCGAACAGCACCTGCTGACGCCTCGCGATGCTGGCATCGCGCCAGGTCTCGGCGGCCTCCCGGGCAACGCGCACCGCGTGATCGACGTCACCGGGTGCGGCGAAGCGCACGAGCTTCTGCACCTCTCCGGTCGCGGGATCGAAAACGGGCCCCGAGCGCTCCGAGGCTCCGGACCACGGGCCGCCGGCGACCCAGTGCTCGATGATCGGCCTCTCGGTCGAGCCGGCGGGGGCGGACAGGGTGGTGGTGTCTGTCATCGTTCTCTCTCCCTCGAGTGGCCCCTCGTGGGGGCTTTCATCCAGTCTGCGTGGCGCCGCCCGGCGCGCAACCCCTCACGCCGCGACCGCCGCGAGCGCGCCATCGAGCGCCACCATCCCCTGGGTCATGTCGTCGGCGGTGACCACACAGGGTGGGACGACATGGATGCGGTTCTCCACGGTCATCGCCATCACCCCGCGTACGCTGAGCTCCTGCTTGAGCGCTGCCATCGTGGTCGCGGCCACCGGGACGCGAGTGCCGCGGTCGGCCACGAGCTCCACCGCCCAGAACACGCCCTCGCCGCGCACCTCGCCGATGAGGTCGTGGTCGTCCGCGAGCGCGCGCAGTGACGGTCCGATCACGTCGGCTCCCACCGTGCGGGCGTGTTCGACGATCCCCTCCGTGGTCATCGCGTCGATCGACGCGATGATCGAGGCCGCCGCAAGCGGGTGCCCGGAGTACGTGAGACCGCCGGGGAAGACGCGGTCGTCGAAGGCCGCCGCGATCGCCTCGCTGATGATCACGCCGCCGACGGGGACGTAACCCGAATTGACCCCCTTGGCGAAGGTGATGAGGTCGGGCACGATGTCGTGACGCTCGAAGGCGAACCACTGGCCGGTGCGTCCGAATCCGGCCATGACCTCGTCGAGGATGAGCACGATTCCGTGCTCGTCGCACAGGTGGCGGACCCCCGCGAGGTAGCCGGCCGGAGGCACGAGGATGCCGGCCGTGCCCGGGACCGATTCCAGCAGCACGGCGGCGATCGTCTGCGGTCCCTCCGACTCGATGACCCGCCGCAGGTGGTGAAGCGCACGCTCGCACTCCTCCTCGGGAGTCGTCGCCCAGAACTCGCTGCGATACAGGTACGGCCCGAAGAAGTGCACGTGACCTCGTGCGTACTGGTTGGGCATCCGCCGCCAGTCGCCGGTGGCGACGATCGCGCCGCCGGTGTTGCCGTGGTACGAGCGGTAGGTCGACAGCACCGTGTCGCGGCCGGTGGTCAGGCGCGCCATGCGCACGGCGTTCTCGTTCGCGTCGGCTCCGCCGTTGGTGAAGAAGACCTTGGCGAAGCCATCGGGAGCCTTGTCGAGGATGCGAGCGGCTGCCTCGCCTCGGTGGAGATTCGCGGTGGCGGGGCCGATGGTCGCGAGCCGCCCCGCCTGCTCCTGGATCGCCGCGACGACCGCGGGATGCTGATGGCCGATGTTCACGTTGACGAGTTGGCTGCTGAGATCAAGCATCCGCTCGCCGGCGTGATTCCAGACCCACGCCCCGGATCCGCCGGCGATCACCGGCAGATCGAGCCCCTCCTGCGCGGACCACGAGTGGAAGACGTGGGCCCGGTCGAGTTCCTTCGCGCGGGCATCGAGTTCGTGCGTCATGCCGTCACCCTCCTGGGTCGGGGTCGTCGGGTCAAGCGGTCCGGTGGCGACGAGCTCGCCACCTCGGATGTCCCGCGCCGGCCATCGACGCGGGACACCCCGGGGTCACCTCACATGCCGCCTTCGGTGAGCTCGACCTCGATCGGCGTGTACTCGCCGGTCACCTCGACACCCTCGTCGGCGAGTTCGGCGAGCGCCTGCTCCATGTACTCGTTCGAGTAGGCCGTCTCGGGCGGTTCGGTGGTGATGAGGTTCAGCCCGTCCTGGTTGACCGCGGCCAGCGCTCCCGCCACGGTCTGATCCCATGCGGCGGCGTCGACGACACCGAAGTCGGCGCCGGTCCAGATGAGCTTGTTGACCTCGTTCATCTGCCACAGCTGGTGCACCGGTCCGACGGGGAAGGCGGCCTCCGCGTTCGAGGCGATGTCGTAGACGATGTCGGCGGCATCCTCCGGGTTGTCACGCGCGTAGAGCCACCCCTTGGTGATCGCCTTGAGGAACCGCACCGCCGCGTCGGCATAGGCGGGGTCGCTCTCGAGCCGTTCGGTGTCCGCCCAGATCGCATCCTGCAGCATGGCTCCCTGCGTGTCGGCATAGGAGACGACGTTGAAGTCCTCGGGCTGATACAGCTCGCCGGTTTCGGGATCGATGACCTCGAGGATCTGCGCCCACTCGTTGTAGGTCATCGCCTGGGCCGCGTCGACGTCGCGGTCCAGGAGCGCGTTCATACTGAAGTCCTGTGTCGTGATCGACACCGATGTGGCGTCGAGGTCGTCCTCGGCCATCGCGGCGAAGATCTCCCACTCGTTCCCGAACCCCCATGAGCCGATGCGCTGGCCCTCGAAGTCCGCGACCGAGGTGATGCCGTCGTCGGCCCACGACACCTGGAGGGTGCCGGACTCCTGGAAGACCTGCGCGATGTCGGTGAGCTCCACGCCCGAGGCTTCCAGCGTGCCGAGCACCTTGGGCACCCAGGCGATGGCGAAGTCGACGTCTCCGGCCACGAGCGCGTCCTGCGGGACGATGTCGCCGCCGGACGGAACAATCTCGACAGAGTCGAACCCCTCCTCCTCGAAGTAGCCCATCTCCTGCGCGAGGTAGTACCCGGCGAACTGCGCCTGCGGCAGCCACTGCAGCTGGAGGCTGATCTCGGTCAGCGGTTCGACGTCGGAGGAGTCGGTGTCGGCGGCAGTGTCGGCGTCGGACCCCGAGCACGCCGCGAGTGCCAGGGCGGTGATGGCGATGGTGGACGCGGTGAACATTCCGCGTCGGATGCTGTGTCTCATGATTGCGTCCGTTCTCTGTTGAAAGAAGTGATGCGGGGTTGTACGGGTGATGCGAGCGGTGCGGTGTTGCGGGTGGTGCGGTGATTCGGGCGGATGGGTCGGTGCGGGCGGTCCCTCGTCGGTCGTGCTCAGGGGTGTGGCCCCCTCGTCACGATGCGCTCGAGGAGGGTGGTGGCGAGGTAGAAGCCGAGCCCGATGAGGATTCCGCCCACGACGTACGCCCACGCCAGCGCCGCCCGGCCCGACTTGGCGTACGTGGCGATGGACGTGCCGACGCCGTCGGCGGGGCCGCCGAAGTACTCGGCGACCAGGGCGGCGATGACCGCGAGGGAGGCGGCGATGCGCAGTCCCGTCATCAGGTACGGCACCGCGGTGGGGAGGGTGAGGTAGCGGAAGGTCTGCGCACCGGTGGCGGCGGATGCGCGCAGCAGGTCGCGATGGACCGGTCGCGTCTGTCGGAGGCCGCGCACCACGTTGACGAACACCGGGACGAACGCCGCGATCGTCGCGACCGCCTGCCGGCCGAACTGACTCGAGGCGCCGAACATCGTGTTCAGCAGCGGGGTGAGGGCGACGATCGGGATCACCGCCAGCGCCGCGACGAGCGGAGCGAGCATCCCGTCGATCGGGCGCACAGCGGTCGCGAGGCCGGCGAGCAGCACGGCCAGGACCGTGCCGGCGACCAGCCCGACGGCGGCGTTGGTGGCGGTGACGATCATGTCGTCGGCGATGATCTGCCACCGCGTGACGAACTCGACGGCGATCGCCACAGGGCTCGGCAGCATGCGCGGGGCGGTGCCGAGCACGTCGACCCAGAGGGTCCAGAGCACCGCGCCGATCACGCCGACCGCGACCGGTGCGACGATGCGCAGCCACGGCGGCAGGGGCCGTTCGCGTGGCGCGCGGGCCACGGGTGCGGCGCGGGTGAGCTCGTCCGCGGCGGTCATCGTTCGTTCGCTCTCTCGACGCGCGTGCCGTGAAGGGCCTCCCGCACGGCGGTGACGCGGTCGAAGTAGGCCGGCGACTCGCGCAGCGCCTCGTCGCGTCCGCCGCCGAGGTGCGTCGGGACGATCTCGGCGATGCGGCCCGGACGGGGACTCATCACGACGACCCGATCGGAGAGGAAGACGGCCTCGGGAATGGAGTGGGTGACGAAGACCACGGCAGCTCCGGTCTCGGCGGCGATCCCGGAGAGCTCGACCTGCAGGTACTCGCGCGTCATCTCGTCCAAGGCGCCGAACGGCTCGTCCATCAGCAGCAGCTTCGGACGGGCCGCGAGGGCCCGGGCGATCGCGACGCGCTGCTGCATGCCACCCGACAGCTCGTCGGGATAGCGCTCCGTGAACTCCTGCAGGCCGACGAGGTGCGTGAGCTCGCGCACGCGGGCATCCCGCTCCGTGCGGCCCTGTCCATGAACCTCGAGCGGCAGCGCGATGTTGGCCGCGACGGTGCGCCAGGGGAGGAGGCCTGCCTGCTGGAAGGCGATGCCGTAGTCCTGCGCGACCCGTGCCCGCTCCGGCGTCTTTCCGAAGATCTCCAGCGTGCCCTCGGTCGGGGTGTCGAGGTCGGCGATGAGCCGCATGAGGGTGGACTTTCCGCATCCGGACGGACCGATCAGCGAGACGAACTCGCCGGCAGCCACCTCGAGGTCGACCCCGGTGAGCGCGTGCACGTCGTCGCCCGCCGTCGAGAACGTCTTCCCGATGCCGGCGGCGCGCACCGCGAGGGGAGTGGTCGGTGGGGAAACGCTCATGCTGCGGCCTCTCCTCGGCGGTAGTTCTTCAACCCCACGCCGATGACGGCGACGGTGCCGGCGGCGATGAGTCCCAGGGCGATCGAGCCGAAGGTGGGTGCCCAGGGTGCCGCCGGGTCGGACGACGCCTGGCCGGCGAGCTGGATGAGCATGCGGCCGATGCCGCCGCGCATCCCGATCGAGACCTCCGCGACCACGGCGCCGAGCACCGCGTTGGCCGCGGCGAGCCGCAGCGCGGGCAACAGGTGCGGAACCGCCGCGGGCAGGCGGAGCCGCCACAGCGTCGACCAGTAGCCGGCGGAGTAGCTCCGCATGAGGTCGACGTGGATGGGGTCGGGCGCGGCGAGTCCGCGCAGCATCCCGACGGCGACGGGAAAGAAGGCGAGGTACGAGGCGATCACCGCGACGGACAGCCACTGCGGCCAGGGCATGACGTCGCGGTCGATCTGATTCCCGATGGCATTGACGACCGGCGCGAAGGCGATGAGGGGGACGATCTGGCTGAGGACGATCCAGGGCAGAAGGCCCCACTCGGCCAGACGTGACCGCTGCATGATCAGGCCGAGCGCGGCGCCGACGATCACCCCGATCATCCATCCCACTGCGGCGATTCCGAGGGTGACTCCGGCCGCGGCGACCACCGACATCCACAGCGGCGGTGTGTCCCCGCCGCTCGTCGGGGCGAACAGGCGCACGATCATGTCCCACACGTGCGGCATCGCGCGATCGTGCGTGCGCGGCAGGATCATCACGCCGGAGCCCGTCTCGCCGTCGACGGCGCCGACCACGACGCCCTCGGCGGGTCCCGTCGCCTTGTAGAGCTCCCACGATCCGATGACGACGAGGATGCCGATGACGCCCCATCCGACCGCCAGCCAGCGTGCCGTCGTCATGCCTTCGCCGTCACGTGCTCGCGCAGCGCGGGGATGACCGTCTCGCCGTAGACGCGCATCGTCTCCTCTTTGTTGTCGTGCTGGAGGTAGCCGGCGAACTGGGTCACGCCCAGATCGCGGAGTGCCGCGAGCTTGGCGATGTGCTGCTCGGCGGTGCCGAGCACGCAGAACCGGTCGACGATCTCATCGGGCACGAAGTCGACGTGGTCGTTCTCCGCGCGTCCATGGGTGTTGTAGTCGTAGCCGCTGCGGCCGGCGATGTAGTCGGTGAGCGCTTCGGGCACGCCATCGCCGTGATGGCCGTACTTGGCGACGATGTCGGCGACGTGGTTTCCCACCATCCCGCCGAACCAGCGGCACTGATCGCGCATGTGGGCGACGTCGTCACCGATGTACATCGGTGCCGCCACGCAGAAGGCGATCGCGTCGGGGTCGCGCCCGGCGGCCTCGGCGGCCTCCTTCACGGTGCGGATCATCCACGCTGCGATATCGAGGTCGGCCAGCTGCAGGATGAACCCGTCCCCGACCTCGCCGGTCAGCTTCAGGGCCATCGGGCCGTAGGCGGCGACCCACACATCCAGTGCCGATCCGGAACTCCACGGGAATCGCAGCGTCGAGCCCTTGTACTCGACGGGGCGGGAGTTCGCGAGTTCGCGGATGACGTGGATCGATTCGCGCAGTTCCGCCATGGAGGACGGTCTGCCGTTGGTCACGCGCACCGCGGAGTCTCCGCGCCCGATGCCGCAGATGGTGCGGTTGCCGTACATCTCGTTGAGGGTCGCGAACAGCGAGGCCGTCACGGTCCAGTCCCGCGTGGCGGGGTTGGTGACGAACGGTCCGACGGTGAGCTTCCGGGTTTCGGCGAGGATGGCGGCGTAGATGACGTACGGCTCCTCCCACAGCAGGTGGGAGTCGAAGGTCCACGCGTGGCTGAAGCCGTGTGCTTCGGCGAGCTTGGCGAGCTGCACCGTGCGGGAGGCGGGAGGGTTGGTCTGGAGGACCACTCCGAAGTCCATGAGCGCTCACTCCGTCCGGTCGTGGGGGCGGGCGGGAGGCGCGGCGATGACGGGCTGCATGCTCACACCAGGTACTGCGACAGACCGCGCTTGAGGTACTGACCGTCTCCGGCCGTGCCGAGGTAGCGGTCGTCGTCGACGATGATCCGGCCCCGCGAGATGACCGTGTCGACGTGTCCGTCGATCTCGTACCCCTCCCACGCGGAGTGATCCATGTTCATGTGGTGGGTTCTGCCCGTAGGCGACCCGTCCGGGTTCTCGTGGTAGCCGATGGAGGTGTGCCCCCGGGGGTCGTAGACGACGATGTCGGCGTCGGCTCCCGGCTGGATGACGCCCTTGCGTCCGTAGAGACCGAACATGCGCGCGGGCGTCGTCGAGGTCAGCTCCACGAACCTCTCCAGGGTGAGGCGCCCGGTGACGACTCCCTGGTACATCAGGTTCATGCGATGCTCGACCGAGCCGATCCCGTTCGGGATCGCGCGGAAGTCTTGGCTGCCGAGCTCCTTCTGACCCTTCATGCAGAACGGGCAGTGGTCGGTGGAGACCATCTGGAGGTCGTTCGTGCGCAGGGCCTGCCACATGTGATCCTGATGGCCCTCCGCATGGGAGCGCAGCGGCGTCGAGCACACCCATTTGGCGCCTTCGAAGTCGCCCCACTCCTCGCTCGTGGCGCCGAGCTGCTCCTCGAGCGACAGGTACAGGTACTGGGGGCACGTCTCGCCGAACACGTTCTGTCCGTTGTCGCGCGCCCACGCGAGCTGCTCGACGGCCTGCTTGGCGCTCACGTGCACCACATAGAGCGGCGCGCCGGTGAGGTGCGAGAGCATGATCGCCCGGTGGGTGGCCTCCTCCTCCATCTGCCACGCGCGGGCCTTGCCGTGGAAGAACGGGCTGGTGTTCCCCGCGGCGACGAGCTGCTCGGCCAGCACGTCGATGGCGGGCCCGTTCTCGGCGTGCATCATGGTGAGCAGGCCCGTATCGGCGGAGACCTGCATCGCCTTGAGGATCTGCGCGTCGTCGGAATAGAACACGCCGGGATAGGCCATGAAGAGCTTGAAGCTCGTGATCCCCTCGTCGATGAGGGCCGGCATCGCGGCGAGGGAGTCGTCGTCGACACCGCCGATGATCTGGTGGAAGCCGTAGTCGATCGCGCAGTTGCCGGCGGCGAGGTCGTGCCAGCGGGTAAGACCGTCCTGGACGCGCTCGCCGTACTTCTGCACCGCGAAGTCGATGATCGTGGTGGTGCCGCCCCAGGCGGCGGCGCGGGTTCCCGTCTCGAACGTGTCCGACGCGAAGGTTCCGCCGAAGGGCAGCTGCATGTGCGTGTGCGCGTCGATCCCGCCGGGGATGACGTACTTTCCGGTGGCATCGACGACCGTGTCGACGGAACCGGCCAGGTCCGTGCCGAGGAGCACCGATCCCGGCGCGAGGACGGCGATGATCCTCTCGCCGTCGATGAGCACGTCGGCTTCGCCCCGGCCGGTCGCCGAGACCACGGTCCCGCCCGTGATGAGTGTGGTTGCCATGTCGCTGTCTCCTTGTGTTCCAGGTCGTTGCGCGAGCGAAGCGAGACGAACGTCAGGGAGCGACGATGTCTCCGTACGTATCCGGCCGGCGGTCTCGGAAGAACTGCCAGTCGTCCCGCATCTGCTGGACCATGTCCATGTCGAGATCGCGCACGAGGAGTTCCTCCTCGGTGCCGGAGCCGCGGTCGCCGACGAAGTTCCCTCGGGGGTCGATGATCTGGCTCGTGCCGTAGAAGTCGACGGCTTCCTCGCCGTACTCGTTGTCTTCACGCCCGACGCGGTTGGGCTGCAGCACGAAGTATCCGTTCGCCACGGCCGCCGCCGGTCCCTCGATCTCCCACAGGCGGTTCGAGAGCCCCGGCTTGGTCGCGTTCGGGTTGAACACGATGTGAGCGCCGTTCAGGCCGAGTTCGCGCCAGCCCTCGGGGAAGTGACGGTCGTAGCAGATGTACATGCCGACCTTCCCGATCGCCGTGTCGAAGACCGGGTACCCGCGGTTGCCGGGACGGAAGTAGAACTTCTCCCAGAACTTCTCGACGTGGGGGAGGTGGTTCTTGCGGTAGCTGCCGACCACCCGGCCGTCGGCGTCGACGAGCACCGACGTGTTGTAGTAGACCCCCGTCTGCGCCTCCTCGTAGATGGGCAGCACCATGACCATCCCGAGCTCCTTGGCGACGGCGGCGAATCGCTGCACGATCGGCCCATCGACGGGCTCGGCGAGCCGGTAGTACTTCTTCTCCTGCGTGATTCCGAAGTACGGGCCGTAGAACAGCTCCTGGAAGCACATGACATCCGCGCCCTGAGCGGCCGCTTCGCGAGCGAAACTCTCGTGCCGGTCGAGCATGGATGCGACGTCGCCCGTCCAGGTCGTCTGAGATATGGCTGCGCGTACCGTCGTCATCGTCTTCCCCCGGGTCGAGTCCTGCGTCGTCGTCACGGGACCGGGTCGGGATGCCGGCAATGAGCCCCGTTACCCGATCCTTCTGCGCGCACGTTTCGTCACGATTTCCGCCTGTGACGAGGCAGTAAACGCTCGTGGGCCGGGCGTGAGCACACGACCGCCGGGGTGCGCTCGTGCCGCTGGCTCGGTCGCGTCCACAACTCCTCAAGAACTGTTCACGTGCGGCCGTTTGGAGGCTCATCGGCGTTGTCGGCGACGGCCTTGAGGAGTTGTGAACGAGATCGAGCCGAGCTGCTCCGGTCAGGAGAGCTCGGGACGTGCGCCGGGATCAGGCGTTCGGGATCAGGCGACGAGTGCGCCGCGGGCGGCGTGGACGAGTTCGAGCGTCTGGACCCGGCCGGGGGAGGTCTCCAGCGGCTCCGACTCGTAGGCACCGGCGATGGGCGAGATCATGACCTCATCCACATCGTGGCGCACCGCGAGGCTCTGCAGTTCTCCCGCGACCTCGTCGCCCGTGCCGACGATCCACGTCGCGCGGGCGGCGGCCATGATGGTCTCGCCCATGCCGGCGAACTCGTCGGCCGTCGCCTTCGCGTGCTCCACCGTCTCGTTCGCCACCAGGGGCTTGTTCATGCGCAGGCGCGCCATCATCCGCTGGTTGGGCAGCGACCGCTCCTCGGCCTCCTCCCGCGTCGGGGCGGCGATGACGTTCACCGTGAGGAACGTGCGCGGCGCATCCAGGTGCTCCGAGGGCTGGAACTGCGTGCGATACACCTCCAGCGCACGCTCGAGCCCCTGGCCCGAGAAGTGGTTGGCGAAGACGTAGGGCAGTCCGCGCGCGGCGGCCAGCTGCGCCGAGTAGTCGCTCGACCCGAGCAGCCACACCTCCGGCGCACCGGTCGCCGCCGGCGTCGCGTGCACGTCGTACGTGCCGCCGGAGGTGAAGCGCAGCGCGGCGCCATCGGGTGAGACGAGGTTGAGGATGTCGCGCACGTGCTCGGGGAACCGCTCCACGTCGCTCGTCGTCCCGCTCTGACGCAGCAGCTGCGTGATCACCGGATCCGAACCGGGCGCCCGGCCGATGCCGAGGTCGACGCGTCCGGGCGCCAGGGCCTCGAGCGCGGCGAACTGCTCGGCCACCACGAGGGGGGAGTGGTTGGGCAGCATGACGCCGCCGGATCCGATCCGGATGCGCTCGGTGCGCGCCGCGGCGGCAGCAGCCAGCACGGGCGGTGTCGTCGAGGCGACGGCGGGCATGTTGTGGTGCTCGGCGAACCAGTAGCGCCGGTAGCCGAGTTCCTCGGCGCGTGACACCAGGTGCAGGCTCGCGGCGATCGCCTCGGAGGAGGTCTGGCCGGTGCGGACCGGGACGAGATCGAGCACCGAGAGGGCGGGGCTGGTCATCCGATGGTTCCCACGGTCGTCATACCCAGGGGCAACGGAGGACGACGGTGAGACATTCCCCGCCCCCGAGGCGCGTTCAGCGGGAGCGCTTGACCACGTCGAACGCGTCGAGCGCCCTCTTGCGCGTCTCCTTGAGGTCGACCATCGGTTCGGCCGGCTCGTCGTCCGTGTCATCGGCGTACTCCGGCGCCCACTCGCGCACGTACTGCCCGGTCTTGTCGAACTTGTCCGCCTGCAGTTCGGGGTTGAACACCCGGAAGAACGGTGCCGCATCAGCCCCGGATCCGGCCACCCACTGCCAGTTGAACGGGTTGTTGGCCGCATCCGCGTCGACGAGGGTGTCCCAGAACCACTCCTCGCCGTGTCGCCAGTCGATGAGCAGGTTCTTGATGAGGAAGGATGCGGTCACCATGCGCACGCGGTTGTGCATGTATCCCGACGCCCACAGCTCCTTCATGCCGGCGTCGACCATGCGGAATCCCGTACGGCCCTGCTGCCACGCTTCGAGATTCGTCGGCTTCAGGCGAGGCCAGGGGAACGCGTCGTACTCCGATCGCAGGTTCTTGTCGGCGAGTTTCGGGAAGTGGTAGAGCGTGTGCCACGCGAACTCCCGCCATCCCACCTCCGACAGGAACCCGTGAGCCGATGCGGCGTGCGCACCCGAGCCGGCGTTCTCGAGCGTGTCGTGCCAGATCGTGTAGGGACTCAGCTCTCCCCATCTCAGCCGCGGAGACAGCAGCGACGTCGCGCCGGCGGCCGGCTCGTCGCGGGCGGCGTCGTAGGATCCGAGATCGTCGTCGAGGAACTCGCGCAGCCGTCGTCTCGCCGCCAGCTCGCCCGGCTCCCACCGCTCGCGCAGGCCACCCGCCCAGTCCGGCCGCGTGGGGAGGAGCTCCCAGTCGTCGAGATCGTCGGATGCCGGGGCGCGGCCCGGTCCTGGCACGTCGCGCGGCTCCGGGAGCGGCTTGCGCGGCGCGGGCATCTCCTGACACGCGTTCCAGAACGGCGTGTAGACGGAGAAGTGCTTTCCGGCCCCCGTCGTCACCGTCCACGGCTCGAACAGCACGTTCGCCGCGAATGACGCGACCTCCACGCCGCCGTCGCGCAGGTCGGCCTTGAGGTCGGCGTCGATGTCCCGTTCCGGGCCGCCGTAGCGCCGGTTCCAGAACACCGCACCGGCTCCGATCTCGTCGACCAGGTCGCGGATCACGCGACCGGCCGCTCCGCGACGGAGGATGAGTCCCGACCCCCGGTCGGCGAGGCGGTCCCGAAGCTCCGCGAGGCTGTGATGCAGCCACCATCGGGCCGCGCCGCCGAGAGGCCTGACCCCGTCGGACTCCTCGTCGAGCACGTAGACGCACACGATCGGTTCGTCGCGGTCGAGGGCCGCGCGCAGAGCCGGGTGATCGGCGAGACGCAGATCGTCACGGAACCAGACGAGGGAGGGGCTTGCCATGCCCCGACGCTAGCGTCGCCGGGCGAATCGCTCCGGCGTCTTGACAGCCCGCAGGTTCGGGCCCTGCCGGAGCGCTGCTGACCGCCGTGCCTTTCGACGCGCGTCAGAGGCGGGAGGTGTCGTGGCCGGCCGGCACGACGATGGTCAGGGCACCGGCGTCGATGCGCACATCCGCCCGCACGGCGTCGCCGAACTCGTCGCCGTCGAGCTGCACCGGATGCGCGGCACCGGCGCCGACGTGCAGTCCGACGCCCCGCGAGTAGCGCACCGCGCTGTCCTTCGTGCGCAGTTGGAGCACCCGGCGCCCGGCGCGGAACCGTCGCAGCACGCTGTTGTCCCACGCGACGCGGCGCCACACGAGCAGCCATCCGAGCGGCCCCTTGGGCTGGAACACGACGATGTCGAGCGCGCCGTCGTTGATCGACGCCTCGGGGATGAGGTCGAGACCCGCCGGCAGGCGACCGCAGTTGGCGAAGAGCACCGACTGCACGCGCGTAGCGTGCAGCTTGTGACCGGGGATCTCGTACATCACCCGGAACGGCTTGGCGCTCGCGAGGGACCGGGCCGCGCCGTCGACGTAAGCGACCCACCCGACGGTCTTCTTCAGGTCGGGGTTCGTGTTGGCGATCATCGCCGCGTCGAGGCCCATTCCCCCCATGACCACGAAGCCGTGCTCGCTCGTGGACCCGTCGTCGCGGGTGAGCACCGCGAAGCCGATGTCCATGGCGACCTGCGTTCCGGTGAACGCGGCGCGGATCATCGGCTCGGGTCGGTCGAGGGGGAGGCGGAGGTTCCGGGCGAGCAGGTTTCCGGTGCCGCTCGGGATGATCGCCATCGGCACCCCCGTGCCCGCCATGGCTTCGGAGACGGCGCGAACGGTGCCGTCCCCTCCCGCGACGAGCACCGTCGTCGCGCCGGCCTTCAGTGCCTGCCGGGTGACGTCGTCGCCGAGGTCGTCGACGGTCGTCTCGTAGAACAGCGGCTCCGACCAGCCGGCCTTCTCGGACTCGTGGGCGACGGCCTTGCGCAGACGATCCTGGTCGACCTTGATGGGGTTGTACACGAGGGCCGCCTTCGGGGCCGGGCGCTCCGCACCACCGCCCATGGGCTCGGTGGCGCCCTCTTCGTCGACGCGGCGCGCTTCGCCTTCGCCGTCGGCGGTGTCGGGCGCGATGTCCTCGGGCTCCCGCGCGACGTCGTCCGGTTTCGCGGCTTCGACGATGTCGGGCGCGCCGGATGCAGGATCGTCGTGCTCTCGGGGCGTGTCCGAAGCCTGGGCCATGGGCACCACACTAGGGGGCGCGGATGCGCGTGCCGCGCTGTCGGGCTGAGGATCACCGCGGTCGGTCGGTCGTCGGCGGCTGATTAGACTGGGCGCGTGATCGATCCGGTGCTGCTGCGTGAGAACCCCGACCTGGTCAAGCGCTCGCAGGAAGCCCGTGGCTCCTCGGCAGACACGGTGGATGCGGCGCTCGAAGCCGATCGGGTGCGGCGAACGGCCATCGCCACCTTCGAGCAGCTCCGCGCCGAGCAGAACGCCCACGGCAAGGCCGTCGCGCAGGCGCCCAAGGACGAGAAGGCGGGCCTCGTCGCTCAGGCCAAGGAGCTGAGCGAGAAGGTCAAGCAGGCGCAGCGGGCCGTCACCGAGGCTGAGCAGCAGGCTGACGAAGCACTTGCCGCCGTCGAGAACATCATCATCGACGGGGTTCCGGCCGGTGGTGAAGACGACTTCGTCACGCTGCGGACGCACAGTGAGCCGCCGACCTTCGACTTCACGCCGCGGGACCACCTCGAACTCGGCGAGAAGCTCGGCGCGATCGACATGGAGCGCGGCACCAAGGTGTCGGGGAGTCGTTTCTACTTCCTCACCGGCATCGGCGCGCGCCTCGAGATGGCGCTGATGAACCTCGCGCTGGACCGGGCGCTGCAGGCGGGTTTCATCCCGCTCATCCCGCCGACTCTCGTGCGGCCCGAGGTGATGCGCGGCACCGGATTCCTCGGCCAGCACGCCGCCGAGGTCTACCACCTCGAGGAGGACGACCTCTACCTCGTCGGCACGAGCGAGGTTCCGCTGGCCGGCTACCACATGGACGAGATCCTCGATCTGACCGCGGGCGCCAAGCGCTACGCCGGCTGGTCGACGTGCTACCGCCGCGAGGCCGGGTCGTACGGCAAGGACACCCGCGGCATCATCCGGGTGCACCAGTTCAACAAGCTCGAGATGTTCATCTACACGACACCGGATGCTGCCGAGGCCGAGCATGATCGTCTCGTGCAGATGCAGGAGGCGATGCTGCAGGACCTCGGTCTCAGCTACCGCGTGATCGACGTCGCGGCCGGCGACCTGGGCTCGAGCGCGGCGCGCAAGTTCGACGTCGAGGCGTGGGTGCCCACCCAAGACGCGTACCGCGAGCTGACGTCGACCTCGAACTGCACGACGTATCAGGCGCGTCGCCTCAATATCCGCCACCGCCTTCCGGTCGATGAGGGCGGCAAGACGCAGACGGTCGCAACGCTGAACGGCACGCTGGCGACCACGCGGTGGATCGTCGCGCTGCTGGAGACACATCAGCGCGAGGACGGATCGGTGACCGTGCCCGAGGTGCTGAGACCCTTCCTCGGCGGCCTCGAGGTCATGGAGCCGATCGCGTGAGTTCGGACGCGCTGCCCGAGCCCGGCGGGGTCGAGGTCGAGCCGGAATCCGATGCGGCGGCGACGGTCGAAGAGCTCGCGCGCGCAGGCGTGTGGGGTGAGGGCACTCCGGAGCGTGTCCTCATCGCTCTCGACATCGACGGCACGGTGATCCTCGAAGACGAGTCGATGAGTCCGGGGGTCGTGGATGCGGTCGCCCACGCGGTCGCCGCGGGGCACGAGGTGATGCTGTCGACCGGACGCAGCTGGGACGCGACGAAGCCGATTCTCCGAAGGCTTGACATCGCGCCGGACTTCGTGGTGTGCGCGAACGGGGCGGCGATCCTTCGCCGGGTGGATGCCGCCACCCACGAGTATGCGCTGCACCACACCGAGTCCTTCGACGCGCACGAGGTGCTGACCCTGCTGCGCGAGCACCTGCCCGACGCGCACTACATGGTCGAACTGCCCGACGGGCATCGGCTGTACACCGACTACGTCGACGACTGGAACCTGGGGAAGGCGGATCGGGTGCCGTTCGAGGAACTCGCCGCGAAGCCGGTGAGTCGGGTGGTCGTGATCTCGCCGGACAACACCGACGGCGACTTCCTGGAGCTCGTGCAGCGCATCGGCCTGAACGAGGTGTCGTACGCCGTGGGCTGGACCGCGTGGCTCGACATCGCGCCGCAGGGTGTCGACAAGGGGACCGCGCTGGAGATGGTGCGCACGGAGCTCGGGTTCGATCCGGCGCACGTGCTCGTCATCGGTGACGGTCGCAATGACATCGGCATGTTCGAGTGGGCGGTGCGCAACGGTGGCCGCGCGATCGCGATGGGGCAGAGCCCCGAGGAGGTGCGTGCGGCCGCGAACGGCTCGACGGATCCCGTGCACGAGGGCGGCGTCGCCGCCGCCCTGCGCGCGCTGTAGCCGGCGCGTTCGCTCGGCGCGTTTCGTCTCGTCGCTTCGCTCCTCGCTCAACGACCAGGGGAGCTCCTCCCTCCGCGCCCCTGGGTCCTTGAGCGAGCGGAGCGAGACGAAACGCAGCACGCGTGGCCGCCCTTGGGTCGTTGAGCGAGCGGAGCGAGACGAAACGCGGGTCAGAAGGGCGCGGCGAGAGGCCCGGGTGGCTCGGGGTCGGGGCGGAAGATCGGCACGCGCCGTTCCGGTCTGACTCGGTATCTTCGCCCGGTCGGCGAGGTCCAGATCACGTCGCCGTCGTCGCAGTGGTGCAGGTTCCATCCGCCGTGGTGTTTGAGGGTGTGGTGGCCTTTGCACAGCGGATGAAGGTTGGCCAGCTCGGTCGACCCGCCGTCTTCCCACGCGATCGAGTGGTCGATCTCGCATCGCTCTGCCGGCATCCCGCAACCGGGACCCATGCATCGCCCGGCGCGCCATCTCACGATGTCGCGAAGGACTTTCGGCGGCCGGTACCGATCGCGGCCGAAGGACAGCACCGCCCCTGTCTCAGGGTGGGTGAGCACGCGCATCCATTCGCGTGCCCCGCCGCAGAGCTCGCGAGCCTTGGAATGGGGGATCGGCCCGAGGCCCTCGACGACGGCGGGCTCGGACCCAGCCGGTTGCTCGTCTTCCAGCAGGGAGAGGGCCGGCACCGTGACGACCACCGTCGCGCGGATGCCGCGCGCTTCTGATGGCACGTGATCCGTCGTGCCGTCGATGAGGAGGTCTCCGAACACGTCTGCGCGTACCTGGTCGAGCGTGCGTTCTTCGCCCTCGGCGGCGGTGATCGCCTTGCCCATCGCGGTGAGGCGCTGGTGAATCGCCTGTGCCTCGACCGCGGGAATGTGGGCTCCGAGCCACGCCATTCCGTCGCCGAGCGTTTCCAGCACGACACGGCGCTGCTCAAGCGCCTGTTCGTGACGTTCCTCGAGGGTGCTCGCGCGGTGGGTCTCGATGAGCCGGCGCAACATGCGCCGGAAGGGACCTATCTGCAGGTTCTCGGCGGCGTCCAGCGCCTCGGGGAGAAGAAGCGCGGCAGCCTCGGCGCCGATCTCGTCGAGCCCCGCGACCAGCACGTGGCTCTTGTCGTCGTCGATGCGCCCGGCGTGAAGCGAATGCCACACCTCGGGATAGCGATGCACCAGGGCCTCGGCGTGGACGAGCATCGCCTCCGCGACGTACTCCGAGACGCGCAGCGCGGCGGCCAGCTCGAGACGCACGGATCGGAACGCGACCGAGGCCAGATCGACGCTGAACGCCGTCGCCTCGTCGACGGCGCGCCGCCGCATCCCATCGATCGCGGAATACCGTTGGGCGACGAACTGCATCATCGTCTGGGTGAGGTCGAGAACGTCGTCGAGCTCGTCGGGCTGTTCCGCCGCTGCCGCCATGAGCACCGAGAGGGGGATGTCGACGGGCGGCATGTCGCCTTCGTCGAACCACTCGTCGGGGTCGCTGTCCATGCTCAAGACTTTAGAACATACCTCCGACATCGCTTCGGAGGCGGTCGACGGCGGTGGATATCGCGCACCGTCCACATCCGCGTGCCGTTCAGTGCATCCACAGAACCCGTTGCGAGAATATCGGCAAAGCGCCGTCGGCTAGACTCGACGCCGTTCGACGGATGCCGCTGCGGCGGCCTCGTCGGGAGGGTTGTCCGAGCGGCCGATGGAGCTGGTCTTGAAAACCAGTGGGCAGCGATGTCCCGTGGGTTCGAATCCCACACCCTCCGCCACAGCATCGTGGTCGGCGCGATCCGCACCCGGGAGCGCGCCGACGAGCGGTGGGCGACACCCGAGAGGATCCGAGTGAGTCAGAGCAAGCGTGGTCGGCGCACCGTCGCACGACACGGCGAGCTGAAGTCGCCGCATCCCGCCGGTCTGCTGGCGAAGATCATCGGTATCGTCGCCGCCGTCGTCTTCGTCGCGGGTGCGGGCGTCGCTGCTTACACCGCCTACGACATCACGGCGAGCTTCGCCGACGAGGCGGTCGCTCTCGAGGGTCAGGATGCCGTGCCGCCCGACATCGGTGCGATCGAAGGTGGCGTCAACATGCTCGTCGTCGGCACGGACGAGTGCGAGGCGGAGTATGCCTACCTGTTCGGCGATCGCTGCACGGGAGCCGATGCCGAGGGGCAGCTCAACGACGTCAATCTCCTGGTCCACATCTCCGATGAGCCGCGACGTGTCACAGTCATCTCCTTCCCGCGTGACCTGATGGTGCCCATCCCCGAGTGCACGGATGAGGACGGCTCGGTGTCGTCGGCGATGAGCAGGCAGCAGATCAACAGCGCGTACTCCTACGGCGGCCTCAACTGTGTCGCGAAGACCATCTCCGAGCTCAGTGGCATGAACATCCCGTTCGCCGCCAAGGTGAGCTTCGGCAACGTGATCAACATCACCGATGCGATCGGGGGAGTCGACGTCTGCATCGGCAACGGTGGCATCCAGGACCGGTATACCGGCATCGACTGGCCGGCGGGAACCCGCAACATCCAGGGTGTGGAGGCGCTGCAGTTCCTGCGCACTCGTCACGGACTCGAGAATGGCAGCGACCTGGCGCGCATCAGCAACCAGCAGCAGTACATGTCGTCGCTCGCGCGCAAGCTCGTCAGCGACGAGGTGCTGTCGAACCCGTCGACGCTGCTGCAGCTCGCGACCACCGCGGTCGACAACGTGACCCCCAGCCAGAGCCTCACGAACCCGATGACGCTCGTGCAGATCGCGCTCGCGGTGAAAGATGTGCCCTTCGACGAGATGGTCTTCGTGCAGTACCCCGTGTACGACGACCCGTCTGACCCCAACCGCGTCGTGCCGAACTATGAGGCCGCCGATGCGCTGTGGGCCGCGCTCGAGGCGAATCAGTCGCTCACGCTGACGAGCGACCCAAACGACACCGGTGGTGTGATCATCGAGGAGCCGGTCACTGAGGAGACCGAGGCGCCCGCAGAGCCCACGGAGGAGCCGACCACAGAGTCGTCGGGTGAGCCGACGCCCGACCCGACCGAGACCTCCGCGGTTCTTCCGGACTCGATCCCCGGTTCGACCGCTGCGCAGGAGACGTGCTCGGCCGGTAACGTCTTCGGCTGATCGTTTCGTCGACGCCCGCGGTTCGTCACCGCGCGCGTCAGCGGTTATGATTGCCGGGTGCATTCAGGCGCTTCGGTGCCGTGGATGCCTGGAGACGTCGCATAGTCAGGCCTAGTGCACCACCCTGCTAAGGTGGAGTCCTCGCAAGGGGACCGAGGGTTCAAATCCCTCCGTCTCCGCCGAAAAACCCCTGGTCAGAGGTGAGTGATTCTCCTTCTGCCACGAAATCTGCCACGTTTGCGCGGCGTTGCGTACTGCGCGGTGCGCGCGGCGCTGCGGCCGCATCCTGATCAATCTGCTTGAGCTCAGCTTGATTAAGCGCTCAGTCGGTGCCGCCTCCGGCGAGACCGGGAGCGCTTATCCCTCGGTCTCCAGGGGTGGGGCCATGCGAAGGCCTCCGTTCCTCCACAGCGGCGGATTCGGGGCGCGTTCTCCCCACCGCGTCGGATGCGGTGATCGTGGCAACGCCTGCGTCGGGATGCTGGCCGCATGGGAATCCGCTACTACGCATATGCCTTCGATGCCGACCGCGCTCAGCAGGCGGTCGATGACCCGCACAGCATTCTCTCCAGCGACCCGCTCGCTGACGCATGGGGCCTGGAGCCGCACGTGAGCGTGAGTGTCGCGACGTTCGAGCAGGTCTCGCTGAAGCGCGACATGCTCTATCTCGACAAGGCATGGTCTGCTCTGCAGTCCCTCACGCGCTCGGGGCCCGGAGGTCCCGCCGCCGGCTCGTGCTGCCGAATGTTCGAGGGGAACGTGACGATGCACGACATGGGTTGGGACCCGTGGGTGAGGACCATCCTTCCGGAGGAGGTGCCGGCGATTCGGGACGACCTCTGTGCGATCGACGAGTCTCAGGTGCGAACGTGGGCGCGCACTTGGCGCAGCCGGCACGGAGCCGACGATGACGACGAGCTGCGCTACGTCCTCGACTACCTCACGCGGGCACAGGAGTTCGTCGAGGCGCTCGCGACAGACGGTCGCGGGATGGTCTACCTCATCGGGTGACGCAGTCCGAGCTATCCGCCGCCGCTGCGTCAACGGATGTCGGTGTGTTCCTTCAGAATGGACGCGTGCCCGCCGTCGCCCAGGTTCTCGAGCTCGCCCAGCTCGCGCAGCGCGATGCGGCGTGGAAGCTGCTTCGAGCCGACAGTGCACCCGTGGTCGCCGGTCTTCTCGGTACCCATCTGGGTGGAGACGAGCGCCGAGTCGACGCTGAGGAGCTGTACGAGCGGATCGATGCCGACCTCGAGCGGCTCCGTGCGCAGGGGCTGGTCTTGCCGCTGACTGCGAAGGGGTACTGCGGGGAGTGGCGATCGGCCGGCTTCCTGGTGCGTCGGCCGTCATCGGAAGCGCGGGGTGAGACGCTCGAGCTTTCCCCGGATGCGATCGCCGGGATCCGCTTCTTGCAGGGGCGTGCCGCCCCGCGTTCGAGTGTGACCGAGTCTCGGCTTGCGAGTCTTGCGGCGCAGGTCCGTCGCCTCGCGATCGACACCGATCCTGACGTGTCAGCGCGCATCGCGCTGCTCGAGGAAGAGATCGAGTCGATTGAGCGGCGGATCGAGAGCCTGCGTTCCGGTGACGAGTCCGCGATCGATGAAGACCGGGCGCTCGAACGCGTTCGCGACGTGCTGGCGCAGGCTGCGGACGTGCCGGACGACTTTGCTCGGGTGCGTGCTGAGTTCGAGATGCTGAATGCTTCGCTGCGGGCGAAGATCGTCGAGTCAGATGTATCTCAGGCGGCTGTCGTCGACGAAGTCTTCCGCGGAATCGACCACATCTCCGACTCGGATGCAGGCCGCAGTTTCGCTGCATTCTCCCAGCTCGTCCTTGACCCTGCACTCGGTGCGGCGTTCGAGGCCGACATCCGCCGCATCCTCGACCGCGGATTCGCTCGCGACCTCACCTCGGATGAGCGCCGGGCACTGCGCGCCTTCCTCACCACGCTCAAGGGGCGAAGCGCGGAGATCCACGACGTCATCACATTGTTCGCCCGGGCGCTCCGTCGCTACGTGCAGTCGCAGGACTACCAGCGCGACCGGGCGCTGAGAACTCTTCTACGGGAGGCTCAGCACGCGGGGGTGGAAGCCGCCGCGCACACGCGCCCCTGGTATCCGACGTCTCTCACGCTGGATCTCTCGGCTGTCGCGCTGTCGAGCGTCGGGGGAATCGACCTTCACGACCCTGCCGAATTCGCCGCCACCGAAGAGGTCGTCACGCAGACGGCATCCCTCGCGAGCCTCGAGGAGCTGCGGGCGATCGCTCGCGAGACCGAGATCGACTTCGACGAACTCACCCGGAACGTCAACGACCTGCTCGCCGAGGTGCCCTCGTGCACCGTCGCAGATGTCCTTGCTCGATACCCCGCGACGCAGGGGGTCGGCAGCGTGATCGGACTTCTCTCGATCGCGGCCGAGCAGGGCACCGTTGACGATGAGCCCGAGGTACTCGCTTGGCAAGGCGCCGACGGAGTTCCGCGTGCGGCGATTGTGGCCGCGCACCGATTCACAGGAGCGGTGGCATGACCGAATCGACCACGGCGGATGTCGCCCCCGACGAGCACGGAGGCCTCTGGCGTGGCGACGCCGGCGAACTCCCTGATCGCACGCGGCGGGTCTTGCTGCGTCTGGTGCGTGGACCGTATCTTTCCGGAGCGCGCGAGGCGCAGCTGTGGGCGGTGCTGCTCACCGACGAGGCTGTCCTCCGCTCCCGGCTTGCCGACCTGTTCCTCGAATTGGTCATCGATCGGGACAACGAGTTCGCCTTCGTCCGCAACGCTCCGTCCGAGGACGCCCCGAAGGCAGTGCGGTCTGAGGCGTTGACGTTCCTCGACACCGCAATGCTGCTTGTCTTGCGCCAGACGCTGCTGAGCGAGGAGGGTCGCGGTCGGGTGATCGTCGGGCAGGCGGAGGTGTTCGAGCAGCTCGCCGTGTTCCGCACCCCGGACCGTGATGAGAAGGACTTCGCGAGCCGCGTCAACTCGTCGTGGAACAAGATGCAGAACAAGCTCCGCGTGTTGCACGCCGTTGGCGATGACCGTGCCGAGATCTCGCCCGTGCTCCGATTGCTCGTCGATGCCGACCAGATCCGCGCGATCACATCGGAGTACCACCGGATCGCCCGAGAGGGCGGAGGAGAGTCCGCTGCCCCGTCGACGGATGCCGAGGATGACACCGAATGACGATGCTGAGCTTCCCCACCGACGAGCCGGAGGTCGATCCGACCAGGCCCGGCCAGTGGCGACTCGCCCAAATCGAACTCGTCAACTGGGGCACGTTTGCCGGCCACGTCTCCGTGGATGTCGCGCGCGCCGGCCACCTGTTCACGGGCGCATCCGGATCGGGCAAGTCGTCGCTACTCGACGCGATTGCCGCCGTCCTCACCCCCGATAGATGGTTGCGTCTCAACGCGGCGGCTCAGGATGGCGCTTCCCGGCAGAGCGATCGAACGCTGATGAGCTATGTGCGTGGCGCCTGGAGCAGGGAAGCTGACGAGACTGCCGATCGGGCCACCACGACCTACCTGCGCTCGAAGGCAACCTGGAGCGGCATCCTGCTGCGCTACGAGAATCTCCGCGATGAACCGGTCGTCCTGCTGCGGGTGTTCCACGCACCGGGCACGCGCACCGAACCGACCGCGTTGAAGGACGCACGGATCTTCACCCGCGGTCACGTGAAGCTTCTCGAAGTGAAGCCGCACGTCGAAGGCGGAATCGACGCGCGTCGCATGTCGAAGGCGTTCCCCGACGCGCTGATCACCACCGGCGGGAGACACGGACGCTTTCACGAACGGGTCATCCGTCAGTTCGGCTTCCGCGGAGATGCGACGCTTCAGCTTCTCCACAAGACACAGTCAGCGAAGAACCTCGGCACCCTCGACGCGTTGTTCCGCGGGTTCATGCTCGACCAGCCGGGGACCTTCGCGCGGGCCGAGACCGCCGTTGAGCAGTTCACGGAGCTCGATGCCGCGCACAAGCACGTGGTCGACCTGAGGAAGCAGGCTGATGCGCTCCGCAAGGTCGACGAGGCGATCACCGCGTTCGACCTGGCCGGCGCTGAGATGGCGGCGATCTCCGATCTGCACGACGGGGTCGAGCCCTTCACAGCGGAACTCAAGTTGCGGCTCGCGAAGGAAGCCGCGGGCCCCGCACGCGCCGCGCTGGCGCGCGCCGAGAGCGACATGAGCGACGCCGTGCGAGAGCAACGGTTGGCGGCAGAGGCGCTGGAAACCGCGAAGGCGCGGGTCCGGGACGAGAGCGGCGCGCGCGTAGAGCTTCTGCAGGAGCGGATCGACAGTGCGCAGCGTGCCGAGGACGTCACTAGGCAATATCGAGCTCAGTTGACCGCAGAGCTGATGCGCATCGGTGCACCAATGCCCGAAGACCCCGAGCAGTTTGCGGAGCTCCTTGCCGCGGCCGTCACCGAGGTTGCGCGCGACATCCCCGCTGTGTCGTATGAGGTGCGTGACGCCGCGAGTCAGGCGCGTAAGGCGCTGGACGAAGTCACCAGGCAGATTCAGGCGCTGAGAGATCACCGGAGCAACCTCGACGAGAAGCTTCTGAGCGCACGACGATTCCTCGCGGACGCTGTCGGTGTGCCGGCATCGACATTCCCCTTTGCGGGCGAGCTGATCTCGGTCACCGAGCAGCACTCCGCCTGGCGAGGCGCGGCAGAGCGAGTGCTCGCTCCGTTTGCGTCGACGCTCCTCGTGCGGGACGAACATCTTGTCGCCGCACGTCGGGCAGCCGACTCGCGGACACTCGGTGTCCGGCTCGTCATCGAAGCGGTCCCGCACGCCGTCGACGAGCCGCGTCGCCCCAAGGATGCCCGCTCGCTCGTTCATCGCCTCGCGGTGAGCGATGGGCCCTTCGCGTCCTACGTCCGCAAGCGCATGGCCTCCGAGTTCGACTACGCCTGCGTTTCGCACCCCGACGAGCTCGATGACGTCGAGCGTGGCGTCACGATCGGCGGCCTGGTCAAGCGCAACTCACGCAGGTATGAGAAGGACGACCGTCACGAGGTCGGTGATGCCACTCGATGGGTGCTGGGCGGCGACACCCACGCGCGGCTCGAGGCATTGCTTCAGCGTCGGCGGGACGCGATGACGGCGATGGAGGAAGCATCCGCCCGCGACGCCGAGGCCGACTCGTTTCGTCAGGACGCTGTCAGTCGGCGCGACGTCTTCACACGCGTATCGACGTTCAGCTGGGACCAAGTGGACCTCGCATCCGCGATGGCGGTCACCGCGGCCCAGCGCGACGATCTCCGGGTGCTCACCAGCGAGTCGGGGACTCTCCGCGAAGCACAGGAGGCCGCGGAGCGAGCGACCCAGCGACTGGACGAAACGAACGCGAAGCACGCACGGGCGCTCGGAGCCCACGCTGTCGCCCGCAATCACGTCGAAAGCATCGCGGCACACGGCGCCGAACTCGAGGCCACCCCATATGCACCGGTCGAGGAGCGGATCGCCGACGCCCTCGCAGGCCGGTTCCGAGCCGAGCGACGCTCCGTGAGCCTGGAGACGGTGGACGAAGTCGCGCGAAAGGTGCAGTCGGCACTCTCGAAGGAGAAGGACGCCGCAGCCAGCCGCGCAGCGGATGCTGAGGCCAGCTTCGCCGGGCGCGCCGCCGAGTTTCGGCTCGGGTGGCCCGCTGCATCCGCAGAGCTGACTGCTGACATCCGCGACCGCTACGGCTACCGGGAACTGCGCGAAGGCATCATCGCCCGCGGCTTGCCCGAGAAGGAATCCGAGTTCCGCAAGCTGTTGCGGGAACGATCGCAGGACGTCGTCGCACACTTGCTCAGCGACCTCCGCGACGCCCCGGGTCTCATCCGTGAGCGAATCCTCCCCGTCAACGTATCCCTGGGGCGGTCCCCGTTCGAGGGAGCGGACCGCTTCCTTGAGATCGATGTGAAGACGACGCGGACCCCGGAGGTCGACGAGTTCCTCACCGACCTCCGCCGCATCGTTGAAGGCAACTGGGCCGACGAGTCGGTCGCCGGTGCCGAGCAACGATTCGCCGTGCTGCAGCGCGTAATCGGTCGACTCGGATCCAAGGACCGCGTCGACATCGACTGGCGTAACCGGGTGCTCGACACGAGGCTTCACGTGAGCTTCCTCGCGCGGGAGAAGGACGTCGCCGGCCGCGTTGTGCGGGTGTATGACTCCGCAGAGGGCTTGTCGGGTGGTCAGCGGCAGAAGCTCGTCATCTTCTGCCTCGCGGCAGCGCTGCGGTACCAGCTGACCGAAGAAGAGGACGAGGTTCCGAGGTTCGGGTCGATCGTGCTCGATGAGGCGTTCGATAAGGCTGACAGCCGATACACGCGCAACGCGATGGAGGTGTTCCGCGAGTTCGGATTCCACATGATCCTCGCGACACCGCAGAAGCTGCTGCAGACGCTCGAGCCGTACGTGGGCGCGATCACGTCGGTATCGAACCCCGACCGCGACGCTTCACGGCTGGCGAACGTGGTGTTCTCGGTCGATGAGGCTGAGGTTGCCACCCCGCCGCACGCGGAGTCGCGCGCGTGAGCACGCTTGTCACACCGTCTGACCTGCGCGCGCGAGCGAAGAAGCTCTTCGACCGCGATGCACGCACCTGGGCCGCCGAGCAGCAGACCGATGTCGTGCTCGACGTTCCGCTCCGCCCGCCAACGGAGCGGGAGGCGCTGGACGATCTCGATCGGGTTCGACAGTGGGTCGACGCATGGCGCGGCGTGAGCGAGGGCTCGGGTATCGAGCTTGAGTGGGTCATCCGCCATTGGTCACGCATCGGGTCGCAGGAAGTCCCCGTTCGCGCGGTGCTGCGCGGTTCGGATTCGATCGCTCGAGCGGCGGGCGAGACGGATGGCTGGCGACTTCTGGTGGCGCGACTTGACGAGTTGAGAGGCCTGGCCGGTTCCGACGCCAGCAGTTTGCTCCGCGCCCATGCCGGCGCGATCGCTGATCTCGATGGCGCCGATTTCGACAGGCTCGTCCATGTGCTGGCCTGGTTGCGCGAGAACCCGGGATCGGGCCACCTGGTGCGGGAACTGCCGATCCGCGGCATCCACACCAAATGGATCGAATCTCGCCGCGGACTCGTCGAGGCGTTGCATCGGGCGGGAACCGGTGCGACCGGACTGGGCCTTCGCGAGCCGTCACCGCTCATACGGATCCGCGTTCTCGATCCGTCGCTCTCGTTCCAGGGGCTCACCGATCTGTCGGCGCCCGTCGACGACCTTGCGGCGAGCACGATCCGACCCGAGCGCGTGTTCGTGTTCGAGAACCTCGCCACCCTGCTCGCGATGCCGGATGTGCCCCGAGCAGTAGCAGTGCACGGTGGCGGTCACCGCGTCGATCTCGTCGCCCGCCTCCCCTGGGCGCAAACGGTCACCTACTGGGGTGATCTCGATTCGCACGGATTCGCCATTCTCAACCGACTTCGAGCGAGGGGAGTGAACGCAACGTCAGCATTGATGGATATGGATACTCTGTTCGACCACGGTGATCTGTGGGGGATCGATCCCGATCCGAACGTCGGCGTGTTCGAGCTGCTCACGCCCGATGAGCGCGCGACTCTCCAGTCGCTGAGCGCGGAGGGCAACATACGCCTCGAGCAGGAGCGCATTCCGTGGAGCTATTCGCTCGCGCGGCTCGGGGTGTGTTGACGACGCATCGGATCGTGGCCCCAGCACGCTCCAATCGACCTATCGGTGACGCGCGGTCGAGGGAGGCGGTTGTGGCGAGGCGGGCTGCCAGTCGCAAGTAAGCCGGCTGGCTTGGGAAGCTCATCCAATTCGCACTTGTGCCCTAGAATCATAACTATCCGTTCAAGCGAAGGGTTACGAATGTCTGAGGTGACGACGGCGGATGCTGCACGGCGCCTCGGTCTTTCGCAGGAGCGGGTGAGTCAGATGCTGCGGTCCGGCGAACTCGTCGGGCGACGGATCAGCGCGCGAGGCTGGCTCGTCGACCTCGCCTCCGTCGGTGAACGCGCGCGCATCGCCACCGACGGTGGACGGCCCTGGTCCGAGGACCGGGTGCGATCGGTCATCGATGCGCTGTCGACGGGTGAGGCCACCGACGCGAGAACGCGGGAGCTGATCCGCACGACGGAGACCGAAGTGTTGTGGCGCAGACTGGCGCAGTCGGTGACGGTGCGACGCTTCACTGCCCGGCACCCGGAGGTCGCGCGCGACGCTCTGGCACTTACGGGCGAGTCCGCGGTCGATGTGTTCGGGGAGCGGCTCGTCGGGCAGTCGGAAACGGTCCACGGGTACATTCGCGTGGGCGAGCTCGACGACCTCATCGACGACGCCGGAATGGTGGAGCACGGCGAGGGTCGGGTTGCGATCCACGCGTTCCGATCCGGCGACCGTTTCTGGATCTCGGGCGAAACGGCGCCGCGCGCGCTCGTCGCTGTGGACTGCGCTCGGTCTGCGGTGTCCCGAGTCCGTTCGATCGGAGTACGCGCGCTTGACGAGATGAGGCAGGCGTGGCTGACGCGGAACACCTGATCGTCGCGGACAACGAGCGTCCCTGGAGCCTGCTGTTCGAGATCGCCGAGGTCACGACCCCGGGCGAGTGGGTGTTGGTCGGCGGGCTCATGGTGCACGCGCACGCGTTGCGTGCCGGCGTCACCGCTTCGCGCCCGACCGAGGATGTTGACCTGCTGCTGAACATCGCCGCAGCAAGCGTCGGCGCAGTCGCTGGACCGTTGCAGGACATCGGGCTCCGCCCGGCGGAGTCTCTCGGTCGCAGTGTGCTGCACCGATTCCGACGGGGTGACGAGTTCGTCGACGTCATGGTGGAACGAGGCGCATCCGCACGATGGGCGCGGCGAGCGATCTTTCAGGACCCCGCCGCCCGGCAGGCGATTGATCGCCGAGACTGGTACGACCTGCAGGGGGCAGACCGCACCGTTCGCATCGCCGTGCCGGATGCCCTCGGCGCGATTGTCGCGAAGGCCGCCGCATACGCCGTCGACCAGCGCGACAGAGGCCGACATCTCGATGATCTCGCGGTATTGCTCGCCGCCGCGGGTGGTCGGCGGGGGCTCGGCTTGGACAGACTCACCCGACGCGACAAGCAGCACCTGCGTCCTGCATTTGACCAACTCGCCGACAGCGGCCACGACGCCTGGTTGCTGCTGGATGCCAACGACCGCGCCATCGGGCAACGTGCTGCGGATACGGTCATCACAGCCATCTCCGCGACCTGAGCGAGGCTCTCAGGAGCGCCAGAGTGCCGCCACATTCCTGCCACGAATTGAACCCGGCCGACCTGATCCAGGAGTACGTCCGCGACGTCAGAATCCGCGGAATCATGCGATTTGAGTTGGGCTGGATTGTCATCGGCGCGATTTCAAATCCCTCCGTCTCCGCCAAGCTTTCCGGCCCGCGATCCCTTGTAAACACTGGGATCGCGGGCCATTGGTTTTTCATAGGAACACGATTTGCGTAAGGAATGCGTAAAGTCGCGCGACGGGTCGCTTCCGCGGTCGTGTTTCGGCACATCGCGGTTCGATGCAGCTACGCGGCCCTGACGGGCGGTCCGCCGACTCGATCTCGGAGTCGGCGTTGGGCAGTGCCGTCGCGCTCGACCGCGAAGGAGTTGTCGTGGGTCGCGAACAGCGGACTCGCTAGGGTTCGAGCGACTCTGAACGATTGGCGCGCGCGGCGGTATCAAGCGCGATCGCGACGGCGTCCAAGTCGTCTTCGAACAGGTCGGAGTACACGTCAAGCGTCATGGCCGCGGAAGTGTGCCCGAGCATCCGTTGGATCGTCTTCACATTCGCGCCTGACTGCACCGCGAGCGATGCGGCTGTATGCCGCAGATCGTGGACCGTCATGATTGGCAGATCAGCGTTCGCGAGCGCGGTCTTGAACCATGATCTCGAGCCATCGCTGGTGCGCGTCCGGCGCATGAAGCCGCCGTCGGGTGCGGAGAACACCAGGGCGTCTCGGGAGGCACCGACGGTCGCCGTCACCAACTCCTCGATGAGAAACGCCGGCACCGGAACGAGTCGCCCCTTGTGAGACTTGGTCGTGCCGACGTGGATCTCGCCGTGAACCTCGACGGCGTTGGCATGGATGTGGAGCCGGCCTCTGGTGATGTCGATGTCCTTTACGCGCAGTGCTGTCGCCTCGCCCCAGCGAATGCCTGTGTACGCGAGGAGCAACACGAGGAGCGCGCGGTCGCCTGAGTGCCGCGCGAGCCGCATGACCTCCTCGTGAGTGAGGTAACCGTGGCGGCCGCGGCTCTTCTTCGGGAGTCCGATCCGGCCCATGCGTGCGGGGTTCGTTACGATTCGTCCGTCGTAGACAGCGTCGTCGAGGATGCTGGCGAGCACCCCAAAGGTGCGGATTGTCACCGTCGCGCCGACCTCGCTTGAAAGCCTCGCCACCCATGCGCGCACGTCGGTGTGGCGGATGTCAGCCACCTCCCACCGGCCCCACGTCGGCTTCACACGCAGGCGCCACGCTGTCTCAATCGGCGCGAATGACGATGGCTTCATCGACGAGCGCTTCGCCTCCAACCAAGTCGGGCCGAGCGTTTCGACCGTCACCTTGGCTGCCTGCGGGTCGATGTACGCGCCTTTCGCCCGCGATGTCTCGATCTCAGCCAACCAGACTTCGGCATCCCGCTTTCGCGTGAAGCCGCGCTTGCCCCCGTGTGATCCGTCGGGCTTCTTGTAGCGGACCTCGTACCGCTTGCCCTTCGCCGTCGTGTAGGGCAGAACGCTACCCACCCGCCGGTCGACCGGCGTTGTACTTCATGCCCTCGAGGCGGCCCGCCCTCTGACGACTGCCTATCGACGCCTCGGGGTCAGTACTGATGCGTCGTCGACAAGCCCTGCTCGGCGACGAACCACAGGATCGACCTGCTGATACTCGGGCATATCTTTCGGGGAATCGAAGATGCGCACCACGTGAGGTAGGCCCTCGCCGCTGCGCTGCGGTTGGCTATGCCACATCTCGAGAACTTGCCCATTGATGACAGGGGCATCCGGCCCGTCGATGACCACGGTCGATTCCGTTGCAACCTCGATCACGAGAGAGCGGGCGATCTGCGTCGCATACTCACTGCTGATCTCTCTGTCACTGAACGCGACCAACTGATCAGGAGACAGGGGCAGCGCGAGGAATGATTTCGCCGACAACTTCCCGGCACCGAGAGTGAAGGCCTGGATGGCCGCGTCGCCGAGCAGCAGCGGACCAACCTTGAAAAACTGCATCACGCGAGGCAGCGTTCGCGCGAGTATTGGCAGGAGCTGCAGGCGCGCTTTCTTGAGCTCCTCACGATCCATCGTCGTGGCAACGCTGTGCAGCGGGTCTGTAGCGCTAGCCCCAGACCGCCCGATACGACCGCGAGAGTGACCCACTCGCGACGGGTCGCCGCGGTCTCAACCCCCGCGGAAGCGGCGGTCATGACTGGGTGGTGCGGGGGCCTGCGGTTGCGGCGCTCGGGAGGCTGTCCACGGTCTTCCCGTCGACGAGGGTGACGACACCATGCATCCGGGGAAGGTGCACGAGGTCGTGGGTGACCAGCAGGGTGGACGTGTTCAACTCGTCGGTGAGTCGCAGGATCAGTTCGATGATGCTGGCGCCTCGTTCCTGATCGAGCGCGCTCGTCGGCTCGTCGACCAGGAGCACGCTGGGGTCATTCATCAGTGCCCGGGCGATGTTCACACGCTGGCGTTGTCCACCGGAGAGCTGGTGAGGGCGCTTGACCGCGTGGGCGGCGAGGTCCACTGCATCTAAGAGCGCCCCGGCCCGTTCTGCGGCGGCACGGCGATTTCGTCGACTGTGCCGCGCGCCGAGCTCGTTCATCACTGACAGCTGTTCCAGCGCTGTAAGCGAGGGGACCAGGTTGGACTGTTGGAAAACGATGCCGATCTTATCGCGACGCATCTTGGTCGCCTCACCGGCGGTGAGGCCGGTGGTGTTGATGTCGTCGATGAGGACCTGCCCGGAGTCCGGCCGGATGAGGGTCGCGGCGACGGCGAGGAGGCTGGATTTTCCGGAGCCGCTGGGTCCGGTGATCCCGGTGACCGTTCCCGGGTGGGCAGCCAGGGTGACGTGGTCCACAGCGGTGACGCGGCTATCGCCGTCGGGGAAGGTGAGGGTGATGTTGTTCAGGCGGATCATCGGTTGCTCCCAAGGGCGGTGAGGGGATCGGCAGAGGTGACGGAACGGAGCGCGAATGCAGCCCCAGCTAGGCCCAGCACGATCATGATCACCCCGGGCAGGAGTGTGGTGATCGGACTGAGGAGGAACGGCAGGGCAGTGCCGGCCAGCGCACCGAACAGCGTCACCAACCCGAGCCCGATGCCGATGCCGAGGACGAGGACGATCAACGCTTGGCCGAGAGCATCGCGGACCAGCGAGGGAGTGCTGGCGCCGAGGGCTTTGAGGACGGCAATATCGCCCTTACGCTGCATGGTCCAGACCGTGAAGAATGCTCCGATCACCAGTCCCGAGATGCCGAACAGCATGGCCACCATCAGCAGCAGCGACCCAATCTCAGAGCGGAACGCACTCAACGCGGTCAACGAACCCAGCGTGGTCTCGGAGACGGTCGTGTTCGCGGAGTCTGCGGCAGCCCAATCCGGCGACCCGGTAACGGCAAGTACGGTGGCATAGGCATCGGGACTACCAGTCGCGGCGGAGTACGCCTGCCAGTCCTCCAGTGTCATTTCCACAACGGGGGTGTGGCTGTACCAGCCATCGCCTCCGATGGTCTCGACGGTGTACGAGGTTCCGGCGATCGTAACCTTGTCGCCGGTGGTCACGTCGAGGTCCTTCGCTGCGGGGGCGGACAGCCCCAGGCGACCGTTCTCGGATGGAGCGGTGGCGTCGTAGCCGGGCTGCACTCCGAAAGCCGCGATAGCGATCCGGGTGTCACCGGCCTCAGCGCGGGTCTGACTGATTCCGATCGGTTCAGTAGCGGTGACACCTTCGGTGGAGGCCCACGCGGTGGCCTGCTGCTCGGTGATTGCGGAATCCGCGAAGCTAGCGCTACTTCCTGTCGTGGGCGCCGAAAAGACGATCCGGTCACCCGGGATCGATAGGACCGCGGAGATGTTCTGGGTCGCGAGCCCGCCCGTGAGGCCACTGAGGAAGCCAACGAGAACGGTGATTAGGGCGACCACGGAGCCGATCAAGATGAACCGGCCTCGAGCGAAGCGCAGGTCGCGGAGCGCGACGAACATTGGGAATCCTTTCCTGCCACCGGTGCGGTGACAACCCCTACTCTTCCCATTCCGCTAACCCAATCCATCCCTCGGCAGCACACCCTTTCCTGACCAAATGATGAGCCGGTAGATCGTCCTTTTGGACGATGCCTACCCCCGAGGGCCGCGTAAAATTCGGTCCATGCTCCACACGGCGCTCACCCCCGTTTTCGTGGGTCTGCGCACCGGCCTGCACATCCTGTTCGCCGCGCTCACGATCCTCGTCATCGCCCGCGCCGTCCTGGTGCCAACGGACACCAGCATCGCGGCCATCAGCCTCGCGATCGTGCTTCTCGCCACCTATGCAGTCGGCGCCATCGCCGCCCGGGCAACCCGCCGGCCACGGACCGCGGGGGCTCTGTGGCTGGGCGCGCTCACTCTTGAGTGGGTGGTGCTGTTGTGGCTGACCCCCGAGGCCGCCTACCTCGTCTTCCCGCTGTTCTTCCTCTACTTGCACCTCCTCGGCCAATGGTGGGGCTCGGCTGCCATCGTGGTCTCAACCCTCATCGCGATCTGCGCCCTCGGAATCCACAGCGGCTGGAGCGTGGGAGGAGTCGTCGGCCCGATCGTGGGGGCCGGGGTCGCACTCCTCATTGGCCTCGGATATCAGGCGCTGGCCCGCGAGGCACAGCAACGCGAAGCGCTCATGCAAGAACTGCTCGCTACCCGCGGGCAGCTCGCCGCGACCGAGCATGAATCGGGGGTACTTGCCGAACGCGCCCGCCTCGCCCGCGAGATCCACGACACCGTCGCTCAAGGGCTTTCCAGCATCCAGATGCTCCTACACGCCGCCGAACGCGCCGACCCAGACCGGGCGGGCGTCGAACACATCCGGCTCGCCCGCGAAACCGCGGCCGTCAACCTCGCCGACGCCCGACGATTCATCCGCGAACTCACGCCACCCGACCTCGATGGCAGAGGCCTCGGCGGGGCGCTCCGCCGGCTCGCGTCCACCCAGTGGGCGGCCCAAGGACTATCCGTGAACGTGCGTGTGTCTGACACCGTCGAACTGCCGATGCACGTCCAGACCGCGCTCCTGCGGATCGCACAAGGCGCAATCGCTAATGTCATTCAGCACGCCGCCGCCCGCAGTGCAACGATCACCCTCGCCGTGGACCAGAACCGATTGCAGTTCGCCATCACCGATGACGGCATAGGCTTCGACCCTGAACAGTTCTCGGAGAACCCGACCGGTCGATCCGATTCGTTCGGACTCCAAGCAACCCGCGAACGCGTCAATCAACTGGGAGGCACCCTCACGGTCGAATCCGCGCCGCACGAGGGAACTGCGCTGACCATCGGACTCACCGTCGGGGAGGCCGCATGATTCGGATCGTCGTTGCCGATGACCACCCCATCGTCCGCGCAGGCATCACCGCCCTGTTCGCGCTCGAGGACGACATCGAAGTGATCGCAGAAGCATCCACCCCCGACGAAGCCGTGGCTGCCGCGGAACGAGAGAACCCCGATGTGGTACTGATGGACCTCCAGTTTGGTGCATCCGTCGACATCACCGGAGCGGACGCCACTCGCCGAATCCGCGCTCTCGACGCCGCCCCTTATGTGCTCGTGCTGACCAACTACGACTCCGACGCCGACATCCTTGGCGCCGTCGAAGCAGGTGCCAGCGGCTATCTCCTCAAAGACGCCCCACCGCACGAGCTCACCGCTGCGGTCCGCGCCGCCGCCGCCGGTGAAAGTGCTCTGGCACCCATCATCGCCTCGCGACTACTCGATCGCATGCGTACTCCACAAGCCAGCCTGAGCGCCCGGGAAATGCAGATCCTCGACCTCGTCGCCGCCGGACAGTCAAATGTCGAGATCGCGGCCGAGCTGTTCATCAGCGAGACGACGGTGAAATCCCACCTCGCTCGCATCTTCACCAAACTCGGAGTCACTACCCGAACTGCCGCAGTTTCCGTCGCGAGACAACGCGGCATCCTACGGTGACCCCACAATGATCAACTACTGAGAAAGTCAGTCCTGCTCGTCCACCAACTGGTAATCGAAGAAATCGGAAGCATCCTGACTGTCCATCAGCCGATAAATCCTGCCTTGGTGATCCACGACAGGTTTGGGGCTCCCATCCGGCTGAAACGGGCAAAGAACGGGCTCTCCTACCGCGGTGGGCGTGACACCATCGTGCATTACGGCACTGTATGTCTTGGTGGTCATATTTCGACGTCACCCGGGATATTGCAGCGACGCTCAGCGCTCTCGGCGGTGCTATCAATAACGATCGTCTACGGCGGAGCGCCTCGTGATCGCCGAAAAAGTCGGCGCATCGTTCCGCTACCCACGATGCACTATCCATGGGACGAGCGGCCGTATGAGTACCCCGATCATCGCCATCGTCTGCGCCCTCGGAGTCATTGTTCCACTGGCGCTCGGCTTCCAGCCCAGCCAGCGCAAGCGGCGCGCAACTCGCCGCTGATTCGCACAGCCGCGTTGGTTGGCACAGGGCCGCGCTGACGACCGCGGTCGTGACGCTTGCCCCTTTGCGGTGCCGGCTCATCATCAGAACCGCTGTCAACGTCACGATGAGAACGAGCACAAGGACGAATGGCGCGACCACCGCAAGCGTGTACAGAGCGTATGCCCTGGGATCGAGCAACGGAACCGGGGATTATCCCGGCTCGATCGCTACACGTCAACTCAAGGCGAGCCCCTTGTCACGTGGTTCCTGGGGCCGTTTGCTGTCTAGCGATGGGGCCGGCGTCGGAGAGGCCTTGCGAGTAAGACATCGAGCAACACGATCGGATCGGAGTAGACATGAAAGCAGTGGTGTACGAGGGACCCCGTCAGGTCAGCACGAAGGACGTCCCGGACGCGAAGATCGAGCGACCCACCGATGTCCTGGTCAGGATAACGACGACGAACATCTGCGGCTCGGACCTCCACATGTACGAGGGGCGGACCTCCTTCGAAGTAGGCCGGACGTTCGGTCACGAGAACATGGGGGAGGTCATCGAAGTCGGTAGTGGCGTGGAGAAGGTCAGGGTCGGAGACCGGGTTGTGCTCCCGTTCAACATCTCGTGCGGATTCTGTAAGAACTGCGAACGCGGCCTGACCAACTACTGCCTCACCACCCAGCCCGAACCATCATTCGCCGGAGCGGCCTACGGGTTCGCCGACATGGGTCCCTACGGCGGTGGCCAAGCGGAGCTGCTCCGCGTGCCTTTCGGTGACCACAACGCGCTGCGCCTGGGCGAGGATGCGGAGGAGAGGGAGAACGATTACGTCATGCTCTCTGACATCTTCCCCACCGGCTACCACGCCACCGAGATGGCCGGCGTGATACCCGGCGACAGCGTTGTGATCGCTGGGGCGGGTCCGGTCGGATTGATGGCCGCCCTGTCCGCGATGATCAAGGGCGCAGCAAAGGTGATGGTGGTCGATCGCCACCCTGACCGGCTCGCGCTGGCCGAGCAGATCGGTGCGATTGCCATCGACGACTCCAAGGTCGACCCCGTGCAAGCTGTGCTGGACGAGACGATGGGGCTCGGAGCTGACCGTGGTTGCGAATGCGTGGGCTACCAGGCCCACGATCCCCAGGGCAACGAGGACACCGCCGCAACGCTGAACATGCTCATCAACTCGGTCCGCTTCACCGGACGAATCGGCACCGTCGGCGTGTTCGTCCCCCAGGACCCCGGAGCCAAGGATGACCTCGCCAAGCAGGGAAAGGCGGCCATCGATTTCGGCACTCACTGGTTCAAGGGGCAGACCATGGGCAACGGTCAAGCCCCGGTCAAGCGGTACAACCGCCAGCTGCGAGACTTGATCGCCGCCGGCAAGGCGACCCCTTCCTGGATCGTCTCCCACGAGATCTCGCTGGACCAAGCCGCCGATGCTTACAAGAACTTCGACGCCCGGTCCAAGGGTTGGACCAAGGTCCTCATCAAGCCCGGCATGTCAAACGGAAAGAAGGAAAACTGAGATGGCAGCAGATCTTCAGGGCAAGAGGGTCGCGATCCTCGCCGCCGACGGAGTCGAACGCGTTGAGCTCGAGCAACCCCGCGAAGCACTGGAACGGGCCGGCGCTCAGACCGAGGTCCTCTCGATCCACGACGGTGAGATCAAGGCCCGTGAGAACGACCTGGATGAAGCGGGCACGTTCACCGTCGACGGGTTGGTCGCCGGCGCCTCGGTGGGCGCCTACGACGCCCTGCTGCTTCCCGGCGGCACGGTCAACCCCGACCAGCTCCGGGTCGACAAGGACGCCGTTTCCTTCGTCCGCGAGTTCGTCGAGAGTGGCAAGCCCGTGGCGGCGATCTGTCACGGGCCGTGGACGATGATCGAGGCGGGTGTGGTCGGAGGTCGCACGTTGACGTCCTTCCCGAGCATCCGCACGGATCTGCGCAACGCCGGTGCGGAGGTCGTTGACCAGGATGTCGTGGTGGACGGGAACTTGATCACCAGCCGCTCGCCCGATGACCTGCCTGCGTTCTGCGATACGATCGTGGCGAAATTTGCGAGCAATTCGACCCAGGGAGAGGTGATGTCATGAGCGTGACGAAGGGACTGCTTGTCAGGCTGGAGGCCCTGCCCGGTAAGGAAGACGAGGTCCAGGAATTTCTCGGCATCGGGCGAGGGCTCGTCGAGGAGGAACCGGCCACCGTCGCGTGGTTCGCGATCCGTCTCGGCCCGTCCTCATTCGGGATCTTCGACGTGTTCCCCGATGACGCTGGCCGCGACGCGCACCTGTCCGGCGCAGTTTCGACCGCTCTCGGCGAGCAGACGGGCAAACTGTTCAGCGAACCGACGATCGAGAAGCTCGACGTCCTGGGCTCCAAGCTCCCCGCCTGACACTACAGACCGGGAGTACTGGCACAGAAAGGAGGGGTCGCTGCGCGCGGGTGACTTCGGGCTTACACAGCCCGTTGACGTCGTGGCAGCGGCCCCTTCTCTTGCGGCCTATGGCTATTCACCAACAGTTCGGGGAACCGTGATGACAGGAACTGAGGACGGCGTTGCCACGACGCGTTCACCCGAGGTAGCAGTGATCGGGGGCGGGATCGTCGGTCTGTCGACGGCGTACGCGCTGCGGGATCAGGGCGTGCCGGTGCGCTTGTACGAGGCTGGTCTGCCCGGGACGGGTCAGTCCGCAGGCGAGTCGCGGATCTTCCGGCATGCCCACGACGACCCGCGACTCGTCGCTTTCGCGCGCGAAAGCCGGGGCGTATGGGATGAGTGGGCCGAACACTTCGACGTCGAGCTGGTCTCATCAGACGGTGTCCTGGCGATCGGAGACAGCGCCCTGGCGCGGCTGCGGGTGCTCGACCAGGTCGGCGGCGTGGAAGCGCACGAGATCGACGCGGTCGAGGTCGCCCAGCGGATGCCGTTGCTCGCTGGGTACTCGGGGCCAGCGGTGCTCGACGAGTCGGGCGGCGCGATCCGTACCCGAGCCGCGATCACGGCACTCACGGGTGCCCTCGCAGATGCGGTCACCACCGGTGAGGTCATCTCCATCGATTCCCGCGCCGACGGGACGGTCGAGGTGCGCAGCGTCACCGACCGGGCTGTTTACTCCAAGGTGGTCGTGTGCGCCGGCCGCGAAACCGCCCGCCTGGCACGCAGCGTCGGCCTGTCGCTGCCGGTTCGCCTTGCCGCACACGTCAGGCTGACCTTCGACGTGAAAGCCGCCGCCCCGGCACGAGTCGCGTGCCTGCAGGACAGCAGCGGCGTCTTCGGCGAAATCGGCGTCTACGCGACGCCGCTACCGGGCAACAGCAGCTATTCGGTCGGACTCAGCGACACCGTCGGCGTCCGCGACGACGGAACTTTCATCGACCCGGCGGCGATTCGATCGCTGGACGAACGCGCACGCGAATACGTGACACGGGCGCTGCCCGGTCTCCACCCAGAGCCGCGCGACTTCCTTCACTGCTGGGTGACCGACCTCCCGTGGAGTGAGGACGGCGTGGCCGTGTGGGAGGCAGGCTCTGTCCTTTTTGTAGCCGGTCACAATTTGTTCAAGCAGGCACCTGCGCTGGGTCGCGCTCTTGCCCGGGCTGCGACCGGCGGCGGTCTCCGCGCCGAGCTCACGCCCGAAGCGCGCCTCGGCGAGGCCCAGAGCTAGGGCATGTCTGACAAAGGTTGAGGGCTTCGGCTGAGAGTCTCGATCGGTGTCGCGGTTTCAGGTGCTTTCGGATGCTCAGTGGTCTTTGATCGAGGGGATGCTGCCGCGTCCGACGGGGCGGCCGGGGCGGAGATTCTCTGACGCTCGGACCATGGTCGAGGGCATCGTCTACCGGTACCGGACGGGGATCGCGTGGCGGGATCTGCCGGAGGTGTTCGGTCCGTGGCAGACGGTGTGGACCTGGCATCGCCGGATGGCGTTCGATGGGACGTGGGATCGCGTGGCGGCGAAGATCACGGCGGCGGCAGACGCTGCGGGCATGGTCGACTGGTCGCTGTCGGTGGACTCGACCATTGCCCGCGCACATCAGCACGCGACGAACACGACCCGGCTCACAGGGGGCTGGATCGAATTACACGGATCTGACGCTCGAGCCGCCTGATCACGGCATCGGCCGCTCCAGAGGCGGCCTGTCGACGAAGATCCATCAGCTCGTCGACGGCAACGGGCTCCCCCTGGTGACACTGATCACGCCGGGGCAGGCGGGCGACTCGCCGATGTTCCTGCCGCTGATGGCGCAGCTGCGAGTCGGGCGTGGCAGCGGGCGGCCCAGAACTCGGCCCGACGCGGTCCGGGCCGACAAGGCCTACTCGTCGCGCGCGATTCGCGGGCATCTGCGTTCCCGCGGGATCAAGGCCGTCATCCCCGAACCCGATGATCAGAAGGGACACCGCGAACGACGCGGGTCACGCGGCGGTCGCCCGGTCGGACTCGACACCGCCGACTACAAGAACAGGAACGTCATCGAACGCGGCTACTGCCGAATCAAGCAGTGGCGAGGAATCGCGACCCGCTACGACAAGCACGCCGTGATCTACCGCGCCGCCGTCGTCCTCAACGCCATCATCGCCTGGACCAAAGCTTTGTCAGACATGCCCTAGGTGTGATGTCCAGGCAGGTTGTTGAGTCTGCTGATGGGCGGGGCTCCGATTGCGGAGTGGCGCCTGTGGTGATTGTAGAAGTGGACCCAGCCTGGTAGCGCTTCGTGACGCTCAGAATCGGATCGGTAGAACCGGGGGTATGCCCAGCCCTCGGCGAGGGTTGAATCGCCTCGTGGCTGATGCGCATGGAATCATCATCCGGGAAGTCGATGCGGATCCGGTTCGCGATCTGTTCCGGACTCCATGCCCATGACCACGGCCGGTCCTTTCGATGCGGCTTGTTCCGGCCAGTGAACTTCGGCGACTGAGGACCAGACACGACGACACCGTCGGGCATCACAATCTGCCCGGAGAGGCGCTCCTCGACGTAGTCCCGCAACCTCGGGTTCGCGACGAGCTTGGCGATCTTCGGTCGCTTCGCGGCGATGTCCGACTTCCACTGCGCGACCGAGGCTCGGTAGTCGAGCTTGCTCCCTCGTGTTGCTGCGTTGCGACGCAGCTCGCGGGAGATGGTGCCCGGATCTCGCCCGGTGCGACGAGCGATCTCACGCACGCCGTAGCGTTGCGCGTTGAGGATCGTGATCTCCGCGCGTTCAGCGAACGACAGATATCTGCCCGAGGGCGGCTTACTCAGATCGAACGGCGGCATGCCGCCAGCGTTGTGGAACCAGCGGCCGCCGACCGGCTGCGACACCCCGACCCGTGCGGCAGCCTCCTCCGGCAACAACCGCGTGGCGATCTCGACCCAGAACCGATGCTGCACCTCCCGAGAAATCGGCGGCGTACCCGGCGATCGCACCTTCGGCCGCGCCGCCCGATCCGATGCCTGCTGCCGACGAACCATCCCGCACCTCCATCAATGTGAGGTGTTGTGACGACCAGTTGAATCCGCCCTGGCTGCCCCTATCGGCGTCCTCGCCGCGGCCGTCGACGGCGTTGCGGACGGCGTCGACGGCGAGCTTCGCGGTCATCGATCGCTGATGGAGTACCCCACGATGCGGTTGGAGAACACGTCCTTGATCGCGCAGCAGTAGATCTTGCCTTCGCTCGTCCAATGCTCCGTGATGTCCGTGAGCCAGAGCCGGTTCGGCGCGTCAGCGCGGAACACGCGCTGGACGTGGTCGTCGAACACCGGCGGGCCGGCCTTCTTTCCCTTCCCGCGGCGCCGACGTTGCGCGGACGAGAGGATCCCGGCCTGCGAGCACAGCTTCCACGCCGTCCGCCGGCTCATCCGCCACCCTGCCCGACGCGAGGTATCGGTATCCGAACGTCGGGTCGTCGTGGTGCGCGTCGTGCAGCGCGTTGATCCGATACGCGCGGAGCACGTCCGCGTCGCGGACGGGGTCGTTTCGCCACCGGTAGTAGGGCTGGCGGGCGAGCTTGAGGACCCGGCACGACACCGTCACGGGAATCGCCGCGTCGGCGAGCTCAGCAACGAGCGGGTACGTCATTTTGGGGAGCCACCGAGTTTCAGGTTCGCCTGCGACAGATACGCCGCCGCACGGCGAAGGACCTCGTTCTCCTGCTCGAGCAACCGGATCCGCTTCTTCAGCTCCCGAGCCTCGGCAGCGTCCGCGGCGGTCTGACCGGGACGGTTGCCTTCTTCGACGTCGGCTTGGCGGAGCCAGTTCTGCAGCGTTGCTTCGCTGATGCCGAAGTCGGTGGCGATCTGTTTGATGGTGACGCCGCTCTCGCGGCGCCTCGCGACCGCGACGACGTCTTCGCGGAACTCTCTGGGATAGGGACCGGGCATGATGACATCCTCCCCGCCAGCGCCTCCCGGCACTAACGATCAGTCGTCACCGATCCGTTCCTCACGCCCCGTCGTCGTGGCATCACACTGTACTCGTCGGCCCGGTTGGTGTATGTCGTCCGGTTGAGGCTTCCCCGTACCGTGGATGTCGCCGGGCACGCGTCGGAATGGAGCCAGCACGTGGCGCGCTTCATTACGAAACGGGTTCATGCGCGGGCAGTGTGATGGTTACGCGTGTGCCATGTGGTTCTCGTGGGGTGAGGTGAATTGTCCCGTTCAGGTTGGTGATGAGATCGCGGACGATCGTCAGGCCGAGTCCTGTTCCCGCGATCCCCGCTCGAGTCGCAGAGGGGCTTCGGTAGAAAGGATCGAAGAGGCGGTCTATCTCGCTCTCGCTGATTCCGACTCCTTCGTCTTCGACAGTGAGCTTCGCGTGGTTGTCTTCGCGTCGGGCGCGGATGGTGATCGTGCCGTTGCGCGGGGAGAATTTCAGCGCGTTGCTGAGGATGTTGGAGAGGATGCGGGTGAGTTCAGCGGGTATGGCTGATACGAGGACACGCCCATCGACGTGAATGTCGATTCCCATCTCCTTCGCGCGGCGCTCGTGTTCGCTGTCTTGCACGGCATCGAGGATGAAGCGGCCAAGATCGCAGGGAACACGTGGCCCGGATGGGGCGTGCGTCTGGGCTCGGCCGGAGAGGGTGAGGACGTTGTTGACGAGTTCGAGAAGCCGGTTCGCGTTACGGCGGATCGTTACCACGAATTCTTTCTCGGCCCCGTCTAGAACTTCGTCGAGTTCCTCGGCGTACCCAAGGATCGAGGTGAGGGGTGTTCGTAGTTCGTGAGTAACGCTGGCGACGAAGTCGTCTTTCTCTTGGTTCGCGTCGCGTAGCGCTTGGGCTGTTTGTCGTTCTCGTTCCAGTCGCTGCTGAAGTTCGCGTTGTTGCTCTCGCATGTCGGTGAGATCTTGCGCATCGACCAGGAAGACCTGGCCAATTTCTGCTCTCCGAGAAGAAGTAGCGGTCACCTCGAACGCACGTTGAACGCCGTCCACCTCTGCGCGCCATTCTGCTGCGACGGGGAGCCCTGACCGGGCGCGAGTGAGCGTGTTGTCGAGGTCACTGTGTGGGATCACCGTCCACGCACCGGCGTGATGCTGCGCGAGCTGGCCTGCCAGAACGGCTGCCGCTACTGGGTTGATGTCAACGACGGCGATCGAACGATCGAGGTTTTCCTGCAGGACGGCGAACCCGTTCTTTGTCCGCGAGAACGCTTCGGTGACCAGTGATTGGAATGCAGCTTGTTGTGTTTCGGACCGGCGTCGTTCGTTGCGCAGGGCCGAGATTGCGAGTGTCATCGCCACAAGTGAGAGCGCGTATAGCTGCAACAGGTTTTCGGTTGTCAGTACACCGTCGGGGTGCGCGAAGGGCCCGCCGCCAAGAAACGTCAATACGCTCGCGAGGACGCTCGCGGTGACCGCCTGCAGGTGCACGGTGTACATCGATTCCGTGAACGCAGCCCACACTAGGAAGGGAGCAGGTAGAAACGCCAGGGGACTCTGATTCCACGGGGAGAAGGCGACACACACTGCCCCGACCGACGCGAGCGTCAATAAGATCACGCGCCGAGGTGAAGCCACCGCACGCCGTAGACGATTCATCAGAGCGAGCGGAACCAAGAGCAGCAAAGCAGAAGGGACTGCTGCACGAGTAGGTGACATCTGATCTGGCTTGCCCTTGGGGTGGGCCTGGAAGGATGTTGCTGTGCCCAAGCCCTACCCGAGCGAGTTCCGTGACGATGTGGTCCGCGTCGCGAGGAACCGCGAGCCCGGAGTGACGATCGAGCAGATCGCGAAAGACTTCGGTGTTCACCCGATGACGCTGCAGAAGTGGTTGCGTCGCGCCGGCATCGACGAGGGCGCCAAGCCCGGGGAGACGCGGACTGAGTCCGCGAAGCTGCGGGAGGCGCGCAAGCGGATCCGGCTTCTCGAGCAGGAGAACGAGGTGCTGCGTCGTGCGGCGGCGTATCTGTCGCAGGCGCATCTGCCGGGAAAAGGCTCTACCCGCTCGTGACCGAGCTCGCCGCCGACGGTATCCCCGTCGCGGTGACGTGCCGGGTGCTCAAGCTCTCCCGCCAGCCGTACTACCGGTGGCTGAGGGACCCCGTCACCGCCAGCGAGGTGGTGCGGGCGTACCGCGCAAACGCACTGTTCGACGCGCACCGCGACGACCCCGAGTTCGGGCACCGGTTGCTCGCCGACGAGGCCCGTCAGGTCGGCGAGGGCATGTCGGACCGGACGGCGTGGAAGATCGTATCGCAGAACGGCTGGTGGAGTGCGTTCGGGAAGAAGCGGGGCCGTGGCAGCGGGAAGAAGGCTGGTCCGCCCGTCCATGACGATCTCGTCGGCCGGGACTTCACCGCGACCGGACCGAACCAGCTGTGGCTGACCGACATCACTGAGCATCGCACCGCGGAGGGGAAGCTGTATCTCTGCGCGATCAAGAACGTGTTCGCGAACAAGATCGTCGGGTACTCGATCGACTCCCGGATGAAGTCGAGCCTGGCCGTCAACGCGTTGAACAACGCCGTCGCGATCCGCGGCGATATCGCCGGCTGCGTGGTGCACAGCGACAGA
>NZ_BTGO01000011.1:0-144092 GCF_042846595.1 Microbacterium sp. MTN4-26
TTGGAATCCGGGTTCGCAACGCCCGAGACCTTCACACGCGCGTTCGTGCAGCGGTTCGAGATCAGTCCATCGGAGTATCGGAGGATGCTGCGCGCGTACCGCGAGCACGCGGACCTGGCGCAGCAGAGCACGACGTTTGCGGGCTTCGCAGAAGAGACGCCGCTGACACTCCGTTATGACCTCGATGCCGTCCCGGTACGGGTTGAGAGCACCCCCGAGCGGCACCTGCTCGTCCTCCGTCATCGCGGGTACAACGGCCTCGGCATCGGGCACCCATCGGTCGAGCCGTGGCAGCAGCTGAGGGCCTTCGCGATAGAGCACGGCATCGCCCACTCCTCCGACCTCCTCGTGGGCATCACCCCAGATGACCCTTACGTGGTGGACAACGAGCAGATCCGCTTCGACGCTGGCATCCCCATTGCCGCACCGATAGATCCACCCCACCCCTTCACCTACCGCCAGATGCCGGCGCAGGTGTGCGTCGCGCATCGGCACACCGGCGGTGCAGAGCAGATCGCGAAGACCTTCGCGGCTATCGGGGTGCAATGGATGCCCTCAGAAGGGTGGCGGTTGCGCTGCGCACCGCCCTTCGAGATCCATCACGTCGACCAGCGCGCGAACGACGCCGTTCGCGTCAGCTGGACAGACGCCTATGTGCCTCTTGATCACCACCCCGACCATCACCCAGGAGAAGGCCCATGATCGCTTTCGAGTTCACCGAGCACATCGACAGATCGCAACAGGAAGTGTTCGCAGTGCTGGCAGATCCCACAAGGGCGGTCGACTACGTCGACGGTGTCGTGAAGAGCGTGAAGGTGACGGATGGCCCGCTCGCTGTGGGGTCCGTCATCGAGGAGACGCGCCGAGTGAAGAGCAAGGAGGCGACGGGGCAGCTGCAGATCGTGGCTCTCGAGCCGCCCACCGCTTTTGCGGTCGCCAGCGAGGCGGAGGGCATCACCGCGACCTACGTCTACCGGCTGCACCCGGCCGGCACCGGCACGCGGATCGAGTGGACGTGCGAGCTCGCCGCCGGCGGACTGCGGCGGATGATGCTGCCCCTGGTGGCCGCGATCACAAAGAAGGAGGACGGCGACCATCTGGCCCGACTCAAGGCATACATCGAATCGCAGCGAGCAACGGAGACCGCCTCGTGATGCCTTCCGACACCAGCGTCGACGAGGCGCTGGACCGGGCAACCGGGCCACGACGCGGCGAGGTAACCGAACTCCTCGAGCTCTTCGAGCACGTTGCACAGCGCCCGCCGGTGGTGTGGGCGGAACGGATTGTCGGGTTCGGCCAATACGGCTACGCGTACGACAGCGGGCGAGAGGGTATCGCGCCTGAGATCGCCTTCGCTTCCGGGTCCAAGCACACGCTTTACCTGGTCGAGGGGTTTGCCGAGCGGTGGCCCGACCTGCTCGAGCGGCTCGGTCCACACCGCACCAGTAGCGCGTGCCTCTACCTCCCCCGATTGTCGGGGGTGGACCAAGATGCGCTGCGGGAACTACTCGATCGCTCCCTCGCCGTCATTCGAGACGTGCACGGCGACGGCAAATGAGCATGGCGTCTCTCGTCCAAGTAGCCCAGCGCGTGGTCGATCTGGAACGCGCCACAGCCTTCTATTCCGCACTGCTCGGCTCCGCCCCTGTGGCCCGATTCGATCCGCCCGGTTTGGTGTTCTTCGATCTCGACGGCGTCCGTTTGCTACTCGAGAGCGCGGCACCGTCAGCGCTGCTCTACCTCCGCGTCGATGATCTGGAGTTAGCCGTCGACCGAGCCGGCGAGGTCGAAATCGTATCCCCGGGGCGGCCGATCTTCACTCACACCAGAGATGCGCTCGGACCAGCAGGGCGAGAAGAATGGCAAGCATTCATTCGCGACCCCGAAGGAAATCTCGTAGGTCTAGTGGCGTTCAGAGATCCAGCGGAAATCAAGTACTGACGGCTTCGACGAAGCTGGCCGCAGCCGTCGTGGACAACTCAGCACAGAATCTGGCCGCACTCCGGTGGACATCTTCGGTGGGAGATCCCGGCTCTGTGGCTGGCACCGCGGACAACTCTGAGCGGTTCCTACAGCAGCTGTAGGTTCTCGGCGAAGATGGCGGATTCTCAGATGAAGTGGCGGACAAATGGCGGATCCGCCATGTTCCTGAGAACGCTGCATGTAGTCGGACGTGAGGGCGCCGAGTATGCGGGACGAGAGACGGCGACTCTTCCGCAAGATGTCCGAGGTCGGCCGTACGCTGAATCAGCGCCCGCACCCGGGCCGCTGGGGAGAGGTGCTCCATGACGGTTCTCGAGTCTTTCGCTACCCTGCAGTCGGTTGTCGACGCGGATGTGAAGGTCGTGCAGATTGCCCGTGACCGTCGCGACACCTTCACGTCCGCGTTGCTGACCGCGCCGGATGTGAAGGTGGTGTGGGGGTCGGGTTCGCTCGCCCGCAGCACCCAGCTGCAGCCGGTGCATGATGTGGATCTCGTGGTCGAGTTCGATCAGGACGAGCACCCGGACTGGGGCGAGGACGGGGGCTCTGCCGAAGAGGCGATCGAGCGTTGCCATGATCTGGTGAACGATCTCCTCTCCGTGTCCCACGGATCGCGCGCGCAGCTGGTGCGCCTGATCCGCACCGCCGACCGCAATCGCGCCGCGAAGTGTTTCGTCGATCCGCCGGAGCAGGACAACGCGTTCACTGTCGATGTGATGCCAGCGTTGCGACGTCCGGACGGGATCCTGATCCCGTTCAAGAAGGAGGAGCGCTGGTCGCTCGCAGACCCTGAGTACCTCATCAACGAGGTCGCACGGCGGCAGCAGGACTGGTCGTTGTTTCGCCCGCTGGTCCGGGTCCTCAAGTACTGGTCGCGTCAGCATGAAGATGTGACCGGCACGGTCAAGTCGCTCGTGATGGAGGTTCTCGCGTTGGACTGCCTGTCGGTGAGCAACAACCGACCCGAGGCGTTGAAGAACTTCTTCGTCAACGCCTCGACGCACTCCTTGCGCGTTGAAGATCCCGCGGAGCTCTCCGGGTTGATCCAGCCGAGTCTGGACGTGGCCGGTCTGCGCAGGTCCCTAGAGGATGCAGCAGCTGACGCCGTCGCGGCGCTTCGGGCCGTCGCCTCCAATGATCAGCCGGCCGCGACACGTCACTGGCAGTCCGTCTTCGGGACTGCGTTCCCGCTCGTACTGCCTCCCGGTGGAGCGGGAGAGACTGGGCCGCGTCCGGTTCGCGATTCCCCGCAGGGCTGACCTTGATCCTCCGCAGCTGGTGGGAGGATGACCCGGGTCGTCTCGCGCAGGAGATCGACGACATCGGTTCGGTGGCCCCCGCCCTCGAGTGGACGCCCGAAGGTGCCGGTCACTTCAGCGGCGCACTCCCGGTATGGCCATTCACACGACCCGAACCAGCCGGGCTGTCAAACCTCGTCGACCAGCCGCTGCGCGCGCGGGTCGCGTACGGGCACGGCTTCCCCGCGGTCCCACCAATCCTCTACCCTTTGGAACCGCAGCCCGACGTCACCCTGCGAAGCTTCACCCAGTACCACGTGCTCCCCAATGGCGGCCTCTGCCTGCTCCGTGATGCCGACCAGTGGGACCTCTTCTCGCGGACCAGCGATCTGATCCTGAAAGCGTCGGGATGGATGATCGAGTTCGCCCTGTTTCAGCGCGGCAAGATCCCGAACATGACAGTCAACGGCATCGTCACCGACGAGCAACTCGATCACTTGATCACCGCGACCGCGGAAGAGACAGCGTGACCGAGCACAGCGCATGAGTGGCGAGAACTGGCTGGTGCTGTTGCCCACCGAAGCGATGGAGGTCATCGACAAGTCGTACGCGTGGGGCAATCTCACCTGCCGTCTGTCCGCACCGGACAAGGCCGCCATAGTCGTCGCCCTCTCGAACGAAGACTCGGACCTCGTCCATCTCACGGAGGATCCCGACCACTTCCTCACGGTCGCCGACTTCAATCGCGTCGGCCACTGGTACCGAGTGCCGGCGGACGCCGCGTTTTGCGCGTACCTTCTCACCCACCAACACGCGACAATGCCCTTCGACGCCTTCCAGACCCTCGTCCCGCAGGCGATCGCACCGCTTCCCGGCCAATGGCACATCGCCGTGACCTTCTGTCCCGACCCTCCGGAGATCCGCGATGGGGAACGGCTTCCGGCCTGGTCGGCGTGGACGATCTCGAACGACACCGTCCGCCCCATTTCTTTGGACATCCAGGACGGAACCCAGCATGTGACCGCCCTTGGAAGCCTCTGGCCAACCAGCCTCCTCTCGACCTCGCGGGCGCTCCTGCTAGGCGCCGGCAGCATCGGAGGAGCCGCAGCCGAAGCACTCGCAAGCTACGGAGTTGGCCACATCGACCTGGTCGATCCTGACAAGATCCTCTTCCACAACGTTCCCCGGCACGTCCTCGCTGCCGCGAGCGTTGGAATGTCCAAAGTGGATGGATTAAAGGCATCCCTGAACAGGCAGTGGCCGGAAAGCAACATCAGCCCATGGCCCATCGACCTCACCGCCAACGCCAACATCACCCGACCCCTGATTGACGCCGCCGACATCATCATCTGCACCGTCGACGGAGTCGAACCCCGACGCGTCGCAAACTACCTTGCACGCCGTGCGGGCAAACCGATTGTGTTCGCCTGCGTCCTCGCCGACGGCAGATACGGAGAGATTCTGCGCATCCGTGCACTGCCCGAGGTCGGATGCCTCGACTGTCAGCGTCGATACATGCGCGACAACGGAATGATCGATCCCGAACCGAGCCTGGACCGAGGCTACGGGGACGGCACCCGACACAACCCGATGACCGCAATAGGTGGAGACCTTCACCTCGTTGGGAGCATCGCAGCGAAAGTCGCCGTCGCGACTCTCTTGCAAAACGCCGGTGAAGTCGATCAGACCCTCACCGATGACAACCTCGTCATCGCCCTCCGCCCATCACCCGGCTACGCCGCCCCCTTCGATGCGCGACGAGCACTCCACCCGCACTGGTCCTCCGCGACGCCCCCTTACCCGGACTGCCCCGCATGCCATCGCCACCCGTGAGCTGGACCGTCGGTATCACCCAGGGTGCGCTCACATCGATCAGAACGATCATCGCGAGAAGCGACCCCACGCTCGAAACCGGCGGTGCACTCTTCGGACACGAAAACGCCCTCGTCATTACATCCGCCTCCGCACCCGGTCCGAACGCCGTCCACCAACCCGGCTACTTCCTCCGTGACCTCGAATACACCCAACTCGCCGCGGACCGCGCCCACAAGGTCGACCGCTCACAATGGATCGGAGAATGGCACACCCATCCCAACGGTCCGCCAGAACCCAGCCCGCTGGATCTCAACACCTACATCTCCCACCTCGTCGACTTGGAACTTCGCTTCCATCGATTCATCGCGCTTATTGGGTCACCGAATCCCCGCCCGCACCTGAGCGTATGGGTGCTCGCGCAATCGCCAGACGGCATCGAACTCCACCGTGCCGCGCTCGCACTCACAGCAACCGATCAGGGCTCGCGGAACCAGATGCCACCCGGCGAAGCCACTGAAGTCCAACATCGAAGTTGAGGTTTCACCAGTACCGGCCGCTGCCCACATCATTGCTGACCGCTATGCGCGACGGGTAGAACTACGTCGTGGACCTACACAAAGCGCGTGGCGTCCGAACACGAACATTCGACACCATCCCCGCGGGCGATCTCCCAGCCGCGTCCATTGAAAGCGAGACCACCCATGTCCGAACCGTTCGACCTTGCCAAGGCATATACGGCGAAGCAGGACCACATGCTCACAGGGCTGGGGCTCATGCCGCAGTTCACAGATCATCCCGGCACCAAGGGTGACGCCACCGAGGAGCAATGGGTCAGCGTGCTCCGGGAGTTTCTTCCCCAGCGATACGGGGTCGGGCCAATCTTCGCAATCGACTCCCTCGGGCAACAGAGCGGACAGATCGACATTGCGATCTTCGATCGACAGTACTCGCCCCTTTTTTTCGAGCAGGGCGACGTCCGCTTCGTGCCGGTCGAGAGCTTGTACGCCGTTTGTGAGGTGAAGCCCAGAATGAACAAGGAGAACCTCGACTACGCCCGGGACAAGGTCGCCAGCGTTCGCCGACTTCACCGCACCTCAGCGGAGATCCGGCATGCAGGCGGTACGTATCCAGCTCAGGATCCGGAAGCCAAGCCGATCCTGGGTGTCTTTCTCAGCACGGATCTTGATTGGGGAGATATCCGCGGTGCTGCAGCTGTGGGCTCGATCACCGAGCCTCAGCCCACGGGGCTCGATCTCGGCATTGCTGTCCGAGGAGGCGCCTTCGATCAGACTGACGGGGTCGCGTACTCCCCAGGAGGACAGGAACTGATCTGGTTCGCGACGCGTCTGTATCGCGCACTTTCCCGGCTGGGAACAGCTCTAGCAATCGATCTGGATGCCTATTACGTTCCGCTGCAGTCCCCAGGCAGTTAGGAAGCCGTGCGCTCGGCCGATGCGGCTTCCCGGTCGGCGGCGTAGCGTCGCGCGGCTTCCCACCAGTAGTTGTCACGGATCCGGTAGAGCAGGGTCCGCTCTCCGGGCACGCGTCCGACGAACTCAAGGAAGTGTGCGTCGCGGAGCTTGTGGATCAGTGGGTGGACGATGCTCCCCAACAGTCCAGTCGCTTCGACGATCTGCTTGGGAGAGAAGGTGTCGCCTTCGAGGGCGGCGATCTCTATGACGACAGCGTTCATGTAGCTGTTGCCGAAGAACAGCCGCGACTCCGCTGGTGCGATCGGCTCCACTATCGTCATGCCCCGAGTTTCGCATACGTCACCGACGTCCGGCACGTGCGCGAGGTGATTCCGAGGCGACTTCCTTCCCGGTGTTGTCTATCTGACGTACACAACTTGATTCTGGTCGTTTCGAGAGTACAGTGAATGTGACATTCACTAGAACGTACGTCACGTAGTACGTAATTGACCGATTCGCAAGAGCAACTCGGTATGACGTGTGTTACGTATTCGTGGTGGTTTCGTGCATGGATGCACGCGTGTGTGGGCGCCCATGATGGCGACATGTTCACAAACCGCCGGACCGCAGGGGCTGGTTCGTTTCCGTTGTCGTACCAGGGAGCGTCGGGGCTGTGACCGGGCTGGCGTCGACGGTTCAGATTCGCAGGTCAGACGATCACGTCGATGTCATCGCCTTGAATGATGTTCGTCTTCGTCAGTTCGATACCGCGGTGCCGTGGCGGGAGTTTCGTTGGTACCGCAAGCAGCGACACTTCTCCGGCTCGTACTGGTCGGCGACGATGGAGGCCCCGGTGGGGTACGAGTCGCGGTTGGAGTATGTGAACCTGCTGCTGGCCGACTTCGACCCGCGGGTGGTGTGGATCCTCTCGCAGCCGTTTCTGCTCGACGGCGATGATCGCGGCACGCGCCGCAAGCACGTCCCGGATTACCTGTTCGTCCACGCCGATGAGTCGGGGTGCGTGGTTGATGTGAAGCCGGCTGAGAAGTTGTCACGCCCGAAAGTGCGCGATTCTCTGGGATGGTCGCGGCGCGTGATCGAGGGGCACGGCTGGGAGTACCGGGTGCAATCCGAGCCCGATCCTGTCGTGCTGGCGAACGTGCGGTTCCTCGCCGGGTATAGGCGGCGCTTCCAGTTCCTCGAGTCCGAAGTCGATGGCGCAGCAGAGTTGCTATCCACTCCGGTCACATTCGGCGAAGCGGTGCGAGCTGTCACGGCGATCACTGCCGATCCGCGATTGGCTCGGTCCGTTGTGTTGCACCTGATGTGGACGCGGCGCCTGCACACGGACCTCACCCGCGTGCTCGACATCACCAGCCTCCTGGAGACATGAGTGTCGAGCGCGACGATCCACACACCCGCAGATCAACGAGAAGGGAAACGCGTCCGATGAAGAACACCTGGAAGGTCAGCCCGGGGGCCCAGATTGCCTACGACGGAAAGATGTGCACGGTCGCGGAGATCGGTGATGGCGCCGTCATCGTCCGCACCGCGGATGGGCGCACTCGCCGTCTCCGCATGATCGATGTGCTGCAACCGGAGTCGGAAGGCGGCAGAGTGCACGTGCCAGGCAGGGTGGGCGACGACGAGCAGACGCAACCTTTGATGCTTGTCTGGTCGGACGCAACCCAGTCCGCTCAGGCGGGTGCTCACCATCGGGCGGATCACGTCCGTGAGGTGCTCACGGGATACCGGTCGGGCAGTCGTGAGGTCGCCCGAGAGGGCGAGCCACGACTGGAGTACCACCCGCAACGGCCGCTCCGAGAGCGACAGAAGGCCAAGGCCAAAGAGCTCGACATAGGCCTACGGACCCTGGAGCGATGGGTCTCCCGGTATCGAGACACCGGGGAAGCGGGTCTCATCGATACCCGGATGTCACGGACGGGTGCGGCACTGACAAACTTCGACCCGCGGTGGGTTGACGCCGCGCGAACGATACTCGATGAGCAGGACGATCAGTCCAAGGTGCAGAAGAAGATCATCCTCGCCCGGATCCGCGCACGCATCGAGAGACTTCACGGCCCCGACGTCGTCACATTCCCGTCCACCGCCAGCGCATACCGGGGCTTGGACGAGCTCACCCGCGGACGAGGCACTTTCGCGGGTTCCACGAAGGCAAAGAGATCGATCGCGAACCGGCCCGCCGCTCCCTACGGACGGTTGACCGCGTCACGTCCCGGTGAGTTCGTACTTCTTGACACCACCCCACTGAATGTGTTCGCCGTCGCTCCGGTGACGGGCAAGTGGGTCTGCGCGGACCTCACGGTCGCGATCGATCTCTACTCACGGTGCATTCTCGGGCTGCGCTTGACGCCAGGATCGACCAAGTCCATCGACGTGTCCGGTGTTCTCGTCGAAGCGATGCTGCCGTTCGACCTACCGGGCAGTTGGGATACCGCCGCTCGTGTCCCGTATCACGGCGTGCCTGACACGGTGCTCGTCGACCCCACCCGAACCGATGTCGCCCGTTTCACACGCGCCGGCATCTTGCCCGAGACGATCGTCGTGGACCACGGTCGCCCTTTCCTCTCCGAGCATGTCACCACCGCGTGCGCCCGACTGGGCATATCAATCCAGCCAGCCCGTATCTACCAGCCCACCGACAAGAGCCCGGTGGAGCGCTTCTTTCGCACTCTCGACTCTCTCCTGCAGGAGCTCCCCGGCTACAAGGGTGCGGACGTGTCGGGTCGTGGGGACGATGTTGAGGGTGAGGCGGTGTATACGGTTCCGCAGTTGGAGCAGATCATCCGCGAGTGGATCGCGACGGTCTATCACCTCCGCCCGCATGAGTCGCTCGCCGATCCCAGCCTCCCGGGTGTGAAGTTGAGTCCGGCGCAGAAGTATGACCAGGGGCTCGCTGTCGCGGGTTCGCTGCGGATGCCGACGGACCGGAATGTGCTGTTGGAGCTGCTGCCGGTGGTGAAGCGTCAGTTCAACCACTATGGGGTGGAGATTCACAATCTTCGCTACACGGGGGATTCGGTGGCGAAGTACCGCAACCGGGCCCGGTCGATCCACCGGGACACGGGCACGGAGTGGCCGTTCGTGGTGAACCCGGACGACCTGACGAAGATCTACTTCCACGACCCGGAGGATCACACCTGGCACACCCTGGAGTGGGAGCACAAGGACGCGTTCGACACCCCGTTCAGTTTGGACGCGTTGGAGTATGCGAAGAAGATTGCGATCCGGCAGGGCCGCCCCTCGCAGGTCGATGATGTTGCCGCGCAGTTGCTCGAGGACTGGGGCGCGGGCCGAGGGTTGACACCGTCGGAGCGGCGGATGAGCGCCCGGATGGCGGCCCGCCTGGATGAGAAGAACCCCGATCCGGAAGGGGTGTGGTCGTTGCGGACGGTGCAACGGATGCTGGACGCAGAACTCACGGCCGGGTCGGACCTGGCGACGGAGCTGACCGGCGGGGTGAGGGATCCGAGGACACGGGTCGATGTGCCGGAGACCGGAGATGATGACGACGAGGACGACATCGACGAGCCCACCATCCGTGGCGACTACCGCTTCGAGCCGATGGAGATGCTCCGATGACAACCACCCAGCCCCAGCCGCAGGCGGGAGCACGGCAGCGGAGCCTGTCCACCTACGAGGGGTGGAACGACTTCGCAGAACGCCCAGCCCGGACCCGTCCGGACACCCTCACGCTGAAGCGGCTGGCGGCGCTATCCACGCAGGAGCGTGTCGGGTATGACTTGGCGCGGCGTCAGTGGCACGCGAACATCCTGCTGCGCACCCGACAGGTGCAGGAGATCGAGTTGCAACTCGGCGACATCCTGGACTCGAACCTGCAAGACGCCGACCGGGTGAAGTCAGCGGCGGCGATCGACGCGCCGCCGGCGCTCGGGAAGTCCACGGTGGTGAACAACTTCGGTCGAGTGTTCCACCAGCAGCGGATCGCGGAGGCCGGGGAGTGGCTGGATCAGGACCGGGACGTGCGGCACCTGCCGGTGTGTCATGTGACGTTGACGGGCCGGCCGACGATCAAGGGTCTGCACATGATGATCCTCGGGTTCTACGCCCACCCCGCCACCGCCGGGATCCTGCACCGCTCGATGGCGGGTAGAGATCTTGCCCGGGCAGCCGCGGAGTGCATCGAACGCCACGACACGCGCCTGGTGATCGTTGATGATCTCCACTTCCTGCGGATGAATACCCGTGACGGGGTAGAGGTCGCGAACCAGTTGAAGTGGCTCTCGAATGAATACAACGCCACGTTCCTGTTCGCCGGTGTCGCCCTCCGCAAGCGGGGACTCGTCGGGGAGGGCCAGACCGGCGAAGGCGCAGCAATGGCGCAGACCTTCCGACGGTGGACAGTCCTCAGCCTGGAACCTTTCACCCTCGCCCACAAACGCGGCCGCGATGAATGGGACCGGCTGCTGTTCGGCATCGACCAGGCCCTCGTGCTGACCGACGGGAGAGACGGGATGCTCGTCGACCTCTCGCGGTACCTGTTCGCCCGCACGACCGGGAACATCGGGTCGCTGATGGACCTGATCCGCCGCGGCGCATCGCGCGCAATCCGCACCGGCAGGGAACGCATCGATCGGGAGCTGCTCGATGATATTCGCATCGACGAGGGCGCCGAGACGGAACGTCGTGAGCTGGAGGCGAAGCTGGAACGGCAGCTTCGAAGCCAGAGAGCGGGCCGCCGCCGAAAGACCCAGGGTGGCGAGGTGGCAGCCGCATGACCGGCAAGGCCGCGACGCGTTCCGACGAGGTGCGGGTGCTGCCGTTTCGGGTGCGGCCACTGCCGGATGAGCCGTTCGATTCCTGGCTGGAGAAGATGGCGGCCACCTATGGGGCGACGATGAACGAGATGGCATGCGCGCTCGGTCTCATCGAGCAGGAGAAGGGTTTGGCTGTATCGGCGACCGCGTGGATGGCGGACAAGTGGGCCACAACCCTCACCGAGGAGCAGGCTGCCCGGCTTGAGGCTTCCACGGGCATCCCTGCCGATCAGTTTCACGAGATGACGAGGATGCGCTTCGCCCGTCACGCGATCCGCTATACCCGGCAGGGTCGGATCAGCGCGCAATGCCCGGCTGCAGGGACCGCGGGACGATACTGCCCGGAATGCCTGGTCGATTCGGGTGGACGGTGGCGGATGTCGTGGCAGTTCCCGTTCGGGTTCGCCTGTGCCCGCCACCGCCGCCTTCTCGTGGATCGGTGCCAGACCTGTGATCTTCCTGCCCGACACCGCGCTCACCCGCTCGCACTTGTTCCCGTTCCCGGGCGTTGCCACAATCCCGTGCGGGGTCCGGGGAGGGGTCCGCAGGCCAACCGGTGTCGCGCGGACCTCACCGAGGACCGGACCCGCACGCCGGTGCCGCAGGCGGTGCTGGATGCGCAACGGGCGATGATGCGCATCGTCTCCACCGGTCAGGCGCAGTTCGGGATCTATGCTGATGCACCGCAGCCGGCCGTGCCTGTGTTGGAAGACATTCGGCTACTGTCCCGCACCGCGCGGGACGCAATCGTCGGCGGTCACAGCATCGACGCGAGCCCGCTGGGCCGGGAGCTCATTGGGCTGTTCGAGATGAGCGAGGACTGGACGAGGGCGATCCGGGCGCGACCAGACTCTGCCGTCGGGGCCGCTGTCGGCACCACCCTCGGTCACCGCGCACTGACCAATCCGGCCGCGATCATCTCCCTGCTGCAGGGGCGGCTGGCGCACAGCACGTCGTACACCGCGCACACACCACAACTACAGACCCTGATCGCGGCCGCGCTGGGTCGCCGCCGCCGCCCCACCGTGTTTCTGCAGTCCGCACCGCCGTCGGGCGTCAGCCCGGAAGAGCGAGCACGGAAAGTGCCGGCACAGTTGTGGGGGGACTGGATCGCCCAGTACGCCCCACTGCGGGTCGACAACGAGATCGCCGCGTCCGCGCTGGCAGCAGCGGTCGTGTTTACCGGCACGAGGCTCACACACTCCGCCGCGCTCGCGCTGCTCGATCCGCACGCACCGTCACGGCAGGTGACGCACGTGATGCGTGAGCTGGGCCGCAGCACTCACCACGTGACGACCCTGCACGCGGTCCTCCGCCTGGCAGCTCTATTGGACACGCAAGACGTGCCCATCGACTACGCCCGCCGCCGCCACCTCGACTACACCGATCTCCTGCCCGAATCACAGTGGGGGCAGCTCTGCCGGGACGCGGGCGTGTCCCCAGGGAGCGGACGACGCTGGGAGTTGGCGCGCGCAGCCCTGTACCAAGAACTCTCCGGGAACCCGCTGCGTGCGATGCCTACGGCGTGGCACACGACCAGGGCGAGCCCGCCCGCCGTAGCCCGCTTCGTAGAGGAGCTCCCGCCGGCGGTGCGGGCGGCGCTCGATCAGATCGCCGCAGAGTTCCTCGTCGCCAACGGCATTCAGGAGCCCGTCACCTGGACACCCGAACCCACCCCTCAGCTCCCGGAAGTCGGACCCCAGATCGCGCCGTCGTGGCCGCCCATCCGGCCGGCACGAGCGACAGCGACAGAAGCCATGCCACCAGACCGGCTGACGCAGGTGTACGCGGCGGGAGCTTCCACCTACACGATCGCCGCAGACACGAGGGTGTCTCGGCAGACAGTGGGTCGCATTCTCGCCGACGCGGGCACCCGGACTCGAAGGGGACGACCCCGCACCTTCGACCTCGACCCCCGTTGGCTCCGCGATCACTATGAAACGAAGCACTGGACCATCGCACAGATCGCGCAGCTCGCCGGCTGTAGCGAGATGACCATCAACCGGCATTTGCATAGCGCCGGCATCCCGGTCCGCCCACGCGGGGCGCGCATCAACGGGTCTACCTCGGACGCAGGCAGGCAACGATCTGACCCGCCCGCCCCGCGGGGCCCATCACAGGCTCACGGACTCCGTCGCAGCACTCCCGTCGAGCCATCGACGAATACTCGAATTCCAGACACGCGAAGGACGTCGGCATGACGCAGAAGAAACGAACTTCCAGTCGGCTGCGGCACGACGCGCGGGAACGCGTGAAGGTGACAGGAGAGAAGTACACCACGGCGCTGAAGGCAGTCATGGATGCGGGTTCATCCAGCAGCCGAGCTGGAGGACGAGATCAGGGCGAGGAGCCTGCGGGTCCCGCCGACACGCAACGCGCACCCGACGACACCCGTGACCGGAGCTGAGTCCGGGGTGGGATCTCTGCGATGACGGTCGAGGGCAAGGAATGCGTGGTGTCGGCCGACTCAGGCCGGGAGGACAAGCCGTGGTCGGCACCTCACCTCGCGCCGCTGTTCATTGAACTCACCGCTGACGAGACGGCGCCGGTGTGGGCGCGTCGCGCTGTGACATTCCTCCATCGCTACGCCCGCGAACACGGCCAATCCCCGACCTTCCGGGAAGTATTCCCGGAGCTCGCGTCGCACGATCTCAGCGCCGCGGAGCATCAGGCTGCCTGGACGTCGTCGTCGCCGCGGTACCTGACGATGGTGCACTGGCAGCGTTGTGGATGGATCCGCTTCCGACGAGAACCGCGGACCCTCCGATCCGGCCCCGCGGCAGGCGAACTGTTCATACCGTCGCCCGCGCCGAAAGCGCGTCCGAGGCAGGCCTAAGCCTTGGCGGTGTTCCCGGGGGAGTCGGGGTGGGAAGAGTAGAGCGCGCCGAGGAGTTCCTCCAGCGCGACGCGCAGTTCGTTGTAGCCCATCGTGTAGAACATCGCGTCGGAGTTCGAGGTTTCGGTGGCGTCGAGGTTGGCGAGGAGTTGACGGGCTTCACGGACCGCCACATCGAGCCACGGCTCGACATCCGGTAGGCCCCGGACCCACTCGTCGATGACGGTGAACGGGATGGGCGCGTATGCGTGGGCGTCGACGCCGACGTGGAACTGGTGCCCATTCGGGCCGTGGTCGCGTGCGTGCGTGTGACCGTGCAACAGCGGGATCCCATCGTCCCAGCGGGGCCGGTGCGACGTGTGTCGGTCCGACTCCTGCGAGTCGCCCTTGTACGGGTAGTGGGATGCGAGGATCCGGTAGCCGTGCCGGGTGCCTTCGATGACCTCCGGCAGAATCGTCCACCCGGCCGCCTCGTAGAGCGGCGCGAACCGTTCGATCGCCTTCCTGGACTGTGTCGCTGGTGAGACCCGGTCATGGTTCCCGGGGACGAGGTACCGGTGACCGTTCAGCTGCGCGGTGAGGGTGATCGATTCCTCGATCGGCCCGAGCGCGACATCCCCGAGATGTAGCACCACATCTGTCGGGGCGACCGTCTCGTTCCAGCGGCGGATGAGCTCGGTGTTCATCTCGTTGACGGTGGTGAATGGACGGTCCGCGAGTTCGCTGATCCGGGCGTGGCTGAAGTGGGTGTCCGCGGTGACGTAGTCGACTCGGTCGAAGTCGAACCACGGATACTCACTCACGGCTAACGCTCCTCGCATGTGACGGATGTCTAGCAGAATCTAGCGGTGTCTAGCGTTTCGGTAGACACCGCTAGATGTTCCTAGAGTTCGTCGAGATCGATCCCGAATTTCCGGGCGAGATCGGAGCGCGCCACCTCCGCACTGTCGGCGGGACGCTCCCGGGCGATACGGGCGATTTCCTCGTCTTCCGCCGCATCCTCCGTGGCGGCGACCGCTGCCAGCTCATCGATCAGGACAAGAACGGGTGTGCCGTCGGCGGTCGCGCGGCGGCGGATCTCGGCGGCGGCATGGCCGAGGGTGTACATCCGCTCCCACGGGTGCTCGCCGTGGCGAGCGATGGCCACGGTGTCGCGGGTGTAGCTGCGCTCATCGCCTGGGACGAGCCACCGTTCGGTGCCGTCCGAGGCGAGGAAGAAGTCGACGTAGCAGTTCCCACACGGCATCCGGTAGACCCCGGGCTCGGTGGGGGCAGAGTCGGTGCTACGCGCGATCATGTCGCGGATGATCCGCCCCCAGTCCGTGTTGCCGTCAGAGTGTGACATCGGCCAGACCCTTCGTTTGGCGAACGGAGTAGTCTCTCACACCGGTGAATTTGTGTCCACTGATTGGGTCAGAGCCTGTTCGAGTCGAGTGGTTGCTCTCGCTCAGGAAGTCTCGCCCGTCGTGAGATGCTCGCCTCATGGCATCGCACACTTCAAGCGGCTGAAAGCGGCCCCAGAAGACCTCATCGACATCCAGCGCTGCGTGACGTTCGTCGCGGGCATGGGCCTGGACCCCGTTTGGCCCGAGGCCCAGCAAGGCCTAGCAGCCGGTGGAAGGCCATTTCACTCGACGCGCTGGACCGATCACAACTCAATGGGTAGCCCACCCGAGGCACATGAACGTGCTGCTCAAGGCGCGCCGCCTCGGTGGGACGGCGGACGGCGACTGATATATCGAGCCGTGTCATCGCAGCCGGTGTCTGCAGCATGCAACAGACTGATCTGGCAACCCGGCTTCGCCGGTAATGCACAGCCCCTGGCAGACACAGCGGGCCAAGTGACCACGAGCGGAGAACAGATGGCGAAGATGCGAGTGCACGAGCTCGCCGCCGAACTGGGAGTCGACGCAAAGGCCGTCTTGGTCCGTCTGCGAGAACTTGGTGAGTTCGTCAAGAGCCCGTCTTCATCGATAGAAGCTCCAGTTGCTCGCAAGGTGAGGGCGTCGTTCGGTGCCCGACCCCCTCGACCCGGTTCGCCTCGGCCATCGCCGATGCGACGTGAGCACGTAGACCCGCATGTCGATCGGCCGGGATTCGATCCGACCGCACCATCCACTCGACAGTTCGGCTGGCGATCGGGCGCTGTGGCGGCGCCCCAGCACCCAGACCTGCTGGCAAACGTCGAGCGCGTTCGATACAAGTACCCGGTCCTGCGTGACCACATCGACGCTCTGCGAAGTCTTGGCTCCCAGGTGGTCTACGCGGGGTTCTGCCGTCAGGATGGCTTCAGGGACTGCGCGATCGTCCATGTGCGATTCAGTGGAGCGATCGAGGCCGGGTTTGGGTTTACCCGCGAGGTGATGATCTTCTACAGTCCGCATGAGGATCTCCAGGGCCGGACCTTCCAGGCTGCGGCCCGCGAGCTCGGTGGCGCCGATCGTTCCATCACTCCGGACATCTTCTTCATGTGGTCGCCCGATCGGCGTCTACAGATCAAACTGAACGACTGGTCGCGCCCCGCGAAACTAGCGATCCCGCTCTTGATTGACGACGAAGACGAACTCTCGCTAATTACCCTTCTTCGCGACTACATCTATGCCCGAGACCTCTTCTACATGACGACTCCCGTGTATGGCGCGAGCTTCTTCGGCCGCAGGACACTGCTGCAGTCGATGCGTGACGACGTGTTCAACCAGCGAGTCACAGGCGTCTTCGGACTGCGGAAGTCGGGCAAGACGAGCATCCTCATGCAGCTTAAGGAGGAGTTGCAAGAGGACAAAGTGGTGACCGTCCTCATGGACCTGGAGGCCTTCCCCTCTCCGCCGGAAGACCCCACCGACGACATCGTCAGCGATCTGCGTCGACGACTGATTGCTGAACTCAAAGCTCACAAGCTGCGCACCCAAGAGCTTTCGCAGCTGCAGGAACGCCCGAGCATCCTCGACCTGAAGAACGCTCTCCAGGCGATACTCAAGCATCTCCACAAAGACGGGCATAGGATCCTGCTCCTCCTGGACGAGATCGAGTACTTGACCCCAGCGGATCGCATCGATATCGCTGAAGGCGACATGCCACGCATTGCGCAGCTGCTATCGGCCCTCAGGAGCATCGTGCAGGAGTCTGAGAACTTCACCTTCGTGCTGTCCGGCCTTACAAGCGCCATCGTTGAAGGTGGACGACTGTATGGTCGACCGAATCCCCTCTTCTCTTGGGCGAAGGCCGTGTACGTGAAGCCGCTGGAGCGAGAAGAGGCGGACGATCTCGCGAGCACCGTCGGCGGCAAGATGGGCATCCAGATCGAACCTGGTGCGCTCGAGGCACTCCACGAGGCGTCCGGTGGTCACGCCTATCTGTATCGAAATCTGAGCTCAGCCGTCGTGCAGCACCTTCCGACCGACGTCTTCCAACGTACGATGACTCGCGCTTCCGTGCTCACAGAACTTGATGATTGGAAGAGTCGCGTCCAAGGCAACATTGAGGAGATGGTCCAACACGTCAAGCGCTACTACGCGAACGAGGCCGTCATGCTGGACGTGCTGATGGACAGTGCAGCCGACTTCAAGGAACTCGCATCCAGCGAGCACGTCGCAGTTCGTCGACTGAAGGACCTGGGTCTGATTCACGAACAGGACGGCGAGTTCGAAGTCAGCGTGATCCTGGAGCTCGTATGAGCGCGACCGACTACTCCGACTGGATACTGGGCGTTCACCGAAAAGCGGAGCAACTCCGCGTCGTGTTCCTGCAGCTGGGCTCGAGCAACGAGCCAGCCCGCCGCGCTCTGGGGGCTTCGCAGGTGAACGTGACGCGCGTCCGGGACTACTTGCAGCCAGATGGCCCACTTACCACCGGAACAGTCGTGATCGACGGGATGGAGTCGCTCACGATGCAGAGTGAGGCCACTCAGATGGGTGCGCTACGCGAGCGCGTCTTCAGCGACGTCGAGGCCGGCGGCAGGGTCATCCTCCTCTCCCGGGCGCCTCGGATTGCTTTCCCTCCAGTGGTCGGGAGTTCGCTCCTTGACGACGCCAGCCTGGCGCATGCTCCGGTCGTCAAGAGCACAGGCGCTCACGAGTGGCCAACGTGCGTTGAAGACGGCGCCTCCCCGGCCGACGTACTGTGCCGGGCGCTGACAGAACTCGGTATGGACCTGGCTGCGTCTCTCGATCGTGTCGTGTACGAGAGCCTGCTGATTGGCCAGAGCGCGCTGGGCCTGCTCAACGCGAGGGAGCTTGAGGCGCTGGATGGTTCCAGCCTTACAGCGCCCGACGGTGCGACTCGGACATGGAATTTTCCGAAGCATCTCGGACCGCTCAAGAAGGCGCTCGACGAGGTTCTCGCGGATGCCCTCGATCCTCAGCAGCAGCTTGCCGAGGTGAGTTCGGGACTCTGGAAGATCGAGCGGATCATCCGACGCGAAGTGCGTCGGCGCGCAATCGCCGCATGGGCGGAGAACTGGCGCACGCAGTGCCTGAACGGCGACCTTCCGGAAAAAGTGCTCGAGCGAGCGAGCGAATCGGCATACATGGGCGCCACGTCGGTCAAGCAATTGCGCGACCCTCTCGAATGGCTCTCACTCGGGGAGTTGCTCCAACTAAAGGACCGTTCCCAGATCGGCGACTTGGGGTTGAGCGCCGCTCACTGGCGACAGTTCAGCGCGCAGATCATGCCGATTCGGAATCGTCTGGCACACATGCGCAGTCTTCGGCCCGAGGACGCCGCCGACGTCGTCAAATGGCAGCGAGTGCTCGAAATGCGATTCCCCACAAATTGAGACGAGCGCACTGCGAGGAGCGTACGCCCGATCAGTAGGCTCATCTCGGTAGCGGGTGAGGAGATTCGAATGGCGGAGAGCACCACTGCCGATCTGGACGTCAACAGGTCCGACCGGCGACTCGGGCGCGCTGTGACGCGGGTTCATCAAGCCTCGCGCACAATCGACCCGGCTCTGAGACCCAGACTCGAGTCACTACTTCACGCAGGCGAAGCGATGGACTTCGTCGCCCGCATCCATGGATTCTCCGACCCCTTGAGTGCATCCGCCCTCGAGTCTTTCGCCGTCCAGGCAGGAATTGGAAGGCAATCACTTCACTCGACCGTGCTGCCGGCGCTGAAGGCTGCCAATGTTGCAGACTTCGCGCTGGACACACAAGGCGTTGTAATCGAGGTGCAGGAGTTTCTGGGCGTAACCGGGAACCTCATCGAACAGTCCTACCGCGTTCTACAGCAGCTCAACCCGACCATCGATGAGATCGTAACGCTGCACTCGATCGAAGTCGCATCGTTCGCCCCGTTGACGACCACCCAACATCTCGACCAACTCCACCGACGAGGATTCAACGACCAAGTCAGCGAAACCGGTCTGAACCTTGCACTGGCGACAGGCCTTACAAAGCGCGTCAACTCCGTCGATCTCGCCGAGGACGTAATTTATAGCCCTTACGTGTGGGAGTCAGGACAGATTGAGATCGCGTCGTTCCTCCGTGGCCTTCCCCCGGGCGAGCGCGACGCGCTTCTCGGCATATGTGAACAGGCAGCGCAACACCCCGGCCTCGCACTTCCACTCCTCGCGCAACCGACCCCCGGCGTGTTCGGCGCAGCACAGAAGGTCGGACTCGTCCAGGCCGCCACCGTCAAGTCGACGGGAGGATCCGGAGCGCAGACATATGTCTTTTCACCTACTCTCGAGTCGGAGGACGACCGGCTCACAACCACCGAGGCGCTGAATCAGCGCAAGCTTTTTGTCGCCCACATGCTCTTCGGGCATGAACGAGCGGAACGTAGCGGCGGTCGAATACACGATCCTGTGGTCCTCGTGCGGGCGCTCCTAAACCGCGGGAGCGTTGGGCCTGCGAGCAACATCAGCACCGACTACCACCTGCTTGAGGCGCACGGCATCGTTCGCGTCCGTGAAACGGACCACGGCCGGGCATACCTCGAACTTGTGAAGGAGGAGATCGTCGAAGGCGGGCTCGCGTGGCTTCAGAACTCATCAACGTCCGCAGGAACGACGGACCCGACGGTGAACCTCCTCCGAGCTCCAGGCGAGTTCACCAACCCAGAGCAAACACGTGCGGGCGCGGGCGACCTCGGAGCCGCTGACGAGATCGCGAGATCAGCGATCCTCGAGCTGAGAAAGGAACTGCAACGTGCCACCCGTCAAGACCGACCCGCTAACCCCCGGTGATCGACTCGAATGCCGCGTAGGCCAAGTGTGGTTCTGGGAGGGGTACTTCACTCGGGTAGGCATCGACCTCATCAGCTACTACGGCGCGGAACTCATCCAAGTCACCGACCTGGATCTACTCGCCATCGGGCTTGGTCCCGGGCTCGAGAGTCACCGGACCATTGGCGAGTCCAAGAGCGGGACGGGGAAGAGCGCGCCGAAACCACTCGACCGTATTGTGTGGCTACGCGGACTGCAAGAGTTGGTAGGCGCAGAGCGAGCGGAACTGACTGTTGCCTCGAGCGTGACGCCCAGAACCCGGGAGCTGGGCCGCCATTCCCGCGTCAGCGTCGAATCGATCAACGACCTCCAGGCGCGAGAGGCCGCACTTAATCTCTCGAAACTCACAGATCTTGGGGCCCACGGACCCAACGCCCTGCTTCTGCGGCGCACAGTCAAAGTAGTCAGCAAGGACGATCCCACGCTCGGACCTGCGTTCAAGTTCCTCACTTCCACCGTGTGGTTTCTAGATCCGTTCGCTGCACTGAAGCAGAGCCTGGGTCTACTTGAGACGCTTTGCCAGCGCTGGACGCCCGGCGTCAAGGATGACGAACAGCTCGCGGTACGGTGGCTCATTTCAGAGACCCTCAGTATCTGGGTACTCAACCTCGTAACGATCGTGGGATTTGTCCGCCCGATGGATCCGAGTGCATTCACAAGTTTTCTTCGCGAACGCCTCGCAGACGGAGTTGTGCCCGCTCAGCGCATGCGCCAGTTGTCGCGCGACTTCGACAAGTTCATCAGTGGACTGCTCGCGGCGGCGAAGGCCTCGCCCGAGGTGCGGACTGAGGCCATGGGCGCGTTTGAGCCCTCACCGCCGGAGTGGGCTGACTCTGCTGCAGAACTCGCAATCCGGCTAGGCCGTCAGCCCGCGCTCCGAGACTTGCCTCGACAGTTTGATCTCGTCGTTCACGAGCGGCTAGCTCGTGGGCGAGACATCTCAGAAGCTGCGGGGGCTCAGCTTCGACTCAATGATCCGGCGGCAAGATCAAGCGTGAGCCTCATTGCAGCGTTCCTGCGAAGCTTTGGCTCTCTGAAGGACGACATCAGCGAGCTTCTAATCGCAGGGTTCGGTAAGCCGGCGCAGGCGCCGCCCGAGCCTGCACCCCAGCAAGAGATCGAAGCGACTGCTCTCACACTGCCCGGCCTCGACGCCGCTGACAGCGTTGCCGAGGACTGACTGGCGTGGGGCTGTAGGGATTCGCCATTCCCCACGGAATCCTGAGCCTTCGGCCACTGCCAACTACCGGGGATTCCCGGCATCCTCGGCCATTTCCAACGGGAACCTACACGTCGTCGAGGTCGTCGTTGCAGTGAGCTTCCGATGGTCGGCGACATGCGCGGGTTCGTCGCGGGGGCCTTCGATCTCGAACCCGCAGACACCGCAGCTATGCAGCCCGATGCCGTCGACGTCGTCCGAGGGGATGTACATCGTGGTGGGCTCTTCGCACATCAAGCAGCGCATGGTGTCTCCGTTCGTGATTGTCAGGTGATCGGTTGGACGGTGGCGGAGTATCCGCGGTGGGAGCCCCAGGCCGCGGCGATGCGGTCGGCAATGTCGCGGTCCTCGCCGAGGTATGGCCGGTATCTCTTGCCGCGAGGGTCGGTGATCACGACCTGGACGACGCCGGCGGGCTCGCGCACGGTGACCCTGGCGGCGGGGATCGGATATGCCTGGACGCGACCGGCGATGATGAAAGTCGGGTACAGGTCGCGTGCGAGCTCCGGGGCACGGAACACGTCGTGAACCCACGCCGTGATGGCGAGCGCGCCGGCGGGGCTGAACCCGATGAGGCGGGCGGGGAGTTGCTCGAGCCCGGCGCGGACGAAGTAGTGCTCGTCGACGAGGATCGGCGTCGGCGGGAGCAGGGTTTGCTCGTCGTGGGCGGGGTAGATGGTGAGGCTGGTGCGGCTGTTCATGAGGCGCTCGTTCATGCGGTGCGGCGGATGCCGGCGGCGATGATGTGGGCCTTGGTGGGCCGGGAGTAGAAGCCGAAGCTGTCGTCGTCGTCGGAAGCGGAGACGGTGGCGGTGAGTAGATCTTCGCCGTCCGGCGTGTGCTGCCGTCGCTCTCCGTGGAGATGGAATCCCGGCTGTCGGTCTCGTCCTGGCGACGGTCTTCACGCAGAGCGGCTGGGTCGGAGCAATGGCGGTGACCGCCGCGACTCTCGTCGTGGCGGCGCTGATCGTCTGGCACCGTGCCCGATCCGGTCTCGTTCGTGCGCTGGATCCTGATCATGCCGTGCGCCGGAGCCGATCTCTGTCGTGGTCACCGGGCAACCCGGGTGAGCTGTTCCAAATCGGCACAGCGCTGTGGCGGAATCCTCCCTGAGAGTAGAGCTCATCCACCGAGTGGTCGCCTAGTTCCTGCAGGCGCCGAGCATCAACGAAGGAGTTATGCGATGTCCTCGTCATCCACCGCGACCGCAGTCGTCCCGAGCGCCCTGCGTGATCTGTATCTGGGCTGGTCCGAGCTCATGGCCACCCACGAGCTGGACATGCGGCTGTTCCGCAGCATCTTCGATGAATGGCACCAGCCGACCATCGAACCGGAAAATGTCACCTACAAGGAGGAGACGGTCGGCGGCGTGCCCGGCATCTGGGCGTTCCCGGCCGGAGCCGATCGCTCCAAGGTCCTCCTCTACACGCACGGCGGCGGGTTCGCCGTCGGCTCTGCGGCCAGCCACCGGAAGCTCGCCGCGCACGTCGCGAAGGCGGCCGGGGTAACAGCGTTCGTGCTGGACTACCGTCGCGCGCCCGAGCACCCGCACCCCGCCCAGGTAGACGACGGGGTCGCGGCGTTCGAGGCCCTGCTGGAGCGGGGGGTCCACCCCGAGGACGTCACCACCATCGGCGACTCGGCGGGAGGCAATCTCGCCATCGCCATCCCGTTGGCGTTGAAGGCGAAGGGACGGCCGCTGCCCGGGCACGTCATCGCGTTCTCCCCGTGGCTGGACATGGAGAACCGCGGCGCGACGCTGGTCACCAACGATGCGACCGACGCGCTGATCTCCGTGCCGCTCCTGGAGGGCATGATCGCCGGCGTGCTGGGGGAGACCACCAGCCCGTCGGCGCCGCTCGCGAACCCGCTCTACGCGGATTTCACCGGGTTCCCCCCGCTGTACGTCAACGCCGGTTCGGTCGAGTCGTTGGTCGACAATGCCATCCGCGTGGCAGAGCGCGCCAAGGGCGCCGGCGTTGACGTCACCCTGCATGTCGCCGAAGGACAGCAGCACGTCTACCCGTTCCTGGCTGGCCGCGACGCGGACGTCGACGCGGAGCTTGCGGCGATCGGCCAGTGGCTTCGCCACTGACCTGCAGCACCCCACCCACCTCATTCACCGAAGGAGTTGCACCATGACATCCACACAGACCACGGACTTCGACGCGATCGTCGTCGGCGCCGGTTTCGGCGGCATCTACCAGCTACACACCCTGCGCGACAAGCTCGGCCTGCGCGTCCGCGGGTTCGAGAAGGGCGCCGGCATCGGAGGAACCTGGTACTGGAACCGGTACCCCGGCGCCATGTCCGACACGGAGAGCCCTTTCTACCGATACTCGTTCGATGACGAACTGCTGCAGGAGTGGGACTGGGCCCGCAAGTACATTGACCAGCCCGACATCCTCCGCTACCTTGAGACCGTCGTCGACCGGTACGACCTCCGCAAGGACTTCCGGCTGAACACCGAAGTCACGTCGATCGTCTTCGACGAAGCCACCAACACCTGGACGGTCGGCACCTCCGCCGGAGAATCCTTCACGGCCCGATACGTGGTGGCGGCGCTGGGACTGCTCGCAGCAACCAACATCCCCGACATCCCCGGGATCGACTCGTTCGAAGGCCGCCTCGTGCACACCGCGGAGTGGCCGGAGGACCTGTCGATCGAGGGCAAGCGGGTGGGGGTCATCGGCACTGGCTCGACCGGAACACAGTTCATCGTCGCCGCGGCCAAGCAGGTGTCGCACCTGACCGTGTTCCAGCGCTCGGCGCAGTACAGCGTCCCCTCCGGCAACGGACCGGTCGGCCCGGGGGAGGTGGACGGATACAAGTCCCGGTTCCCGGAGATCTGGGAGCAGGTCCGAAACTCCGGCGTCGCCTTCGGGTTCGAGGAGTCCACCGTCGCGGCCACCGATGTCGACGAGGCCGAGCGGGAGCGCGTGTTCCAGGCGGCATGGGACCGAGGCAACGGATTCTATTTCATGTTCGGCACGTTCAACGACATCGCTATCAACCCGGAGTCGAACGAGGCAGCCGCTGCGTTCATCCGCCGCAAGATCGCTGAGACGGTCAAGGACCCGGAGACGGCGCGATTGCTCACCCCGACCCAGCCGTATGCGAAGCGGCCCCTGTGCAACCAGGGCTACTACGACGTGTACAACCAGGACAACGTGAAGCTGGTGTCGATCAAGGAGAACCCAATCGTTGAGATCACCCCACGAGGGGTGAAGACCGCGGACGGTGTTGAGCACGAGCTGGATGTGCTCGTGCTGGCTACCGGGTTCGACGCGGTCGACGGCAACTACCGCCGCATCGACATCCGCGGGCGCGGAGGGGTGAGCGTCGACGAGCACTGGGCCGACGCCCCGACCAGCTTCCTCGGCATCATGACGGCCGGATTCCCGAACATGTTCATGATCCTCGGCCCCAACGGGCCGTTCACCAACCTGGTGCCCAGCATCGAGGCGCAGGTCGAGTTCATCACGACTCTGGTGACCGAGGCGGAGCGGAGAGGCGGGCTCATCGAGGTGTCGCAGCAGGTCGAGGACGAATGGACCGAGACCTGCACGACGATCGCAAACTACACGCTGTTCCCCAAGACCGACTCGTGGATCTTCGGGGCGAACATCCCCGGCAAGAAGCACGCCGTGATGTTCTACCTCGGCGGCCTAGGCGCCTACCGCGGCCTCCTCTCGGAGATCCAGGCGAAGGACTTCGAAGGATTCAGCATCGGACAGCCCATCCCGGCCTGATCGACGGTAACCGTAGGCCGGGAGTGTGCTTCCCGGCCTACGGTCGTCCTATGAGCGACAACATGTCAGAAGACGTCACCTTCCGATCACGCCGCTGGGTCCGTCCCGAGGACCTGAACGCGTACGGCACCCTGTTCGGCGGCAGCCTGCTGCGCTGGATCGATGAAGAGGCCGCGATTTACGCCATCATCCAGCTCGGAAACCCTCGGGCGGTCACCAAGTACATATCCGAGATCGACTTCGTCAGCTCCGCACGACAAGGTGACCTGATCGAGATGGGACTGCGCGCCACCGCGTTCGGGCGCACCTCCCTCACGATGCGCGCCGAGGTGCGCAACATGATCACCCGTGACCGCATTCTGACGATCGAGAAGATCGTCTTCGTCGGCCTCGACGACCACGGCCAGCCCATTCCTCACGGCTACACCGACATCACCTACGAACGCGACCGGCTTCCCCACCACCATGGACTCATGCGCACAGAGGATGGATCCACAGCGGACTAGGTATTGGCGGGTCCTAATAGGGAGGCGGATACTGGGTGGGACCACTTGCAGTGACGCGAGGTCCCAGCTATGTCCACCGATACCTATTCCGCCGCGAGCGCGCGGCAGGCTCGTGAACGCCTTCTCGAAGCTGGCGTCGGCGCGCACGGTCTCACTCCCCGAACACTGAACGTCCCCCCGGTGATCGAGCGCAGTTGGCGTCGCTCGTTCACCACCGGTGGCGGCTACGATCCGACGGCGACTCCTGCCTACCACCCGTTCTCCGAACCGGCGGGACGCTTTCAGGACACCGCTGAGATCGTCCTGGCGCGATGGGCGGAATCACTCGCGGACATGCGTGTCGCGCTGCTGGTCAGCGACCGATCCGGACGGATCCTCGCCCGAAAGGTGGGCGACCCGAGCCACGCGAGACGGCTCGACAAGGTGTCCGCGGCCGAAGGATTCGAATTCTCGGAGTCCGCGCTGGGCACGAACGGACTCGGAACGGCGATCGAGGAAAGATCCGCAGTGTTCGTGCGCGGCGCCGAGCACGTCAACGACCGGCTGCAGACCCTCGCCTGCGCTGGCGCCCCCATCCACGACCCTCTTTCGCGGCGGGTCATCGGCTCGCTCGCCCTCGCCTCTCCCGTCGGGGCGTCCCACCCCGCGATGCTCGCGATCGCGAAGCAGGCCGCTCGTGACCTCCAGGACGCGCTGCTTAACACCGCACCGCTGGAGCTGCAGGCGCTGCTGGCCCGGTTCGCGGACGGTACCGCCCGCCACCGTGTGCTGGCCATCGGCCGTGGCGGCGTGCTCGCCTCGACGGGCGCGTTGCCGATGCTCTCGGCCGAGCGGCACGTGACCCTGTGGGACGAGCTCCAGGCCCACCACTGGCAGGGGGATGTCGCATCCGTCTTGCTCGCGGATCGGCCGAGCACTGCCCGCCGCATCGTGAATCGGGCAGGGGAGAGCATCTACCTCGTGGAACTTGCCGAGTCCGAGCCGGCCGCAGCGCCGGAACCCACCCGGCTTTCCCGCCTTGCCGCGCACCTCGACGTGCTCGGCCGCAGCAGCGGGTGCATCGCGATCCACGGTCCGCGCGACAGCGGGAAGACGCTTCTCGCCCAGCTCTGGCTGCGCGAACGCGACCGCCACGACCCGGTCGTCATCGACGCCCCGGCATTTCGGGAACCGGGGGCCGTGGCCACGGCGGCGCACGCGCTGAGCACAGGCACGTCGGTGGTCGTCCGCAGCGTCGAGTCTTTGACCGACGCAGACTTCCCGGTCCTGCAGCAATTGGCTGGCGCGGCAGATCCCATCCGGTCCGCCCGGGTCGTGTTCTGTGTCGCAGACGACCCGACTGGCGTCGTCTTCAGTTACCTGGGCCGCCGGGGGCCGCGACTCGACCTCCCAGCGCTGCGCGATGACCCAGACCGTGTCATCGGCCTGGCCGTGAGACTCGCTCAGGAGCACTCGGTGACACTGAGCCCTGCTCTGCTGCAGGCGCTTTCCCGGTGGGACTGGCCTGGTGGCGCCTCGGAGCTGCGGGTTCTGATTGCCGCGATGGTGGCGTACCGCCCCGTCGGCACCATCCTGGACGTCGACCTTCTGTCCGCCGAGATGCGCACACGTGCCCGCCAGCTGCGCGGCATCGCCGCATCCGAGTACCGGGCGATCGATGCGGCGCTGCGGGAAGCGGACGGAAACCGTTCGCGCGCAGCGGAGATCCTCGGTATCGGGCGCACAACGCTGTACCGGAAACTGCGCGCGTACGGTTTCGACGGGCAGAACACCCTGATCTCCTGAAAACAGCGCCCCCGCCTGCCGACCAGGGAGGCCTGGATTCGCAGTTGCGTACTCGGCGCGGCGGAGGCGTTACACGGGGATATCAGGCGGGGGTTCGGATGAGCTTCTTGTTCGCGAACTCGTCCATGCCGTACCGGGCGAGCTCGCGTCCGACGCCGGAGCGCTTCACGCCGCCGAAGGGGAGGTCCGGTGCGCTGCGGCTGGTGCTGTTGATCCACACCATCCCGACCTCCAGTTCGCGGGCGATCTGCGCGGCTGCCAGAGGATCCTGCGTGAAGACGCTGCTGGACAGCCCGAAGGGCGACTCGTTGGCCAGGGCGACCGCGGCCTGCGGGGAGGGCACCCGGTACACGACCGCGGTCGGTCCGAACAGCTCCTCCTCGTAGGCTCGCATCAGCGGGGTGACCCCGGTGAGCACGCTGGGCGGGTAGAAGGCGCCCTCTCGGCGTGCACCGGGGGCGATGTGCAGGGTGGCGCCCTTGGCGACCGCGTCCTCGACGAGCTCCTCGAGCTCATCTCCGGCATCCGCGGACGCCAACGGGCCGAGGAACGTGTCGGGGTCCGTGGGGTCGTCGGGGATGATCTTCGTGATCGCGTCGATGAACTTCCGAGAGAACTCGTCGTAGACGGCATCCACGACAATGAACCGCTTGGATGCCGTGCACGCCTGGCCGCCGTTGGCGATGCGGCCGCGTACGCCGGCTGCCACGGCCGCGTCGACGTCAGCATCCTCCAGGACGATGAACGGGTCCGAGCCGCCCAGCTCAAGGACGACCTTCTTCATATGCCTGCCGGCCACCTCGCCGACAGCCGAGCCCGCCTTCTCGGAGCCGGTCAGCGACACCCCTTGCACGCGCGGGTCGGCGATGATGCCGGCAATCTGGCGGCTGTCTACGAACGCGTTGATGTACGCGTCGGCCGGAAGCCCGGCATCGTGGAGCACGCGTTCGATGGCGAGGGCGGACTGCGGGCAGTTGCGGGCGTGTTTGAGGATGATCGTGTTGCCCAGTGCGAGGTTGGGGGCGACAAACCGGGCCACCTGGTAGTACGGGTAGTTCCACGGCATGATCCCCAACAGCGGCCCGATCGGCTCGGTGCGGACGAGCGCTTCCCCTCCGCCGACGATGTCGAGGGTCTCGTCGGTGAGAAACGCTTCGGCGTGGTCGGCGTAGTACTGGTAGATCGAGGCGACCAGCTCGACTTCCCCGCGGGCCTGCGTGACGGGTTTGCCGACCTCGAGGGTCAGCAGCGCGCTCAGTTCATCGATGCGGTCCCGGTGCAGCTGCGCCGCGCGTGCCAGGATCCCCGTCCGTTCGGCGAGCGGCAGCTCCCGGTACCTGCGGTAGGCCGTGTGCGAGCGGGCGACGATGTCGGCCACGTCCGCATCGCCGATCACGGGGTACTCGGCGACCGTCTGGCCGGTGGCTGGGTTGATGGTCCGGTATGCACCCATCGTGGTCTCCTCGCTTCATTGCTGTCGTGCGGCTCTCGGGCCACGCCCGCCCAGATCGGCGGTCGTCTGGCGCGATACTGCCCACTCAGCCTGTCGCGCCGTGGCCGAGTTCGTCCAATACTGATCCCGGCCCAGATTGATGACGATGGCGCATCAGATGTACGTGGATCGGGTATTGGACGCGCATTGATCGGTGGTGGGAGGCTGGGACGGTGACCACTCTGATACTCCGCGAGGGCGCGGACCGGCTTCACGTCGAACTGAACCGTCCTGACGTGCGAAACGCGATCAACGACGACATGGTCGACGAACTTCACGCGGTATGCACGAGCCTGGAGCGAGAGCCCCGCATCCTGATTCTCACCGGAACCTCTACGCCCGAACGGGGTGTGTTCGCGGCTGGCGCAGACATCCGGCAGCTGCTCGAGCGCGGCCGCGACGAAGCGCTGGCCGGCATCAACTCCGGGCTGTTCATCCGTATCGCGCGGCTGCCGATGCCGGTGATCGCTGCGGTCGACGGGTTCGCGATCGGGGGCGGTGCGGAACTCGCGTACGCGGCCGACATCCGGATCGCGTCCACCCGCGCCGTGTTCGGCAACCCCGAGACGGCGATCGGAATCCTGGCCGCGGCCGGGGCGACCTGGCGGCTCGCCGAGCTGGTGGGGGAGCCGCTGGCCAAGGAGATCCTGTTCACGGGGCGCCGGCTGGACGCCGAGGAGGCGCTGCGGTGTGGGTTGGTGGCCTCGGTGCATGAACCCGACCAGTTAGCGGCGGCGGCGGATACCGTCGCCGATCGGATCGCTGGCCAGGATCCGCTCGCCCTCCGCGTCTCGAAGCGCGTGCTCGCTGCGCCGCGGGACGCCCACCCCCTTGTCGACGAACTCGCGCAGGCGATCCTGTTCGAGTCGGACGCCAAGACGCAGCTGATGACCCGATTCCTCAACCGTTCTCAGGAGACCCGATGATCACTGTTCCCTCCACCGTCGGCGTGATCGGGGGCGGCCGCATGGGCGCCGGTATCGCGCAAGTGTTCGCTCAGGCGGGCGCCCAGGTCACCGTGATCGAACGTGACCCGGCGGCGGCGGGCGCGGCCGCCGCGCGGTTGGCCGATGGGATCCGCAAGGCCGCGGAGCGGGATGCCTCGGTCGACGTCGACGCAATCGCCGGCCGCGTCGCGGCCAGCGCCGACTACGAGGCGCTGCGGAATGCCGAGCTCGTGATCGAAGCTGTCCCAGAGACATTCGCACTCAAGGTCGAGGCGATGCAGAGAGCAGAGGGGATCGTGGAGGAGTCGGCGTGGCTGGCCACGAATACCTCATCGTTGTCGGTGACAAGGCTCGCGGCGCAGCTGGCGAGGCCGGAGCGCGTGTGCGGACTGCACTTCTTCAATCCGGTGCCGCCCTCGTCACTCGTCGAGATCGTGCTGACGCCGTCGACCGACCCGGACCTGCGGCAACGGGCGGAGCAGTGGGTGACATCGCTGGGGAAGACCCCGATCGTCGTCAACGACGCGCCCGGCTTCGCGAGCTCCCGCCTGGGCGCGGCAATCGCGCTGGAAGCGATGCGGATGCTCGAAGAGGGGGTGGCCAGCGCTGAGGACATCGACACGGCGATGGTGCTGGGATACCGTCACGCGACAGGTCCGTTGCGCACCTCCGATCTTGTCGGGCTGGACGTGCGTCTCGGGATCGCCGAATACCTCTATGAGACGCTCGGCGAGCGGTTCGCCCCGCCGCAGATCCTCCGCGACAAGGTCGCGGCCGGGGAGCTGGGACGCAAGACGGGACGCGGCTTCTTCGACTACGCGTGAGTCGTGGCCGGCTGGACGCCCGGCGCGGTCACGCGCTGAGCACGATCCGGCCGGGCACGCCGCCCGCGGCGAGCCGGTCCAGCGCATCCTGCACCGCCGTCGCAGACAACTCCCCGTCGATGATCGGGAGATGCGGGAGCGCGCCGCGCCGCGCGAGCCCGACGAGCTCCTCGAGCTCGCCGAGGGACCCGACGAAGCTTCCGCGGATGGTGATGATCTTCAGAGTGAGCAACGCGGTGGGGATGACCAGCTCTCCGCCGAACAGCCCGACCTGAACCATCGTTCCGCCCTTGCGGAGCGCGGCGAACGCAGCGGGAGCTGTTGTGGAGTTGTTGACGAAGTCCACGATCGCCGCGACCGGCCCACCGGCGCCGGCGACGATGGCGGCGGCAAGGTCTTCCTGGCGGGCGGAGATCGTCGTGGTCGCTCCGAGCTGCCGCGCCAGTTCCAGATTGCGCTCCTGCAGGTCCACCGCGAGGACTGCTTCGTGGCCGAGCGCGCGCAGCGTGGCGATCGCCATCAACCCGACACCGCCGGCGCCTATCACCACGACCGGATCGGACGCGGTGGCCGGAAGGGCCTTGCGCGCGGCACTGTAGGCGGTCAGGCCGGAGCAGGCGAGAGTTGCGGCCCACCGCTCTTCGATCCCGGTGACGTCGAGGAGGTAACGGGGGTGCGGGACGAGGATAAACTCGGCATACCCGCCGTGGCGGGCGACGCCGAGGTTACGGGGCGAGGGGCACAGGTTCTCGTGACCTGCCTGGCATGCGTCGCAGGAGCCGTCGCCGATCCATGGGTAGACAAGGCGATGCTCACCCGGCGAGACCCCGTCGGCGTCGGGGCCGGCCGCTTCGACGACGCCGACGACCTCATGGCCGAGGACAAGCGGGTAGGTGACGCCCCGGTCGATCAGATTCAGACGCCCCCGGCTGCCGAGATCGTAGTACCCCTCACGCAGGTGCATGTCGGTGTGGCACACCCCGGACCGAACCACGCGCAGGAGGATTTCGGTGCCTTCGGGGGTCGGGGTCGGCAATTCCACATCGGTCACCGTGTGATCGTCTTGGAAGATCGCGAATGCGTGCATGGTTGTCCTCGCCGTTGATATACGCACAGTGGACTCCACGCTTCCACTTCGTTCTGATTCTCTCCAATACCAAATGGCAGGCGGATTGATACCTGGCGACCCTTAGCCTCGATCCACCGATGAGCCGTGGGTGTGCCGGGGCGGCATGATCGGGGCGCGGTGACGCGTCGAGGGCAGGGTTGAGTTCCGGGCGTCGCATCCCGGTCGTCCACTTGGTCCTCGGTCGTGCCGCGTTGCGGCGATGGTCAGGTGGTCACCGTTGGCGGTGGCGCGTGCGTGGCTGTGAAGAGCCGGTCGAACGCGGTCTGCCATGGCCAGGCCTCGGGCAGGTGCAGCGTGATTCGGCGCGCGGAGCGCGCCAGCCGTGCGGGGACGTGGATCAGGGTGCGGCGGATCGTCGCGGTCGTTGCTCTCGCGAGCCGTCCCGCTCGGTCGGCGACGAGACCGGCAGCGCGGGTGAGGTTGAATGCGATCACGGCGATGACGAGCCAGGCGCTGTTCGCGGTGAACACCCCGGAGGGCAGGTGCGCGAGCGGCCCCGCTTTGAGGTCGGCGTGGACCTGCTCGATGATCGCGTGACCGCGGTGGGTCTTGTCCGCGGCCACCGTGTCCATCACCTCCTTCGCTGTGGTGGTGAAGAACGCGTGATGCCGGTAGACGTCGAACAGGGTCGGCTGCTCCACCTGTCTCGGGTTCAGATCGGGGATGCGCCGCACCACCAACCGTCCGGCGACCTGTTCCGCCTTCTTCCTCGAGCGGAACGCGGTGAACGGGACCTCGGCGACCTCGGCTTTGGAGATCAGCTGCCCGGTGGTCTCGTCACGGATCGCGTCGGTGTACTCGATCATCTCCCACGCATCATCCGGGATGGTCGCGATCGCGGCCTTCACCGCCGGGTCCATCCTCACGGTCACCGACACGTCGGCGCCCGCCTTGATCGCGGTGCCGACGGTCGCGTGTCCGTAGAACGCGGAGTCCGCCCGCAGCAACGGCCTGGCCCCGGTCGCGGCGCGGGTGCGGCGCAGGGTGGCGAGAGCATCGCCGACGATCCGCGCGGCCCCCTTCGGGGACCCGGTCTTCCCCTGCCGCAACCGCTGGGCCAGGATCACCGGCGCCGACGAGGTGGTCGATGCCGTGGCGAGGAGGGCGTTCAGCCCCCGGACGCCGGAGTACCCGAAACCGGCGCCCTGCTTCTGGTATCCGTGGACCTCGATGATGGTGTCGTCCAGATCCACCATCACCCGCTCGCCATCGCCTGCTCGGAGCAGCGGCGCGTCGACAGCGAGATTCGCGAACACCCGGGAGGCGACGGCGTCGAGCTGGCGGACGTGTCCGAACCGGAACTCCCGCAGGAACGACCCGAGCGTCGACGGCGCATACGTCCGGTCGAACAACCGGCCCATTCCGCCATGGCGGAGCAGGTTCATGTCGTCGATCGAGTCCGCCCCGGCGAGCATGCCCGCGACCAGTGCCATCACCTTCGCACCCGCGTTGGCGCCCTTATCCGTCGGGACGCTCAACCGCTCACGCGCGAGCTCGTCCAACCCCGCGGAACGCGCCAGGCGGAGCATCGGCACCAGCCCCGCGGCCGACACGAGATTCGGATCATCGAACACCGCAGACACTGCGGCGGGGGCGTGCTTGAATTGCATCTACGAGATGCCTCTCCGACCAGACGAACAGAACCCTAAGCAAGCTCTATTCTTCCTGATCAGAGGGGCATTTCTACGTCACGACGCTCGCTCAACGCCCCGTCCATCGGTGGATCGAGGCTTAGTCCTGCGGCGTCGGGAGGACGGATTCGGACAACCGGAGCACGGCGTGCAAGGCACGGTCGTCGCTGTCGCGCAGCCACGCCATCCGCAGCTCGACAGGTGCGACGTCGTCGGTCAGGCGCAGGAAGCGCAAGTGCGGGTCGGCGATGCTGTCGATCACCGAGGACAGGGTCAATGAGCAGCCGATCTCGGCGGAGACGAGGGACATCAGCGTCCACGAGTCCGGTGCGTGCTGGACGACATCGGCGTTGAACCCGGCGGCTCTACTCATCTGTCGCAGCCGCTCCAGCAGCAACGTGCCGGTCTGCGGTTGGAGCGACACGAACGGCTCACCCTCGAACTGCGCGATCGACACGGCACCGGCGTCGGCTAGACGGTGGGTCTCCGGGACGGCGATGACGAGTTCCTCGACAGCGATCACGCGGGTGCGCACGGCGGCGGGAATGTGGTCCCACCTGCCGAGGGCGATGTCGATGTCGCCGCGGGTGAGCAGCTGCATCGCCGGTTGGGCGAAGTGCTGACTGAGCAGCTCGAGGTGGATGCCTGGGTGGTTCTGGTTGACTGCTCGGGCGAGCAATCCGACCATCACGTTGGAGGACGCACCCGCGTACGCCAGACGGACGTGACCGATCTCGCCCGTCCCGGCTGCGCGGGCGACCCTGCTCACCCGGTCCAGCGCGTCCAGGACCTCCTGGGCGGGGGCGACGAGGGCCTCGCCCACCGAGGTCAGCGTTACCTTGCGGGTGCTCCGCTCGAACAGCCGCGCACCCAACTCCCGCTCCAGCTGCTGGATGCCGCGGCTGATCGGCGGCTGCGCCATATGCAGGCGCTCGGCTGCCCGTCCGAAGTGCAGTTCCTCGGCGACGGCGAGGAAGGTGCGCAGCTGCTGCAGATCCATCCAGGGATTATTGCATAATCCGTACCGATGGAAGGTGGATTGGCATACAAGTCTGGATGAGTCGGCCGGGGTCGCGCAGACCCCGGCCGACCGAGATCACTGCGCGGTATAGCCGCCATCCACGACATACTCGGCGCCGGTGACGAAGGAAGCCTCGTCCGAGGCGAGGAAGAGTACGACGTTCGAGACTTCCTCGGGCTGGCCGGGCCGGTCGAGGATCGTCGTGGACAGCACGGCTTTCGTCGACTCCGGCGTCGCCAGCAGCCCCGTGGTCATGGGGGTGGCGATGACACCGGGATGCACAGAGTTCACCCGGATGCCGTACTTGGCCAGGTCCACCGCGCTGGCCTTGGTCAGCAGCCGGACGGCGCCCTTTGACGCCTCGTACGCGGCGGCGCTCGGTGCGCCGATGATGCCGTAGATCGACGAGATGTTCACGATCGATCCCCCGCCTGCGCGGACCAGAGCAGGCACCGCGGCCTTGGTGCCGAGGAAGACACCCTTGGCGTTGATGCGGAAGATGAGGTCCCACTCCTCCTCTGTGGTCTCCTCGACGGGCTTGAGGATGAGCACCCCCGCGTTGTTGACCAGAATGTCGAGCCGGCCGAAACGCTGCTCGGCTTCTGCCACGATCTCGTCCCACCTCGCCGCGATCGCGACATCCTGCTCCAGCCCCACGACCGTCCCGCCGTCACGGTTCGCTTCGGCGACGGTGTGCTCGAGCCCGGCCGAGTCGACGTCGGTGGCGAGGACGCTCGCCCCTTCCTGGGCGAGGCGGCGCACATGTGCGCGCCCCATCCCGTTCGCCGCGCCGGTGACGATCGCGACCTTGCCTGCAAGCCTGCTACCCATGGGTTCTCCTTAGCCTCATTGCTGATCACGCCCAGGCGCGGGCCGCTCCCGGCCCCATCGCCTCGACACCACCAGGGTGGCGTCGAAATGGGGAGCCTCGAGTGTGCCGTTCTGGAACAGCCCTCGTTTCATGAGATTAGAGCATCAATACGTGCCTGATCAGGTATTGGACGGACATAAACGGCTGCTGGGAGTCTGGACGAACACGACGACTGAGGTGTTCCCGATGATGAAGAGCTCGCTCCCGGATGGCCGGACGGTGCAGGACGTGGCCGGTGGTCCTTTCGAGGGTCTCCTGGTCGCGGATTTCGGCCGGGTACTCGCTGGCCCCTACTGCACGATGCTGCTCGCGGACCTCGGGGCGACGGTCATCAAGGTGGAGAGTCCGCTAGGGGACGAGACACGCAGCTACCGGCCACCGGAGTACCGAGGCGAGTCGACCTACTTCCTCTCCATTAACAGGAACAAGCAGTCTGTGGTGCTGGACTTCCGCAACCCCGATGACCTTGTCCTCGCACAGCGTCTCGCGGCCCGAGCCGATGTGGTCACAGAGAACTTCAAACCCGGCGGGCTCCGGCGATTCGGCTTGGACTACGAGTCCGTCAAGCGGGAGAACCCCAGTGTGATCTATGCGTCGATCACCGGCTTCGGTACCGCGGGAGGCGCGGGGCTCGCCGGCTACGACCTGCTCGCACAGGCGCTGTCTGGACTGATGAGCGTGACCGGCGCGCCGAACACGGAAGGGTTCCGCGCGGGCGTCGCGGTGTTCGATGTGATCACCGGGTTGCACACGTGCATCGCGATCACCTCCGCCCTTTACCACCGACAGCGCTCGGGAGAGGGACAGCACGTCGAACTGAACCTGCTGTCCTCCGCATTGTCGGGCATGGTCAACCAGACCGGCGGGTTTCTGCTGAGCGGGCAGTCTCCGACCCGGATGGGCAATGACCACCCCAGTATCTACCCCTACGCACCGTTTCGCACCCATGACGGGGAACTGGTGCTCGCGATCGGCAACGACGCGCAGTTCGCTACGTTCTGCGACGCCATCGGGCTGCCGCAGCTGGCCGCAGACACTCGCTTCGCGTCCAACGCAGACCGCAGCGCGCACCGAGACGCCCTGCGCCCGCTGCTGACAGCGCGGCTGGTCACCAAGACCGCATGGGAGTGGTTCGACATCTTCAGCCCGTTGCAGGTCCCGTGTGCGCCGGTCCTGGATGTCCGTGGAGGCGTCGAGTTCGCTGCGAAGATCGGCCTGGAGCCCAGCGTCGCGGCCGGCACCGGCGACCACGCGGTGCCCACCATTCGCAACCCCATAACGTTCTCCCGCACCCCCGCGAGTTACCGCGCCGCGCCTCCTGCACTCGACCAGGATGGCGAGGCGGTCCGACGGTGGCTGCAAGTCGCGGAAGACGATGAAGACCACGTCGGCGATCGGGTTACCGTCCCGGCGATTCGGAAAGAGGGACGCTGAGAGATGACGATCACGAAGGCGGCACATCCGGTGGATACGGACTTTTATCAGATCGGTGATCTTCTCGGCGACGACGACCGCAATCTCATCACACGTGTGCGCGGATTCGTGGATTCCGAGGTCCTGCCAGTTATCAACGAGTACTGGGAGTTAGCGGACTTCCCTTACCAGATCCTCCCCGCACTGGGCGAGCTGGGAATCGTGGGCACCGCGATCCAGGGCTACGGCTGTCCGGGACTGACCCGACTGCAGACCGGCCTCGTCGCGATGGAACTGTCTCGTGGAGACGGGAGTGTGAACACGCTCAATGCCGTGCACTCGGGACTTGCGATGGGCAGCATCGCGTTGCTCGGCGACGACGAGCAGAAGCAGCGCTGGCTGCCCGAAATGGCAGCCCTCCGCAAGCTCGGCGCGTTCGCGCTGACCGAGCCCGATCACGGCTCCGACTCCGTCGCCCTGGAGACCACTGCCCGCCGCGACGGGAGCGCGTATGTCATAGACGGTGCCAAACGGTGGATCGGGCTCGGACACGTTGCGGACCTCGTCATCATCTGGGCCCGCGACACAGCGGATGCCAAAGTGAAGGCATTCGTGCTCGAGAAAGGCGCTGACGGACAGTATCCCGAGGGGTACTCTGCGGAGGCGATCACCGGGAAGATCGCTAAGCGCGCGATCCAGCAGGCGCACATCGAGATCTCCGGACTGAGGATCCCTGCCGGGAACAAGCTGGCGAAGTCGACCTCATTCCGTGACGTCTCCGCGATCCTCAACCGCACCCGCAGCACCGTCGCGTGGGAGGCGCTCGGGCACGCTCTCGCCGCGTACGAGGCAGCGGCGGTCTACGTCCAGGAACGTGTCCAGTTCGGCAAGCCCATCGCCAGCTTCCAGCTGGTGCAGAACAAGCTGGCCAACATGCTCGCCGATCTCACCGCGATGCAGTTGCTCTGCTTCCGCACAGCCACTCTGCAGGATGAAGGGCGACTGACGAACGAACAGGCCTCGCTCGCGAAGATGTTCACCGGCCAGCACGCGCGTGCACTCTGCCGGGATGCCCGCGACCTCCTCGGCGGCAACGGACTCCTTCTGGAGAACCACGTCGCCCGCCACCTCACCGACATGGAAGTCGTCCACACATATGAGGGGACCGACTTCATCCAGTCGCTCATCATCGGCCGCCAGATCACCGGAATATCGGCGTTCGCCTGACCCTCGGCCGACCACGGAAGGGAGCCCGCCATGACCGCGAGCTTTGTCTACGATGCTGTCCGCACCCCCTTCGGGCGGGCGGGTGGCGCGCTCAGCGGCATCCGGCCCGACGATCTCGCCGCAGTCGTCATGAAGGCGACCGTCGCGCGCATGGGCCTCGACCCCGCGCGCATCGATGACGTGATCTTCGGCGATGCGAACCAAGCAGGAGAGGACAACCGCGACGTCGCCCGTTTCGGGGCGCTGCTGGCAGGCTTCCCCACCAGTGTCACCGGCGTGACCGTCAACCGACTCTGCTCGTCGTCGCTGGAAGCGGTGATCCAGGCCGCCCGCGCTGTCGAGACCGGCGACGCCGGTCTCGTGCTCGCCGGCGGAGTGGAGTCGATGAGCCGGGCGCCGTTCATCGTGGAGAAGTCGCCGAGGCCGTGGCCGGCGGTCGGTAACCAGACACTGTGGAACACCTCCATCGGGTGGCGGATGACCAACCCGAAGCTGCCGAAGCAGTGGACCATCTCCAATGGAGAATCGGCGGAGAAGATCGCCCGAGAGTGGGGAATCTCCCGAGATGCCCAGGACGAGTTCGCCGTGCGCTCTCACCGGCTGGCAGCTAAAGCGTGGGCTGACGGGGTCTACGATGGCGAGATCGTGCACGTGCCAGGGGCCGACCTGGCACGCGACGAGGGCATCCGGGACGACACTTCCGTGGACAAGCTCGCCGGGCTTACTCCGCTGTTCGCGCGCGACGGCGAAGGCACCGTCACCGCCGGCAACTCCTCGCCGATCAACGACGGCGCTTCCGCCGTTCTGATCGCCGCGGAGGGTGCGCTGCCCGGCGAGCCACTCGCGCGGATTGCGGGACGCGGGGCGCATGGCGTCGATCCGCATCTGTTCCCGATCGCGCCGATCGAGGCGGCGAACAAGGCGCTCGCACGCGCCGGCCGGTCCTGGGCCGATGTCGACGTGGTCGAGCTCAACGAGGCGTTCGCTTCACAGTCGCTCGCATGCGTCGCCGGGTGGCCTGAACTTGATCCTGAGCGGGTCAACATCCACGGCGGAGCGCTGGCCATCGGCCATCCGCTGGGCGCTTCGGGGGGCCGCATTCTCGGGCATGCCGCGCATGAGCTTGCGCGACGCGGAGGCGGCGTCGCCGTCGTGGCGATCTGCATCGGCGTGGGTCAAGGCCTCGCCGTCGTGCTGGAACGGTGACAGTGAGACCGCGAGCATCCGTTCGTGGTGGGGTCATTGGCAGTCCCAGAGTCAACCGAAGCTTCAGCATTCCCCTCCGACGTTCTTCCTCGACGGTGAGATGCTCGAGCTCGGCCAGCTGCAGTGACCTCCAGCGCTCTCGCCGCCGTGACAGGCCGCTGACCAGACAGGGTCGGCGCGTCAGAGAGCGGTGTAGGAATCCGCCATTTCCCGTGGAATCCTGAGTCCGGGACCACCGCCAACTAGCGTGGAATCCCTGGGGTTATCCGCCATCTCGAGCGGGAACCTACAGCAGCTGTAGGTTCCACGTGAAGATGGCCGTTTCTGTGTCAACTTGGCCCGCACTTGGTGTAGGGATTTTTCTAAAATGTCCATTTCGCAGATGAAGTGTCCACGTGGTGTCCATATGGACATTTCGGTCGGGTGGTTCGGGTGATCTCTCCTGCAGCAAGGGGATAGCTGCTGGGCGGGAGACGTAATTCACGCACAGGCGGCCGGTTCGAGGCGGTAGGTCTCACGCGATGCCACAAACAAATCTGAGCATGGACACCACGATTTCCTCAGTACTCCGGAATACCCTAGGGGGGTAGGGGTGTTAGGGTGGGTGTCGCCGATTCTGGCGCATCACCGACGGAAGGAAACCATCATGGCCACCAGCGAGTACCAGGTCACCGGCATGACGTGCGGACACTGCGAGATGTCCATCCGTGAAGAGGTCTCCCAGATCCCCGGCGTGGACGAGATCCAGGTGAGCGCCCAGACCGGCAAGCTCGTCGTGTCTTCCACCAGTGCTCTGGATGACGCCGCCGTGCTGGCCGCGGTCGACGAGGCTGGTTACTCCGCGGTGCGCGCCTGATGAACGCTGCGGGACGACTCAGCCTGTATGGCGCCGGCGTCGTCGTGGCTTTCGGCGGGGCGTTCGGCATCGCGGCAGCTGTCGTCCCGGACAGCGCCGTCGCCAACTGGACGGCCGCGGCTGACGACAGCTCGATGGCCGATCACGCCGGCATGACCGGCGAGGACACCGCCGAGACCGCCACCATCCCCGGCGTCTCCCTCTCCGGTTACGGATACGAACTCAGCCCGATCGCCGCGCCCACCGGAACGGGCGAGTCAGGCGAGTTGAGCTTCCAGATCCTCGACGCTGACGGGACTGCGCTGACCGCGTACGAGTCCTCGCATGAGAAGGACCTGCACCTGATCGTGGTGCGCACCGATGGAACCCAGTTCCGGCACGTGCACCCCACGCTCGACGAGGCCACCGGCACCTGGACGACCTCCTGGGAGTGGACCGAAGCCGGCAGCTACCGGATCTATGCCGACTTCGTGCCGGACGTCGCCGACGGCCCCGACAAGGTCACCCTGACCCGCACGGTCGACGTCGCGGGCGCGTTCACCCCGAACCCGGCGACCGCCACGTCGACGACAAGCGAGGTCGACGGGTACACGGTCACCCTCGATGGGGACCTGACCGCGGGGGAGAGCTCCGAGCTAACCTTGTCGGTCACCCGTGACGGGCAGCCAGTCACCACCCTGCAGCCGTACCTTGGGGCCTTCGGGCACCTCGTCGCGCTGCGCGATGGGGACCTGGCCTACCTGCACGTGCACGCCGAAGGCGACGACCCGCAGGACGGCGACACCGCCGGACCCGACATCCGATTCGCGGCCGAGGCGCCTACCACCGGCCGGTACCTGCTCTACCTCGACTTCCAGGTCGACGGGCAGGTCCACACCGCCGAGTTCGTCGTGGACGCCGGGCACGGCACCGGCGACACGGACACGGACGACACACACAGCGACACGGGCGACGGTCACTGACCGCCCCGCGGTGATCTGAGAGAAGAAGGAACACCATGAGCACCACAGCCCCCGCAGAACAGACCGCGGACTCCGCCGTCGAACTCCAGATCGGCGGGATGACCTGCGCCTCCTGCGCGATGCGGATCGAGAAAAAGCTGAACAAGCTCGACGGCGTCGCCGCCACGGTCAACTACGCCACCGAGAAGGCGAAGGTCACCATCCCCGCCGGATACGACCCGGCCCTGCTGATCGCCGAGGTCGAGAAGACCGGCTACAGCGCGGCGCTTCCGGCCCCGAAGAAGGCCAAGAACGACACCGCCGAGGGCGGGGACGCGGACGATGCCGACCCGGAGCTGACCAGCCTCCGCAATCGGCTCATCGTCTCCATCGTCCTGAGCGTCCCGGTCATCGCGATGGCGATGGTCCCCGCCCTGCAGTTCACCTACTGGCAGTGGGCGTCGTTGGCGCTGGCGGCGCCGGTCATCGTGTGGGCGGCGTTCCCGTTCCACAAGGCGGCGTGGGCGAACCTCAAGCACGGCACCGCGACGATGGACACGCTCATCTCGATGGGCACGACCGCCGCGTTCCTGTGGTCGCTGTACGCGCTGTTCTTCGGCACCGCCGGCACCCCCGGGATGACGCACCCGTTCGAGCTCACCCTCGCCCCCTCGGAAGGAGCCGCGAACATCTACCTCGAAGTCGCCGCCGGGGTGACGATGTTCATCCTCGCCGGCCGCTACTTCGAGAAGCGGTCCAAGCGTCAGGCCGGCGCCGCGCTGCGCGCGCTGCTCGAGCTCGGCGCGAAGGAAGTATCCGTGCTGCGCGACGGGGTGGAGACGAAGATCCCGGTCGAGGACCTGCAGGCGGGGGACGAGTTCATCGTCCGCCCGGGCGAGAAGATCGCCACCGACGGTGTCGTGGTTTCCGGCACGTCCGCCGTGGACGCCTCCATGCTCACCGGCGAATCCGTCCCGGTCGAGGTCGCCGAAGGCGACCCCGTCACCGGAGCCACGGTGAACGCCGGCGGACGCTTGGTAGTTCGCGCCACTCGGGTCGGCTCGGACACGCAGCTGGCGCAGATGGCCAAGCTCGTCGAGGACGCCCAGACCGGAAAGGCTGAGGTGCAGCGCCTGGCCGACAAGATCTCCGGCGTGTTCGTCCCGATTGCGATCCTCATCGCCGTCGTCGCGATGGGGGCATGGTTGGGTGCCGGGTTCCCTGTCGCTGCCGCGTTCACCGCCGCCGTCGCCGTGCTGGTCATCGCGTGCCCGTGCGCCCTGGGTCTTGCCACGCCGACCGCGCTGCTGGTCGGCACCGGCCGCGGCGCGCAGATGGGCATCCTGATCAAGGGCCCGGAAGTGCTGGAATCCACCCGCAAGGTCGACACCGTCGTGCTCGATAAGACCGGCACCGTCACCACCGGCAAGATGACCCTGGTCAACGTCGTCACCGAGCCGGGCACCGATGCGGACGAGCTACTCCGCCTCGCCGGTGCACTCGAAGACGCCTCCGAGCACCCCATCGCGCAGGCGATCGCGAAGGGCGCCACCCAGCAGACCGGCACCCTCCCCACCGTGGAAGGGTTCACGAACCTGGAAGGCAAGGGCGTGCAGGGTGTCGTCGACGGACACGCACTCATCGTCGGCCGGGAATCGCTGCTGGCCGAGTGGTCGCTGCGCCTGAGCGCCGAGGTTGCCGCCGCGAAGGCGCAGGCCGAAAGCGAAGGCAAGACCGTCGTCGCCGTCGGATGGGATGGTGCCGCTCGCGGCATCCTCATCGTCGCCGACACCGTCAAGCCGACCAGCAAGGAGGCCATCGCCCAGCTCAAGGCACTCGGCCTGACTCCGGTGCTGCTCACCGGCGACAACGAGGCGGTCGCCCGCCAGATCGCCGCCGAGGTCGGTATCGACCAGGTCATCGCCGAAGTCCTCCCGAAGGACAAGGTCGATGTCGTCACCCGCCTCCAAGGCGAGGGAAAGGTCGTCGCGATGGTCGGAGACGGTGTCAACGACGCCCCCGCGCTCGCGCAGGCCGACCTCGGCTTGGCGATGGGAACCGGCACCGACGTCGCGATCGAGGCCTCGGACATCACCCTGGTCCGCGGCGACCTGCGCAGCGCCGCTGACGCGATCCGGCTGTCCCGCAAGACCCTCGGCACTATCAAGACCAACCTGTTCTGGGCCTTCGCCTACAACACGGCCGCGATCCCGGTCGCAGCCCTCGGTCTCCTCAACCCGATGCTCGCCGGTGCCGCCATGGCACTGTCCAGCGTGTTCGTCGTGGGCAACAGCCTGCGTCTGCGCGGATTCAAGAGCATCGCCCGCTGACCGGGCAACCCGGCAGCACCTACCACCCACATCGGAAGGAACACCACCCATGTCCAGCTGTTGCAGCACCAGCGCCCCCGCCCCCGGCGGCCGTGAGAACCTCCTCGACGCCGCCGGTGGCGCCGACATGACCACCTGCCCCGTGATGGAGGGCACCCCGGTCAACAAGGCCACCGCCGTGGCGGCCGGCCTGTTCCGCGACTACGAGGGCGAGCGGTACTACTTCTGCTGCGCCGGCTGCGGTCCCGCGTTCGACGCGGACCCGGCCCGCTACGCCGCCGCCATGGCCTGAGCCTCACTCCCGGTGCCCACACACCCCGTGCGGGCACCGGGAGACCGGACCCTTCATGACCTCCACCATCGCGGCCGCCCGCGAACCGGGCTACATCACCGACCCCCGCACCTACCGGAACCGGCTGCGCCGTCTGGAAGGGCAGATTCGCGGGCTCACCGGGATGATCGAGCAGGAACGCCCCTGCATCGATACCCTCACCCAGATCTCCGCCACCCAACGCGCGCTCCAGGGTGTCGGTCTCGCCCTGCTGACGGACTACCTGCGCCACGCGCACGCCACCGGCACCCTCACCGACGACACCGTCCTTGATGCCGCCTCGACCGCGATCACCCAGCTGATCCGGTCCTGACCCTGCCCTCCTCGCAGCGCCGCGACCCCCGTACCCCGGAAGCGAACTGCACCTCATGCCCACCCACCATGTCCTCATCCTCGGGGCAGGAGCAGCCGGCGTCGCCGCCGCAACAGCCCTCGCCCGCCACGAGGACATCCACGTCACCCTGGTCGGCAGAACCCACGAGACCCCGTACATCCGGATGCACATCACCGGCGTCGCGTTCGGTCCCACCTTGCCCGAGACCATCCACGCGCCGCTCCCGCCCGTCACCGTGCTGGCAGACACCGCCACCCACCTCGACCCGATCAGCCGCATCGTGCACCTCGCCTCCGGCGCACAGTTGCGCTACGACGCGGTCATCATCGCCACCGGCAGCCGCCCGGACACCCTCACCCCGGGCCTGCCCGGGCGGCACACTCCCGCTGCACGGCACCAGGTCGTCACCCTGCACAGCATCCAGGACGCCCAACAGATCCGAGAACACCTCACCCGCACCGCCGGGCCGTCCCGGGTCGCGATCTACGGCGGCGGATTCACCGGCGCGGAGACCGCGTCCGCACTCCACGCCGCCGGACATCACGTCGCCCTCATCAGCCGCTCCCGCATCCCCGGGCGGGCCTCCTTCGGCGCGCAGATCGCCGCCCACATCACCGGCATCCATCGCGGCAAAATCACCACATTCCTGGGCCGCACGATCACCGCCGTCCGTGACAGGAGCCCGCTGCTGGGGATCACCCTGGATGACACCACCACGCTCTCCGCCGACCTGCTCATCACCGCCCTCGGCAACGCCCCCACCGCACCGGGACCGTTCTCTTCCGGGGTGCCTGTCGATGACCGGCTGCGGAGCACTGCCCCGCACGTGTACGCGGCCGGCAGCACCGCCATACACCGCGACGACCACCTCGGGATCTGGCGCCTGGATCACTGGGCCGACGCGGCCGCGCAAGGACAGCACGCCGCCGCCGCGGTGCTCCACGACCGCACCGGCGCCGCCGACCCGGGACCCTACCGTCCTCGTAGCTCCTACACGTCACTGATCCACGGCACCGCCATCACCGGCATCGGGTACACCATGACGCCCGCCACCGAAGGACAGGGCCCAGGACCCGGCACCCTCGTCACGCACACGCTCAACGGTGCTCTGGTGGGGGTGAGCGGTGTCGACGCGGTCGCCACCGTCCACGAAACCGCCCAGCACCTGCACGAGAGCGCCGCATGACCGCCGCCACCCCTGTGACCCCGGCCACTCGTGCCCGCGGCGGGTTCTGTCTCGCCGTGACCGGCACCGTCGTGCTAATGGCGGCCGCGTCGGCGCCTTCCCCGTTCTACCCGCAACTCACCGAGCAGCTCCAGCTGCCCCCGGTGGCCACCACTCTTATCTTCGCGATCTACGCCATCCCGCTGCTGCTCGCACTGCTGACGCTCGGGTCGCTTTCTGACCGGGTCGGGCGTCGCGGCATCCTCACCGTCGGATCGGTGGCCCTGTCGGTGAGCCTGCTGATGTTCTGGGCCGCCGATTCCTTCCTGCTGCTGCTCGCCGCCCGCGCCCTGCAAGGCCTGGCGGCGGGACTGCTGGTCCCGGTTCTGAACGCCATGATGGTCGACCACGAACCCTCCCGCTGGCTGGGGGCGGCCGCGCTGGCCAACACCGTGGCCCCCATGGCCGGTCTCGGGCTCGGGGCGCTCACCGCCGCTGGACTGCTGGACCTACCCGGCATCGACGCGGGCACCATCTTTCTGCTCCTCGCCGCGGTGTTCCCTCTCCTCGCCGCCACCGCCTGGACCATTCCCACCCCACCCGTCCTTCCCGGGGACGCGGGACCGGACCCACGGGCCCGGCGGGTCTCGGCGGCGACGCGGCGGCGGATCATCGTCTCGGTCGCCCCCGCCATCATCGCCGGGTGGGTCACCAACGGTCTGTTCCTCGCCCTGGGACCGGGGATCATCGCCACCCGGTTCCACGCCGACACCTACCTGCACCAGGCCGGGTCCATCATCATCCTCGCCGCGGCCGGGGTGGTCGCCGCCACCGCACTGCAGGGGGCCACCGCCCGGCGGATCAGCGTGTTCGGGGCCGTGTCTCTCGGCGCAGGCACCGTGCTCAGCCTCGCCGCGCTGGCCGTGCCAACTCTGCCCGGGTACCTCGCCAGTGTCGCGGTCGTGGGTGCCGGGTTCGGGACTGCCTTCATGGGCGCGATGCGCACCCTGCTGCCGCACGTCGACCCCGGGCAGCGCGCCACCGTTATGGCCGTGATCTACACGATCTCCTACCTCGCGATGTCCGTCCCCGTCGTGCTGGCCGGCTTCCTCGTCCCCGCTCTCACCCTCCCTGGAGCCGCGGCCGTGTTGGGGGGAGTGGTGGTGCTGCTCAGCATCACCGCCACCCTCACCCACCTGCGCACCCCCACGGAGCTCACACCGCCCGCCACGCAACATCGACCGAAAGGGACCCGCCGACCATGACCGCCCCCGCGCCCCGCCGTTCCCCCCACCTCACCCGGCGACGCTTCCTCGCCCTCGGCGCCACCGCCGCCGCGGTTGGAGCTCTGGCCGCCTGCACCCCCACCCCCGCCTGGGTCAGCCCGACGGGAGCGGCCGTCGACCGCACCGAACGGGGCCGTGGCGGCACCGGCCGCGTGGTCACCGCGACGCTGACGGCGGCGGCGGCGACCCTCGATCTGGCAGGAACACCCGCGTCCACGTTCTCCTACGGCAGCATCCCCGGGCCTGTCCTGCGCGTCCAGGCAGGAGACACCCTGCAGGCCACCCTGCGCAACACCCTCCCCGTCGACACGTCCGTGCACTGGCACGGCCTGGCACTCCGCAACGACATGGACGGCGTCCCCCCACTCACCCAGACCGCGACCCGCCCCGGCGAGTCGTTCCAATACGAGTTCATCGCCCCCGACCCCGGTACGCACTGGTTCCACCCGCACGTCGGCGCCCAGCTGGACACCGGCCTATACGGGGTGCTCATCGTCGAAGACCCGAATGAGCCGCTGCGCTACGACGACGAATGGGTCATCGTCCTCGACGACTGGCTGGACGGGGTCACCGCCACCCCCGACGCGGTGCTCGAGCAGCTGCGAGAAGGAATGGGCGACATGGGCGGGCACGGCGACATGTTCATGCGGATGGGGAACATGCTGATGGGCGCCGACTCCGACCTACTCGGCGGCGACGCCGGCGACGTGTACTACCCGCACTACCTGATCAACGGCAAACCCGCCGCCGACCCCGCCCAATTCACCGGCACGCCCGGCACGCGGGTACGGATCCGGCTGATCAACGCCGGCGGCGACACCGCGTTCCGCGTCGCCATCGGCGGGCACCGGCTGACCGTCACCCACACCGACGGGTTCCCCGTCGACCCGGTCGCTGCCGATAGCGTCCTGGTGGGAATGGGGGAACGCTACGACGTGATCGTCACCCTGGGCGACGGTGCGTTCCCCCTGGTGGCGGAGGCCGAAGGCAAGCGGGAACGCGGCTTCGCCATCATCCGCACCGGCAGCGGACAGGCGCCCACCCCGGACGCGGACATCGCCGAACTGGGCGAAGGCCGCGTCGTCGCGGTGGCGAGCATGCTCTTCGCCGCACCCGAGGTCACCCTCGACCGTCGTGACGTGGACCGCACCCTCGACCTCACCCTCACCGGCAGCATGGCCAATTACGACTGGGGGTTCAACGGCACCCAGTTCGACATGCACAACCCGTTGCGCGGCGCGCACGCACTGGTCGCGGGGGAACGGGTGCGGCTGCGGGTGACGAACGACACCGACATGTGGCACCCCTTCCACCTGCACGGCCACACCTATCAGCACGCCGGTGGCGGCCCCCGCAAAGACACCTCCATCGTGCTGCCGAACCAAACCCTCGACCTCGAGTTCGACGCCGACAACCCCGGCCAATGGATGACCCACTGCCACAACATCTACCACGGCGAAGCCGGGATGATGACCGTGCTCGCCTACCGCCCCTGAGCACCAGCAGTCCAGGGAATACACGCCACACCCCACCTGTTGTCATACCCGTACAGGGTATAGCCTGGAGGGGTTCGGACGCAGACAAACGAGGCAGCGACGACGGCTGCCGCCCCGGACCCACATCACGGAGAGCAACGGATATGAGCCACGACCATCACCACGAAGCACCCGCCGGCACCCCCGCCGATGACATCGTCACCTGCCCGGTGATGCCCGGCAGCACCGTCAGCAAGAGCACCGCGGAAGCCCAAGGCCTCTACCGGGACTACGACGGGCAGCGGTACTGGTTCTGCTGCTCCGCCTGCGGCCCCCTCTTCGACGCCGACCCCGCCAAGTACGCCACGGCCGCCTAACCGACCACAGGCCGGGGATACCGGTCACCAGCCCCCACATTCGCGAGACGCAAGGAGCAACATTGTCACCCCAGAAGGTCCTCATCCTGGGAGCCGGCGCCGCCGGCGCGGCCGCGGCGCGCGTTCTTCACGGTTCCGGCACGGTGAGCGTCACCCTCGTCGACCGCACCGGACAGGCCCCGTACAACCGCACCCTGGTCAACAAGGGGGTCGCGATCGGGCTGCTCACCCCGGAACAGGTCGTCACCCCCGGGGTGGAGGTCATAAGTGACACCGCGGTCGAGGTCGACCCACAGGGAAAGACCGTGCGGCTCGCATCCGGCCGGATCGAACCGTACGACGCGCTCCTCCTCGCCACCGGCAGCACCCCCCGCTTGCTGCCGGACACGCTGCCCGGCCTGACCGCCGCCACGGAGGCAGGACGGGTCACCACCCTGCACTCCCTGGAAGACGCGGTCGCCGTCCGCGACCTCCTGGGCACGCTTGGCCGCCCCGCGCAGATCGTCATCTCCGGTGCCGGTCTGGTCGCGGCCGAGACCGCCACGCTGCTCCGCGACCGTGGACATCAGGTCACCCTCCTCGCCCGCGCGACCACCCCCGGGGTCAGCGTGTTCGGCGCCGGCGCCGCGGAGCGCCTCGCCGCCGCGCACCGGGAGCACGTGGACGTCGCGTTCGGCCGCACCCTCACCGCCGTCACTGACACCGGCACACAGCTCGAGCTCGCCTTGGACGACACCACACAGCTGACGGCGGATCTGCTGATCATCGCCCACGGAACCACCCCGACCGGCCCCGCCCCTTGGGAAGACGGGGTCATCGTGGACGGGAAGCTGCGCACCGCCACCCCCGGCGTCTACAGCGCCGGCGGGGTCGCCGCACACTATGACACCACCCTGGGCGCCTGGCGCATCGATCACTGGTCGGACGCGGCCGCGCAGGGTGAACATGCCGCACGCACCATGCTCGCCGACCTCGGCGCCGGCACCCACCCGGGCGACTACCAGCCCCGCGCCCCCTTCACGGCAACCGTGCACGGCATGATGGTCGCCGGTGCCGGGATCACCGGGGGTCACACCTCCGCACGCATCGACACTACCGACCCGCTCCTGGTCGTCCACGAGCATGACGGTGTCCCCGTCGGGGTGCTCGGGCTGGACGCCGTGCCCGCGGTGTTCGGGTGGATGCCGAACCTTCATACTCCTGCCGCGACCGATCCGCAGGACCTCGCCTCCGCGGGAACCGCGACGGCAGACTCACACCAACGCTAGGCACAGGGAAGTGAACCGATGACTGACCCGCACGCACACCACACCGACCACCCCACCGGCAAGGCCGCCACCGCCACCGGGGGAGACACCCGCCACGGCGACCACACCCCCGAGCCGCCCACCCAGCACGACACCCACACCGGCCACGGCACGCAGGCCAGCCACGGGGACCACGCAGGTCACGATGGTGGTGGCCACGGCGGCGGGCACGGTGGGCACGGGGATCACGTCGGCCAGTTCCGGCGACTGTTCTGGATCAACCTGATCATCGCCGTCCCGGTCGTGGCGTTCTCCCCGATGTTCGCGATGATCCTCGGCTACACCGTCCCCGACTGGGCACTGTTCATCGCCCCCGTCCTCGGCACCGTCATGTACGCGTGGGGCGGGTGGCCGTTCCTGACCGGTGCGGTCAGCGAACTCCGCTCCCGCAAACCCGGCATGATGCTGCTGATCGGTCTGGCCATCACGGTCGCGTTCTTCGCGTCCTGGGGCGCCACCCTGGGCCTGCTGCACCACGAGCTGGAGTTCTGGTGGGAGCTGGCGCTGCTGATCGTGATCATGCTGCTCGGTCACTGGATCGAGATGCGCTCCCTCGCCCAGACCAGCTCCGCGCTGGACACCCTCGCGGCGCTGCTCCCGGATGAGGCAGAGCGCGTCGAAGGGGACCAGATCGTCAAGGTCTCACCCGCCGACCTGCAGGTCGGGGACGTGGTGGTGGTCCGCCCCGGCGGCAGCGTCCCCGCCGACGGGAAGATCGTCGACGGCCGCGCCGACATGGACGAGTCCATGGTCACCGGTGAATCCCGCCCCGTCGCCCGCGGCACTGGCGACCCCGTTACCGCGGGCACCGTCGCCACAGACTCCGGCCTTCGCGTGGAGGTCACCGCCACGGGGGATGAGACCACCCTCGCGGGTATTCAGCGGCTGGTCACGGAGGCACAGAACTCGTCCTCTCGGGCGCAGCGGATCGCCGACAAGGCGGCGGCGCTGCTGTTCTGGTTCGCGCTGGGCGCCGCCGCGATCACCGCGGTGGTGTGGACTGTCGTCGGCAATCCCGATGCGGCGGTCGTGCGCACCATCACCGTGCTGGTCATCGCCTGCCCGCACGCGCTGGGCCTGGCGATCCCGCTGGTGGTGTCCATCGCCACTGAGCGCGCCGCCCGTGGCGGGGTGTTGGTGAAGGACCGGCTCGCGCTCGAGAGCATGCGCACCGTCGACACCGTGCTGTTCGACAAGACCGGCACCCTCACCAAGGGCGAGCCCACCGTCTCCGCCGTGGAACCGGTCGGTGACCTGGACGCTGACCAGGTGCTCGCGATCGCCGCGGCGGCCGAGGCCGACAGTGAGCACCCGCTCGCTAGGGCCATCGTTCGCGCCGCGAAGGACAAGAACCTGACCCTGCCGAAGGCGACCGGGTTTTCCTCTTCCCCGGCGGTCGGTGTCACCGCGACCGTCGACGGTGCGGAGATCCGTGTCGGCGGTCCCCGTCTGCTCGAGGACGTCGGTGCCAGCGAGGTCGACACGGCGGACGCGTGGCGTAGCGAGGGCGCGATCATCCTGCACGTGACCCGGGACGGAAAAGTCATCGGCGGGCTCAAGCTCGCCGACGAGATCCGCCCCGAGTCCCGTGAAGCCGTCGATGCCCTGCACAAGCTGGGTGTCCAGGTGGTCATGATCACCGGCGACGCCGAAGCCGTCGCGAACGCCGTCGGCGCCGAGCTGGGCATCGACCGGGTCTTCGCGCACGTGCGCCCGGAGGACAAGTCCAGCAAGGTCGCCGAGCTGCAGAAGGAGGGCCGCAAGGTCGCGATGGTGGGCGACGGCGTCAACGACGCCCCCGCCCTCGCGCAGGCCGACGTCGGCATCGCGATCGGCGCCGGCACCGACGTCGCGATCGCGTCCGCCGGGGTCATCCTCGCGAGCTCCGACCCGCGCAGTGTGCTGTCGGTGATCCAGCTGTCGCGTGCGGCGTACCGGAAGATGAAGCAGAATCTGTGGTGGGCTGCCGGGTACAACCTGATCTCCGTGCCGCTCGCCGCCGGCGTGCTCGCCCCCATCGGGTTCGTCCTGCCGATGTCGATCGGTGCGATCCTGATGTCCCTGTCCACCGTCGTGGTCGCCCTGAACGCGCAGCTGCTGCGCCGCATCGACCTCAGCCCCGAAGCCAGCACCCGCGCAGCGCTGGACAGCTAAACCCGAAGGAACCCGGCCATGACCACACCCGCACCCGACACCGCTCACGCCCCCCACGGGTACATCACCGACAAAGACCGATACCTGAACCGGCTCAAGCGGATCGAAGGTCAAGCGCGGGGCATCTCGAAGATGGTCGATGAAGAGAAGTACTGCATCGACATCCTCACCCAGATCAGCGCTCTGACCAGCGCCCTGCAGGCCGTGGCCGTCGGGCTGCTTGACGACCACCTGAAACACTGCGTGCTCGACGCGGCGCGCATGGAGGGTGACCAGGCGGAGCAGAAGATCAAGGAAGCCAGCGACGCGATCGCCCGTCTGGTCCGGTCCTAACCGGACCAGACGGGCGATCCCACGCTGCTGCGTCCACGTCCCCGGTAAGGGGACACTCGGTGCCTTGGCCGAGCGGTCAGGCAACGGCCTGCAAAGCCGTCTAGACGGGTTCGACTCCCGTAGGCACCTCGCATACGGCCCGTCGCGTGCCCGGCGGGCTATCCGGGCAGAATCGTGATGCCGCTGGTCTCGTCGACGATCACGATGCGGCCCGCGGCGTCCATACCGACCGCCTGCACCCGGCCGTCCACGCGACCTGCCGGCTCCCAGCTCGCGGCACCGGCTCCGGTCACCCAAATCTGCCCATCGGTGCCGACACCGACCACCTGAGTCCGGTCGGCCGCAGCCCCCAACGTGTACAGCAGCGGCGCTTCGGGCCACGCCGCGAAGGACGCACCGCCGTCCGTGCTGATCTGCACACCCTCTTCGGTGGCCGCGATCACCCGTCCGCGACCGTCGACGGCGAGACTGGCCGCTACCAGATCCGCACCGGTAGGTTCCCAGGTCAGCCCGGCGTCGTCGCTGCGGATCACGTCGCTGACGTCCGTGGCGATGGCGTACACCGTGTCATCGGCGCCGGCGGCGAGGGCGTGGAAGTCTTTCTCCCCACCGAACACCACCGACTCCCAACTCACCCCTGCGTCGGTGCTGCGCATCACGCCCAGGTTCGGTGCCCCCCACTCGGCGGGGCTTCCGGGGCCGGGGTGACCGGACGCGATCAGTGTCTGCGAAGTGGCGGTGAGTCCCATCGCGTCGAAGCTGTCCGTGCTGACCCGGCCACCCCACTCCCCGGTGTCGGTGACCTCGTAGATGCCTTCATGCGTTCCCAGGAGAAGCTGGTCAGTGTCCGGGGCGACGACCACCGCGTGGACATGGCTCGGTACCCCGGTGCGCCCGTCCCCAGCCGGCGGCGACGTCGGAGTGTCCGCGCACCCCGCCAGCATCAGGAGGGCGGAAGCAGCGGCGCCCGCCGCCAGTGTCTTCGTATGGACGTGCATACGCGTACCTCCGCGTTCGAAGAGTGGGGGCACCGCGCATGGCAGCGGCGCCCCCACTCGACGGATCGGGCTCAGAGCTGGCCGAGCAGATCCTGCATGGTCTCGATCTCCGCGGACTGTGTATCGACCACGGCTTGCGCGAGCGCCAACGCGTCCGCGTTCTTCCCGTTGGCGAGTTCGGTCTCGGCCATCTCGATCGCCCCCTGGTGGTGGGCGATCATCTGCTCCAGGAACAGGGGTGCCGCCTCGGCCCCGGACGCCGACTCCAGCGCCGCCATGTCCTCGTCAGACATCATCCCGCCGCCGTGCTCCATCTCACCCATGTCCATGTCGTCACTGGACACGCCCCACTCGGCGAGCCATCCCTGCATCGTCTCGATCTCCGGCTGCTGGGCGTCCTTGATCTGCTGAGCCAGATCCAGCACCCGTTGATCAACGTCGCTCTTGGCGAGGATCATGTCGCTCATCTCGACGGCCTGCTCGTGATGCGGGATCATCATCATCGCGAACATCGAATCCGCCATGTTGAAGTCCGCCTCCGCCGATTCCGACGGGGCCGACGACGACCCACCATGATCCATTCCAGGCATGCTGCCTCCGTTGTCCGCGCAGCCGGCCAGGAACAGCACCGCTGCCAGCGGTACGGCCGCGACCGCTGCCAAACGCATCTTCTTGTTCATCATCAGTCCTCTCAAACACTCGTGAAACCCGCGTACGGGCAATGAACCTCACCCCCGCCCCAGAGGGCAGGGACAGTGCGTGTCACGTTCGGCTGATCGACAGCTCCAGGAGTGAGGGAGGCCGGTCCGGGGCCGGCCGGCACCGCGTCACCGGCGGACGCAATGCATGCCGCTCCCACACAGACGACCATGCGGCGCGGGGGACCAGCAGCACGAGGGCGGCTGCCAGCAACGCCAGCACGCACATCATCATCAGAACGTCATGGCCCCCGCTCGGGCTGCACGACGCGCACGCCTCCGCATCCTCATCGCCGGTCGCGGGCGCCGACGAGTGGTGAGGTGCCCCGCCCGGCATCTCGACATTCTCCGAGGTCGTAGGGGCGGTGTGTCCCGAGGAGATCGTGTGCATCCCCATCAACCCGACGATGACCGCTGCAGCGAAGCACACGGCAACCAGCCACCGCACCGGGTGCGGCAGCCGCAGGCGCAACGCGGACAGGCCGATCATCCCGTCCAGCCTACCGTCCGTACCATACCCCCGCACCGTAACCCAAGGGGGTCGCCGGCATCCGGAACAGCGACGTAACGTAACCCCCTCACCGATTCAAAGGAGAAGGCCGTGACCGTCACCGCCCAAATGTTCGACACCCACCCCCGAGCCAACGACATCGCCAACCGAGACGCGCTCCTGGCCTGTATCGACGCGTGCCTCGAGTGCGGCCAGGCTTGTACGACCTGCGCCGACGCCTGTCTCAGCGAGGAGATGGTCGCCGATCTGACCACCTGCATCCGTCTGAACCAGGATTGCGCCGACCTCTGCGACACCACCGCGCGCCTGCTCTCTCGCCACACCGGCACGGACACCACCGTGCTTCGTGCCGCGCTGGAGGCGTTGCGCGCAGCGTGCGCCGCATGCGCCGCCGAGTGCGACACCCACGCGGACATGCACGAGCACTGCCGGGTCTGCGCCGACGCCTGCCGCCGCTGTGAACAGGCCTGCACTAACCTGCTCGCGACGCTCTGACACCCTTCCTCCGCCGACCGCTACCGCGGCGCTGGGGGGCCCGGCTCAGCGGTGGCGGACAAGGGCTGGCTCGTCCTCGGTGAGGTGCGCGGTCTCGATCTGGAAGGTCGAGTGCTGAATCGACACCGGGAAGTGACCGGCCACGCATTCGCGTACCTCGTGCAACACCTCCGCGGCATGCCCGTCGGTGAAGCACTCATCCTCGACCACCACATGCGCGGTCAGGGTGGGCAGGCCAGTGGCGACCGTCGATGCGTGCAGGTCGTGCACGTCGGTGACGTGTTCGAGCTCAAGGATGTGCCGGCGTACCTCGTCCAAGTCGAGCCCGGCAGGGGTGAACTCCATGAGCACCCGGGTGGTGTCGCGCATCAAAATGATCGCGCGCGGCACGATCAGTCCCGCGATCAGGAGCCCTGCAATCGCGTCGGCCTGCTGGAACCCGGTCGTGGCGATCACAATCGCGGCCACGATCACCCCGAGCGAGCCGAGTGCATCGTTGATCACCTCCAGGAACGCTGCCCGCATATTGAAGTTCGCGCCGCGGCTCGAGGAGAGGATCACGATCGCGATCACATTCGCCGCGAGGCCGACGATGCCGAACACGAGCATCTCTCCCGCGGCGACCTCCGGCGGCTCGAACAGGCGTCGGATACCTTCGACGGCGGCGTAAGTGCCCACCACCAGCAGCAGTGCGGCCTGCCCGAGTGCGGCGATCACCTCGATGCGTCGGAATCCCCAGGTCCGCTTCGGATTAGCCGGCCGCAGCATCAGCGTCGCCGCGATCAGCGCGACCAGCAGACCGGACGCGTCGGTGATCGCGTGTGCGGTGTCCGTCAGCAGCGCCAGGCTGCCGGTGACGATGGAACCGATCGCCTGCGCGATCACGATCGTCGCCGTCAGGCCGAACGCGATCCACAGTCGTGCTCGGTGATCCCCGGGCGCTCCTGCCTCGGTAGTCGGTGCACCGTGGTTGTGACCCGCACCCATGTCCCACTCCTTACTTGGTCAGTGACCAATTTCCTTGATCGGTGACCAAGATACTACAGTGTTGGTCACTGACCAAGCTCGGAGGAGAGACCTGTGGCCGACCGACTATCCCGCCGCGACGTCATCCACGCCGCCTTGGCCCTGCTCGATCGCGGCGGGGCGGACGCCATCACCCTCCGTGGGATCGCCCGACATCTCGACGTTCACCTCAACTCGGTGTCGCTGCAGGTGGGGAGCAAAGCGCGCCTCTTCGACCTGATGGCAGACGCCATTCTCGGCGAGCTCTCCTTCGACGACCTCCCACACCCGCCGATCGACCGGGTCAAAGAGATCTTCCGCCGCTACCGCCAGGTCCTTCTGAACCACCGCGACGGCGCACATCTCGTCTCGGGTACGAGGGTCTCCGAAACCAACACCCTGCGGCTAGGGGAGGCGGTGATTGCCGCGCTGCTCGATGCCGGCGTCGACCCCGACCTCGCCGTCACCACCTTCTGGAGCCTCAACTACCTCGTGGTCGGACTCGTCCACGAAGAACAGACCACCCCCGAGGACGGCGCCCACCGCTTCGAGCAGGAACTCGCCGCACATTCGTTCCCCGCACTCACCAGCGTCCGCGATCTCTTCCTCGACGACAACGCCGCCGCACACCTTGAATTCGGCATGGACGCGCTCCTGCACCGCGCCCGCCACCTCGACTGAGCATCATCGTCAGCGGCGAGCCATCCCTCCATATGGAAGAATCTGCGTATGAATGCAGATAACGTGACATGCGGCCGCGACCCCGACAGCCTCTACGTAGAGCTCGCCGTCGAGGTCTTCGCGATGCTCGCTGACGCCACCCGCGTGCGGATCATCCTCGCGCTCGAGGGAGCCGGGGAGTTGTCCGTGAACCACATCGCCGACATCGTCGACAAGTCACCCGCCGCCGTCTCCCAGCATCTCGCCAAGCTGCGCCTGGCCCGTATGGTCACCACCCGACAAGACGGCACCCGCGTGTTCTACGCCCTCGCCGACGAACACGCGCGCCAGCTGGTCACGGACGCGATCTTCCAAGCCGAGCACTCCCTCGGTGGCGCCGCCCCGCACCACCACGCCGGAGCCGACGCCAGCCGCCCTGTGGCGCCATGATCACCGTCTTACGCAACGGCACCTACCGGGCGCTGTTCTTCGCCCAGGTCATCGCCCTTGTCGGCACCGGCCTGCTCACCGTTGCCCTCGGACTGCTCGCGTTCGAGATCGCCGGAGATGCCGCCGGATCGGTGCTCGGCACCGCGTTGACGATCAAGATGGTCGCCTACGTCGGCGTCGCACCCCTGGTTGCAGCGCTCGTGGACAGGCTCCCCAAGAAGGCCGTTCTGGTCGGCGCCGACGCCGTTCGACTCGCGATCGCGTTCACCCTGCCCTTCGTCCAGGACACCTGGCAGATCTACGTGCTCGTGTTCGTGCTGCAGTCCGCGTCCGCGACCTTCACCCCCGCCTTCCAATCACTCATCCCGAGCGTGCTGCCCGACCCCCAGCAGTACACTCGTGCCCTCGCGCTGTCACGCCTCGCCTACGATCTCGACTCGATCCTCAGCCCCGTCATCGCCGCAGCCCTACTTGCCGTGATCAGCTACAACAACCTGTTCGTGGGCACCGCCGTCGGCTTCGCCGCCTCCGCCACCCTCGTCCTCATCGCCCGCCTTCCCGCACACGTACCCGATGCGTCCACCGGCACGTTCTGGGAGCGGCTGCCAACCGGGCTGCGCGTGTTCGCCCGCACGCCCAGCCTCCGCTTCCTGATGGCCGCCAACGTGGTCGTCGCGGCCGGCACCGCTATCGTCCTGGTCAACTCCGTCGTCTACACCAAAGGCGTGTTCGACCTGGATGACACCGCCCTCGCCCTCGCCCTCGGCGCGTATGGGGTCGGTTCCCTGATCATTGCCCTCAACGTCCCGTGGATCGTCGACCGCATCGGTGTCTTGTGCGCCATGAGCATCGGTGCCTGGACGCTTGTTTCGGGTCTGATCGCGGCCATCGCGATGACGATTATCGCCACGACCACGGGAGAGGGCTGGTGGATGCTGCTTGCCACCTGGGCGTTGCTCGGTGCCAGTACCTCGCTGATTAACACCCCTTCGTCACGGCTTCTAGCCGACGCGTCCACCCCCGCTAACCGCAACCTGGTATACACCGCACAATTCGCACTTTCGCACGGCTGCTTTCTGGTTAGCTACCCGATCGCGGGCTGGCTCGGTGTCATTGGACTGCCCATCGCGGCTAGCGCGCTGCTCGGATTCGCCATCGTCGGCGTTACCGCCTTGGCTGTGCTGTACAAACCAGCAGGTACCGTCGTCACCACTCTGTAAACGATGAGCTGCGAGCACATGTTTCTGGCGGGTGTCGTCAGCTCGAACCGCGATGGACAACTCGAGGAGTAGACACACGCGTTGGACGCGGACACTTTAGCCGCGATTCCTCGGTCTCGTCGAGTCGTCGTGGACATCTCTGAGCGGTTCCTACAGGTGTAGGTTTTTTTTGAAGTTGTCCATTTCGCAGGTGAAATGTCCACCATGTGTCCATCTGGACATTTCGGACTCGCTGACCTTCTGAACGCTGGTAGGTAAAGGCGCGTCAGGCCTCGGGCGGCGTCTCCAGCTCCATAGCCGCGAGGACCTCGCCGGCCAGCGTGTACGTAGCCAACGCGCAGAAGTCAGCCTCAACGATCGCGACGCTCGCGTGGACGGCCTTGCTCGCGAGCTCATCGACCGCGGTAAAGCGCTGGAAGAGCGATTCCGCGTGCTTACCGAGTGAGCCGCGGAAGGATTCCGAAGCCACACGCTTGCGCAGGAATTCGACGAGACGGTTCTTGTAATGCGAATCAGTGAGTTCATGCCCATCGTCCGAGACTCGGTGCTCGGGACTGGCTGGCTGCACGTAGTCGACTACGGTCTTGAGGATTCGTCGACATGAGGCAAGGGCCTGCGAAAGTTCCTCACCCGACTCAACAGCCGACTCCCGTGCGGCCGCTTCCCGCAGTCGTCGGAATGCCACGTTGAACCGATCCAGCGCGTCTGGCGCTCGTAGGGCGAGCAACTCGTCGACGCGACGGCTTACTGCGGCAAGAGCGTCATTCTGATTGGCCGCAAACGTGACCTGACGCTCCCAGCTGCACAGGTAGGTGAAGACCTTGTGACGCGCTCTTGAATGGATCTCGAGCATCTCGAGTTGCCAGCTCATCTGAGACTCATACTGCGACGGCGCAAGTTCGTCGGTCGGAACCCTTTCGCGCTGCCAGAACTCGATCAGGCCGATTGGGTGGGATGTGATCAATCCATCAGGCCGGCGACGCTCGTTCATGAATTCGTCCAGCGCCCGCTGAGCTACGCCAGTCCTGTCATCCCAGCCGCTCGGGTCCGCCATCAGCCGGCGGGTCATGTCTGCATTGGCAGCCGGGTGACCCCCCGTCGGCTTGATCTCGTACGAAAGCCGAAGGGCGGCATAAGTCTCACCCAGAAGATTGGCGATACGGATTGCCCGACGGATTGAGGCTTCCAGGGGCACGGTTTCAAACTCGTCGAGAGCGTGCTGGATCAGGCGAAGGACGTCAGCTGTCGAGGCTGTGGGGGTTGACCCTGTCATATGTCAATCCATAGACCAGTCGTCGTCGCCGAAGCCGAGCGTCTTGAGGTTCTCCCGAATCGCGGATCGCTGATCATCGCTGAGCTTGGCGAGCTGCTCGGACTCGATATCGATCGTGACGCGCACCGGGACGCCAGCAGTGACGAAGTGCGACACGATCTCCTCGTAGATCTGCCCGGCGTCGCGAACGACGCGATTCACCGTCAGGTCCTTCGTCGCGTGGAAACGCGTGGGCACAGATGCGGTGGGTCGCCCGCCTCCGGCACCTGTCGATGACCCAGATGATTCGGACCCCGTTTCCGTAGATGACGCGCCTGGTCTCCCTGAGCCAGGGCCCGTATGGTCCGTCTCACCGCCACTCTGGCCCTGGTCGACCTTGGCGTCAGCCTCGATCTGTTGGGTCGCGACCACCGGGTCTACAAGCAGTCCACCGTGCCGCACCGCGGTCGGTGCCTTCATCGTGAGGCCGCTGAACCTGCCGTCCTCGTAGGAGTCGGCGTAGGCGAAGCCGTCGAGTTCCACGACGAGGGTGTCGTTGAGGTGCCACACGGCGTCGATGACGACCTTTGGCTGCACGACCTTCGGCATGTAGACGTACTGGCTGAAGTACCCCACCAACACGTCGAGTGGCACGTACGGCTTCTCGCGCCACAGGTTCAGCCGATTGATCTGCATTCGAAGCAACGACGGTGAGAACGTGCGAACAACGAACTCGCCTGCGTCGGCCTTCTTGGTCACGCGCTCGGCGAGTGTGCCGTCGCCGTTCATCAGAATCGACTCCAGCTCGATCTCGGAGGCTCCAGGCTCCTGAGTCGGAACGAGAATCCAGCGGTAGGCCTCGCGGATCGCGTCCTTCACCGTCTGCTTCTGCTGGGCAACGCGCGACTCGGCGACCTTGATATTGTGCTGGTCCAGGTTCAATGAGTCCCTGTTCTCGAGGATGTACTCCCACGCCATGCGCTGCCGAACGGCGCTGAGCAGAATATCGACGCGGTCGACTTCGGGAGCGAGGAAGACGAGGGAGTTCTTGTGGATACGTGCGTTGGTGCCACGCTTCGTCAGGAACTCGATCGCCGCGTCCTCGGCGACGGAGCGCCCGCGCTTCGAGAATGAACGGTCGGGCCCAAAGATCACGAGACCGATTCCCGGGTCGTCCTCGACGTCGATACTGCCGTGGGGGAGTCGGTGCACGCGCTCAAAGAGTCCCTTGTCGGTCTCCTGTCGCACGACCTGCGCCAGCTCGTCGAACACTTGATCCTCGTGGTACGAATCGGCGCGCTCTTGGACGATCTGCGCGACCGTCTGCTGCAACGACAGCCAGTAACGGTCCTGGTCGCGGTTCATGTACTTGCCGAGGTCGCCGAGTCGCCGCAGACCGTCGGAAACGTGCGCGGGGTTGTCGCCCGGGTATGTCGACCCGAGCACCACGCGTTTCTGCTCGATGCCGCGGATGGTCGCGGCGCTGCCGTCGCGATTGCGGAGGTTCGCCATCGGCGCGGTGCCGAGGAAAACACAGCGAGCGGCTCGCTTGGTTGCCATGGACCGGCCGAGGATCTTGATATCGCTGTCCACGACATTGGCGGTCGAGGTCTCCCCCGCGACGTCGGCATCCACGATCGGCTTCCAAGTATCGTCGAGGTGGTTGGCCAACTCGTCGAAGACCTTCGCGTTGTCGAGCGGGATGGAGGCGGGGAGGATCATCGGCGATCGGTCACCGCTCGTCCAGAGGGCGTATACGACCGTCGCCATCAGACGCAGCACGCCGCGGGTGCGCTGGAATCGCTCCAGAGTCGACCAATCCTTGTAAAGCCGATCGAACAGCTCTGGGTGAATCGGATAGGCGGTACGCATCGACGCGCGATAGCCGGGCTGCAGAACCTCGCTCGGCACGTCAGAGCCGTAGCGCATGTAGTGGTCCATGAACTTGTGCACGACGAGGTCGCGCGCGGCGTCCTGTTCACGACCAAACGGCTTGAAGATGCGCCGGCGAACGATCTCGAACGACTCCTCGATCGTGGCCGGCTGCCAGGCAGACTCGAGACGGTGGATTACTGAACGTAGGTGTCGGAGCGCCTCCAGGCCCGCGGTGCCGCCGACCTCGTGCTCGTTCTCGATAGACGCCTCTGCCCCGGGCATGTCGCGGACGACGTCGGACGCCGGGAGCGAGACGACGAGGAGCGCGGTCGGAACGGCCTTTACCGCCTCGGTCAGGGACTGCACGAACGTCATGTGGCCGTCGAACGTCCCTGCGGGCGCCGGCTTCTCACGCGACCAGAGTTGACGCAGGTATGCGACCCACTCGTCGATGAGGATGATGCACGGCCCGTACGTGCCGAAGAGATCGACCAACGCCGTCGTCGTTGGCGGCACAGATTGGTCGTCGTATCGCTTCAGTCGTTCGTAACCTTCGACGCCCCCGAGCTGGTAAGCCAACTCGCCCCACAGCGTATTGACGGTGAAGCCCTCGGGCTTCGGCATGCCCAGTATCGAGAGGTCGTTACCGACAAGGACCGCGCGATTGACGTTGGCGGGAAGTTCCGCCAAGCCGACACCGTTTAGCAACTCGCGCATGCCCGGCAGCCGCTCCGCTGGCAGCCCCGCTGCTGCGTGATAGACAGCCAACAGCGAGTGCGTCTTGCCGCCACCGAAGGTCGTCATCAGGTCGATGACGGGTTCTCCGCCGCGGCCGCTGAGGCGCCTGATCGCCTGCTCCAGCAGGTAGCGCAGGCCGCGGGTGAGGTAGGTGCGACCGAAGAACTCGACGGGGTCGCCGTACTCAGGGCCAGCCACGCCCTGGTGCACCTGCCGGAGGTCGGCCGCGAACTGGGCCAACTCGAACGTGCCGCGGGCGACATCGTCATGAGGCTCTACGACGTCGCGCCACGCCGGGAGACCAGTCGAGTCCACCTGCACCGAGAGGGCCTTCTCCTGGGCGCGCTGGAGCCGCTTCTGGTCCTCCTCGAACATGAGGCGACGGAATTCACGCCGCATCTCGTCGGCCTTGTCCGCGTGCTGAACGGCGCCGATCGATCGGAGGATGTGTTCACCGTCCATGAGAACGCGTTCGGTGCGCTCCGACGAGATTCGCTCGCCGTGCGCCCACTCCTTGCGCGCATCCCACAGCGCCGACACCACTCGCTTGTCCTCGAAGGTGAGTTGCTCCTTGAAGACTTGGTGCCACTGCTTGTCGAAGACCCAGAAGAGATATGCCGGGTCGCTGGGGCTTGGCGAACCATCACGCCCGGTCAGTCCGGCGGTGCGGCCGACCTCCGTCGCCCAGTTTGGCCCGTACTTCGTTTGCAGCAACGCGATCATCCATGGACCGAGGCCCTCGGCGACCAGATCCAGGACCCGACCCACACGCTCCTTGTTTGTTAGCGCCGCCATCTCAGAACAAACCCTCCGCTGATGCCTTGCCATCGCCGCTTAGACGAATCAACTCCGACCATGAGCTAATGAGAGCGTTGTACCGCTCTTGATCCGCAGTTCGACTTCTCTTCACCGCGAGGCTGTGCAGACGATATGCGAGTGCCATCGCGGGATCTCGAAGCGTCCCGACACGAGCCATGAGCCGGGCCGCTTCGAGTTCGCCACCACCGTCGACGAGACGATCGACCAAGTGATGTACGACCTCCCACGCTGTCGGTAGGGCGTCGGTTGTTGGGGTCCACTCCCGGTCCAGTGAGTCACGGCCGAGCAACTGAACCTTGTTCGCCTGGCTCGTAGCGACCTGGGCGCGCACTACCTCGTCAACGCTGATTCCGAGCGGACGCGCCGCCTTATCGGCTTCGCCGAACGCTGCGGGTTCCCAGGCGTGCGAGTCCCACCAACGAGCGGCGAATCGTGAAACTGCGTCCAGTTCTCCTTCCTGTTCTTCCAGAACCTCAGCCAAGGCCGCGTTGATTAGTCGCAGAGCGTGATCGACGCCAATGCCGGAGCCCTGCTGATCAAGCACGGCAGGGTATCGAGAGAAGATCTGCATGCCCGGCCCCATCGCTGCCTGCGCAAGGTCAATGGGAAGGATTGAGGCAGCCTGAAGATCACGAACAGCGGGGCCAAGCTCTCTACGGAGGGCCCTGTTGAAGTCGGTCAAACTCGTAGGTCCAGCAGTAGCCACCCGCGGACGACAGGCCATAACGATGTAACTCGCGACGGCGTTCGCACCTTGACCGATCATTCGGGTGGATCCCGTTCCATGGATCGGCCAAGTTGCTGTGATCTCTAGGTCGGCCGCGATCATCGCTGTGAGAATCGACGACCAGCGCGTCTCCTCTTCGACACCGCCCTTTTGTTCCTTGGAAGCATAGACAACCAGCAAGGGGAGGTCCGGAGCCATTGATTGCTGGAGGTTCACGAATGTCTCAGTGAAGCCGTCGATGAAGTATTTGCGTGCGGCATCCTTCGAGTTCCCGTGATGCGAGGGGAGGGCCGTCAACTCGTTCGTCTTGGGGGTCGCGAGCGTTCCGTAGAGGTCGGGGAAGACACGCCTCAAGCACCTTCGATGCCACACATAGAAGTAGTCGGATAGGTCCGCGTAACCGATTGCGTCAAAGTATGGCGGGTCGGTGGCAACCAGCGAAGGGCGATCCGACCGAACCACCCGCGCGTCCGCCTTGTCGACCCTGCCCACACCACTAGGCAGGAAATCCAGCGAGTCGAGGATCGTCGGCATTGAGCCGAGCCAGGTGCCGGACTCTCCTAGCGGATTGAGCTCGGGGAAGTCCCACGTCATCGGGAGGTCGTTGCGTCCGAACGCAGCGTTGAACCGCGTCGTCGTCCCGTCGTTTCGGATGGTCACTCGCGCTTGGCTGGAGTTGCTCATCGCAAGGCGGCCCACTGCCAGCGCCAAGACGGCTGTGACTGCGCGTGCCCACTCCGGCGTTCCCCCATCTCGCAAGACGCGGTCATAGGTCGCCGCTACCTCGTCCGCAAATGCGCTCAAAGTCAGCAGTTGACGAGGTGTGTACAGGTCGGCCTGTGTGTTCAAGCCGAAACGTCGGCGATTGCCACCGTCACTCACAGCAACGCCGTCGGGAATGTCGAGGTCTCCCAGATCCACTCTCGCGGCGGAGACCTCACTCTCGGTGGGCTCTCGATAGATGCGGCGGCGACCCTTCTCGGCAACCACCGCGACGAGGCGCAGACCGAGCCCTTGCTGGGCGGCCCTCGCATCAACCTCGGCTTCGCTGATCGTGTTTGCGCAAGCCACACACGTGAAGTTTGCGCCGCGCGCGGTTTTCGGGGACTCCGCGACAAGACCAAGCTTTGGCTCCTGGCGCACCTTCAGTTCCAATGATCCGGCCACCACTGAAGGCTCAATCCAAGCAAAGTCATTCTTCTTCTTCGATAACCACCATGATGTCGTGAGCACGGTTTCAAACCCGCAGGCGGGGTTCGGGCAGATCGTGGTGCGGGCCCAGATCCACGCGACGGTTCTCTCTCCCAGGTTCGATGGATAGTGACTCTCCAGGCGTGCTCGCACATCCCGCTCGATCGCCTCTGCATAGTGCCTGACATCAGCAACAAGGCCCGAGTATGGCGACGCCTGGGAACCGATTGCGGCAAAGAGTTCACCGGGCTTCACACGACTCGCGCCCACCGATGCTTGTAGTCCTTGCTGCCCGGCAACTTCGGGCAAGATCCCCGAGACGACGCGGCTGATCAACACGGGGACCGGGTTGAGGTCGCTTCCGTAAGTCTCCATCCCCAGCCGCTGCGCCTCAACCAGGGTCGAGCCCCCGCCACAGAAGGGATCCATAACGACTGGCAGGCCGTCCGGATACTGCTGGGCCAGAACTGTTCGCGCCTCAGCCAAGTCCGAGGTGTCAGGCAAGTCGGCGCCGTTCTTCACGAGGCGCTCGATCAGGTCCAAAAGGTAGACCCGATGGTTGTCATCCTCTGGATCGTCCGCAAGTGCCGCGAACAAAAGTGCTCGCCAGGCCGGGAGCGGCATGGGCGCGAACCACTTATGGAGGTTTCGGATCGTGCCGGTCTTTCGATCCTTATCTGCCTTGCACGCAGCGTTGATGGCGTCGAGCGGCAGGGCAACCTCGATCAGCTTCTTCTTTCGGGCTGTCTCGGTCACTGTTGGCTCATTTCCGTTGCGTCGTTCCAGAAGGGCTCCCAGTCGTATTCCACGCGCGCCGCGCGTGGATCGATGGGCTGGTTCACAGGGTGTCGCAGATAACGCACTGTCGTCGTGTCATCCTCTGCGACCTGGACGAGGGCGAGTACCGAATGGCTGGCCTTGTTCAGGGCAGTGACCGCTTCCTGCCTTGTCAGCACGAACGTTCGGCCGCCGACGACGCGGCCCTTCACCTCGATGAAGTCGAGACTCCGCCCAGTGTCGGACTCGATGTCGTAGCCGGGATTATTGTGGTGCATCTCTGTCGGATTGTGCCCGAGCGCGCTCTCCACTCGGAGGACGGCATCGACAGCCAGGCGCTCCACGCGTGTCGTCTCTCTGGCGCGGTCAGCCGCGCCCTCGGGGTCAGCTTGAGCATCCAGCCATCCCTGCGTGACGACCAGGCACGCGCCGGTAACTCGGGGCGGGCGAACCGAGATGTCACGTTCTTGCTCGAGTTCCTTGAGCCGCCGGTCGAGTCGACGGGCCAGGGCCTCGGCCCGTTCCTGCATTTGAGATGCCGGGAGGCGGGTCTTCCTGCCGGCTCGCTCCTGCTCGCTCAGCTCGAAGGCACGGCGGTCCCAATAGTTGATCTCCCGCGTCAGCCGCTCGCGCACGAGGCGCTCCGTTTTGTCGATGCGCTCGATGGTGCGCCGGCTGACTTCGTCAGCATGCTGCCGAGCGATCGTGACCGATGCCTCGCGAATGACGCGACGATCGAGATCGGATGCCTGGGCCCAAGGCTCGCCGAGCAGCGTTCGGCTTGCTGCCACTTCGTTGTCGGTCGGGACCTCGAAGTTCGGAATCGGCGAGCCCGTGAGAGGCGTGATGGTTCCGTCTTCGTCGATACGGACGTACTGGGCACGACGCGAGACGACACGAGGATGCCCATCCAGCGCGATGCGTCCGTCGGTGACGTCGTGTTCAAGGAGGCTGACAACGTAAGGCTGAGTCGTCAGGTCAGAGCGGTCGACGAGGACCGCTCCGCGACGGAGTGCATCGATGTAGCGGTCGGAGACGACGCTCATCGTGGCCGACATCAGCGGGTGGCCCGGGTGCAGGAGCGTCGCGAGGTGGTTGTTGCCGTCTACTCGGACGTACTTTGGGTCGAAGGTGACGCGGTGGTACTCGTCGACCACGGGCTGGCCGTAGCCGGTAACGCGGTCGCGCTCCTTGATCTCGCCAGGCACTCGCTTGATCTCGAAGCGGTGGCTCTCGCGCATGCGAAGCTGCCCGCCCACGTCAGCGAACGCCCGGTGAAAGAAGGCCTCGACGTGGTGAGGCTGGAGCCGAGCTGCCTCGGCACGTTCCATCTCGCGTCTCATGTCGTCGATCTCGGTGTCGCTCATCGCGGCGGGCACGAGCTGGTTCGCCTTCAGCAGTTCGGGGATGCCGTCTGCGATCTTGGGGTCGACGACTTCGGTGAGGTAACGCTGGCGGTCGGGCCTGTTTGCCTCTCGGATGGCCGCGATCATGAGGTCGCGCAGTGCGTTGCCCTGGAAGAGCTGACCGAGGACGTCGTAGACGCGCCCGCCGAGCGTGGCGCGCTGCTCCTCCAGCTTCTCAAGAAGCCGCGTGTACACGTCGCCCTCGCGTGTGTCGTCGGCGACGAGCGACCACATGAAGCACGTGTTGGGCTGACCGATGCGATGCACTCGCCCAAAGCGCTGTTCGATGCGGTTGGGGTTCCAGGGCAAGTCGTAGTTGATCAGCAGGTGGGCGTTCTTGTGGAGGTTCACGCCTTCGCCCGCAGCGTCGGTGGCGATGAGAAAGACGCAACGCTCGTTCTGCTCGAAGGTTTCTTTCGCCTTCTTGCGGTCTTCCCGTTTGGTGCCGCCGTGGATGGTAATCACGGCGTCGTCTCGACCGAGGTGCTGCGTCAGACGCATGACTAGGTCGTCGAGAGTGTCCTTGTGCTCGGTGAAGATGATCACCTTGCGGCGGGTGCCGGTGTCGTCGCGCATCTCGTCGGCGTCGTCCAGGGTGTCACGCAGGGCATCCCACTTGGCGTAGGTCGGCGACGACTTCACTGCGGACGACTTGACGAGGAGTCGATCAACGACTCGTATCTCGGTCTCGAGTTCCTCGGGTGTGCGCGCATTCGTTGCGCCGGCGATCGCCTGATCCTCGAGGGCTTCACGTTCTTCGTCGGTGAGATCTTCGAGGTCGTCCCAATCCTCAGGAACATCGGGCGCATCCGACTTCACAGCGGCGTACATGCGCGCTTCGCGCAGCTCGGATTCCAGCCTTGCCCTGCGGCGCTCAAGCGAACGGTGGATAGCTGCTGGTGATGAGGCAAGGCGACGCTGGAGCGTCGTAAGCGCGAACCCGACCGCAGTCCGACGACGGTTGTCGCCCTCGATCGCGTCTGCGCGGTTCATTTCCTCGCGGACATAGTCGGTGACGGCGACGTAGAGCTCCTTCTCGGCTTGCGAGAGCTCGTACTTGACCGTGAACGCAAACCGTTCGGGGAAGAGTCGCGTGCCCTCGAATGTGCGCAACTCCTCCTTCACCAGGCGGCGCATGAGATCGGAGACGTCCGCTTTGCGACTACCCTCTCGGGCGACACCTTCGAAGCGGTCGGAGTCAAGCAGCGCCATGAATAGCTGGAACTGCTCTTCCTTGCCAGAGTGCGGCGTCGCCGTCATCATTAGCAGGTTGCGTGTATGCTTCCCGAGTTGCTCGGCCATCTGGTATCGCTTGGTCTTCTTGACCTCGTTGCCCCACACCGATGCCGACATCTTGTGAGCTTCGTCGAAGATGATGAGGTCCCAGTCGATCTCGCAGGCCTTATCGAGAATGCCTTCGCTATTGCGCGCGAGAACGTCGAGCCGCGCCAGCCAGAGCCCACCTCGTGCGAACGGGTTCCCCTCGTGGAGGATTTTGTCGCGGGTGAGCGTCTCGAACTCCAGATCGAACTTCTCCCGCATCTCCTCGTCCCACTGGTCGACGAGCACACCCGGGGAGACGACCATGACATTCGCCGCATCTCCACGAAGGAGAAGTTCCTTGATCAGCAGCCCCGCCATGACGGTCTTTCCCGCACCCGGATCGTCAGCGAGTACGTAGCGAAGGGGTTGCTTTTGGAGCATGAGCTCGTACACGGCTCGAAGTTGATGCGGCAGCGGTTGCACGTCACTCGTGCCGAGCGCAGCCTGCGGGTCGAACAGGTACGCGAGTTTCATCCGACGCGCCTCGGCCGCAAGGAGGAACGAGTTCGGGTCGGCGTCAAAACTAAACACCTGCCCAGCGACGACCTCGCGCACTTGCGAGATGGCATTGGCGAAGACGATCTTCTCGGCTACGCCATTGTCGGTCCGATATGTGACGTTCGCGGAGTCGTCTGTTAGTCGTTCGACCGCGATGATCTTGACCGGCTCGGGCCCCGCCAGCCCCGTAAGCGTCGCGCCAACGCGGACGAGATCAAATAGCGATGATGTCGACACGACTCTCGTTCACTCCTTCAGCTGGCAAGTCGATCAGGATATGGCAGACCACGGACATCCAAGCCCCCTCAGTCCGGCGATCCGGCATCCCCCTTGCGCACCCAGTCGTCGACCTCGCTCGCCTGGAACTTCCACAGGCGCCCGACCTTGTGCGCCGGCATCCCCTTGTCTGAGATCCAGGCGTAGATCGTGTCTTTGGTCACGCCCAAGTGCTCAGCGATGTCGTCGGCAGAGAGCCACGGCTCTGACATTCACGCCCCCATGCGGATTGAGCCGGATTTTTCCGGGTATGGCCGATCCTATCGGGAACCCTCGCCCTCGTCGCCATCGAGGTGCCCGACTTCGTCAACGGCCGCCAGCAGCTCTTCGAGGTGCATGTGAAGTTCGTCGTACGCCTGCATGAAGAACATCAAGTCCATGTTGAGTGGGGGCGTGTCGTCGAGGTCGGCAACGACCTCTCGAGCTTCGCGGATCGCTGTCTGCAGCCGTGTCTCGATTCCGGGCAGGCTCTGGATCCAGGCGTCGATGACGCTGAACGGGATCGGGGCGAAGTCGTGCGCGTCGACGCCCACGTGGAACTGATACCCGTTCGGGCCATAGTCCCGCGCGTGGGTGTGCCCGTGGATGAGCGGGATGCCGTCGTCCCAGCGTGGGCGATGCGACGTGTGTCGATCCTGTTCCTGGCTGTCGCCGGCGTAGGGGTAGTGCGAGGCGAGGATCCTGTACCCGCGGCGGGTGCCCTCGATGACCTCGGGGAGGATCTCCCAGCCCGCCGCTTCGTACATGGGCAGGAATCGCTCGATCGCCCGTTTCGACTGGGTCGCGGGTGAGACGCGATCGTGGTTCCCGGGCACAAGCAGCCGGCGCCCGTTGAGCCGCGCGGTGAGCGCGATCGATTCTTCGATCGGGCCGAGCGCCACGTCGCCGAGGTGGAGGACGACACTGTCGGGCGACACCGTGTCGTTCCACCGGCGCACGAGATCCTCATTCATCTCGTCGACGGTGGAGTATGGCCGACCGGCGAGTTCGCTGATGCGGGCGTGGCTGAAGTGGTTGTCGGAGGTGACGAAGTCGACTTGGTCGAAGTCGAACGTCGGATAGTCAAGCACCGCGTACCTCGTCGTCGCCGTTCATGTCGAAGGCGCGCAGGAGGAGCCGTTGCGCGTCGCTCACCGGCTCGGGAGGAAGGTCCTTCATCTCGTCGCGGAGCCCGTTCAGCGCGTGTTCGATGAGTGCGCGGTGTTGGTCGCGCCAGGCGCGGATGCCAGGATCGCGCAGGAGGCCGGATTCTGCGCTCCCTTCGTAGCCGAGCAGCAGCTCGGTGTCGATCACCGACGCCACGACACGCGCATCGACGTTTGGCGACGAGCGCAGGATCGACAGGTGGCTGACGGCATCCGAGCCAGGCACATCGATGCGGTAGCGCTGGATCTCGCCATACTCCGTCGTCTCGGTCTCGACGTGGGAGACCGTGATGGAGCGCCCGCCGATGTTGATTTCTCGCACGCGTCCTCCTCGATCCGAACTGGCCAATCTACTCGGACTCGGTTCGGTGCGCCTCGGAGATCACGTCGACGCGTCCTGGCCGGACGATGTCGTCGAATCCCGGGACGAACGCGATCGTTCCGAGCCGAGTCCAGTAGCTGATGAGCCATCGCTGAAGCAGGTCGCGCTGTTCGTGGCGTTCGAAGAGTGTTCGTCCGGGATCCTCGATCGCGGCATCCCAATCGTCGATCTCGAAGACCGCTTCGATGAGTTCGGCGCACGTGGGTCCGTTGCCATGTTCGTCCCACCAGGCCAGCGTGAGCCTGCCGGCGCGATTGGCAGTCGAGGTTCCGCCAGGCTCATCGATTGTCCCAAGGAGGGCGCCGAGGTACGGGTCCTCAGCCGCAGTCGCGAATGCCTCGTAGTGGTCCTCGGCAACGCTCATAGAGGAAGGATGCCATACTGATTAGGCATCCGAGGACCTTCGTGAGCGTCTACTAGCGACGCGCCGTCGTTGCTTCCCACTGGATGGTGAAAGTTCCGGCTGCGCGTGCGTCTGCCTCTGCTTCAAGCCGTAGTGCGTAGTCCCATGTCGGGTGCACTGCGCGCTGATAGATCCTGATCCGCTCGGGGGTGACCTCATCCGTTCGCCGGACAAGCCCCAACTGCTTGAGGCGCTTCAGTAGGGCGTGGATGGTGCTGGTCGACAGCCCCGTGGCGGTTGCGACGGAGGGCGTGGAGAACTTTCCGTCGGGAGACCGTGCGATCTCGGCCATGAGCGCGAGCATGTGGTTGCTCCCGAAGGCAAGCTTCGAAAGCTCCTCGCTCTGTTCGCTCGGCACGGTCTCCACCGCCTCATTTTCGCATGAGGCGCTCAGCGCAGCAGGAGCATCGCAGGGCGTGGTCCGACGGCGTGGCGCGTGTTGTGTATCTGACTTCCCCAGCGTAAATGTCACATTCACTGCTTGCAGCCATCGGCATGCGAGAGAACTCCAACGCGAAGAACTCGACCCGCGTGTCGAACCTCAAGAACGGTAGAGACCTTCGTACGTTAACGAATCAAGAGTTATGACTCATTGTTCGCGACTCGTAGGAGTTGACGTGCCAACATCGCCACCGCAGTACACGCTGCGACTCGACGGGAATGACCTCGAGCGGGGCAAACTCGCGGATCTCGAGGCTCGACACGTCTTCGAGGCCGAGCCTCGGCGGACGTTCCGCTGGCATCGGGGACAGCGGCATTACCCAGGGCGCTACTGGTGCGCCACCACGGAAGGCTTCCTCGGGTACGAGAGTCGCCTCGAGCTCGCGGCGCTTCTCCTCGAGGACTTCGACCATCGGGCGGTTCGGATCGCATCGCAGCCGTTCGAGTTGATCGCCGATCGAGACGGTGTTGAGCGAAGCTACGTGCCCGACTACATGATCGAGCACGATGACCATCGCTTCACGGTGATCGAGGTCAAGCCGAAGCGTCGGCTGGAAGACCCGGAGATCGCGGGTGCACTCCGGTGGGCGGGCGACATCATCCAATCCCGCGGATGGGGATATCGGCTCGTCACCGAGCCCGACCCAGCGCTGCTCTCCAACGTCCGGTTCCTTGCGGGGTATCGACGCCTCTGGCAGTTCCCCCGGCGCGACGTGGAAGTCGTCGAGGCGACGATCAGCGAGACGCCCACACTTGGCGCGGCCATGCGGAGCGCCGGGGCCGCCTTGGATGACATCCCCTATGCGCGAGCGGTCGTGCTCCACCTGCTCTGGCGCCGCTCGATTCTCTGCGACCTCACATCTGCCCTTGCCAACCACACCGCATTGGAGACGCCATGAGCCACACCTTCGACATCCGCATCGGCAGCACCGTCTCGTTCGACGGCAGTCTGTGCACTGTCATCGAGATCGCGGGCGACGCTGTTGTCCTGGTCGACGGCGCGAAGAAGACCCGACGCGTGCGACTCGTCGAGCTTCTGCGCGACGCCACGGATGCGTTCGGGATACCGTCCGAGGAGGTCGTACTCACACCGCTCGCCCTGATCTGGGCGGACGCGACGGAAGAGCAACGCGACGAGGCACGGCGGAAGGCGGCGCACGTCCGAGAGATGCGCACCGGGTTCGCGTCGGGGATGCCGACTCTTGCTCAACCGCACGAGCCGCGACCGGAGTACAACCCGAAGCTCACGACCATCCACGAGCGGCGTCGCGCCAAGGCCGCAGAGCTTGGCGTCAGCCCGAAGACGCTGAAGCGGTGGGTCGATCGGTTCGACGAAGGCGAGGATCTCGCGCTGCTCGACTTCCGGAAGACGTCGTGGACGCCGGCGCTCTCCGGGCTCGATCCGCGCTGGGTCGACATGTGCCGACGCGTCGTCGAGGAGAACGTCCGCGGCGCGAAGCGCAGTGTCACGACCACGCTCGCCATCGTGTTGGCGAGGGTCAAGCGCGAGTACCCGGATGTCGAGGTGCGGATACCTTCTGAGTCCAGCGCTCGTGACGCGGTCGCCGAGCTCACCCGCGGGAAGGGCACGTTCGGCGCCAGCATGCGGGCCCAGCGATCCATCGAAACGCGGCCGCCCGTGCCGTACGGACGATTGGTCGCGACGAGACCTGGTGAGTACGTCGTTCTTGACACGACGCCTCTCAACGTCTTCGGCGTCGCACCCGTTACCGGCAAGTGGATGCGCGCCGAGCTGACCGTCGCCCTCGACCTCTACGACAGATCCATCCTAGGCCTCCGTCTTGCACCCATCTCCACCAAGGCGGTCGACGTGGCGGGCGTGCTGATGGAGGCTCTCTCACCCCGCGAGATGCCGGCCGAGTGGGGCGACCGAGCCACCTGGCCCTTCCATGGCGTGCCGGAGAACATCGTCATCGACGTCGAGAACCTCAAGGCGCTGCGGTTCCGCCGTCCCGGCATCCTTCCCGACACGATCATCATCGATCACGGCAAGCCGTTCATGTCGATCCATGTCGCGAGCGTGTGCCAGCGGCTCGGGATCTCCATCCAGCCCGCACACGTCTATACCGGCACCGACAAGGCGTGGGTGGAACGGTGGTTCCGCACCATCAACGAGGTGCTGCAAGAGCTACCCGGCTACAAGGGCTCAGACATCGCGTCTAGGGGTGAGGCGCCCGAGGTGGAAGCCGTCTACACGATCCCGCAACTGGAGCAGATCCTGCGGGAGTGGATCGCGACGATTTACCACGTTCGCCCGCACGACGGACTTGTCGACTCGCAGCTGCCCGCGGCCAAGATGAGCCCGGCGCAGAAGTTCGAGCAGGGCGTGGCCGTGGCCGGTCGCATCCGCGTGCCGGCGAACCCGAACTTGCTGTTGGAGATGCTCCCGGTGGTCAAGCGGAAGTTCAATCACTACGGCGTCGAGATCAGCACGCTCCGCTACAACGGCGACATCGTCGGGAAGTACTACGACCGATCGCGGGCGATGGCGAAGAGCAAGCGGAAGTGGCAGTTCTCGGTGAACCCCGACGACTTCTCGCAGATCTACTTCAACGACCCCGACGACAACGCTTGGCACGTGCTGCGTTGGGAGCACGCGCCGAAGGTCCCGGTGCCGTTCAGCTTTGACGCGCTGGAGTACGCGAAGGGCATCGCTCTCGACCGTCGCAACGGTGTGAATGTGTCCGAAGTGCTCGGTGAACTCCTCGAACGATGGGGTGCAGGTCGTGCGAGCACGCCCGCCGAGAAGCGCATCAGCGCGCGACTTGCCGCCCAGCTCGCTGAGACCGCGGACGGCCCGGACAGCCCGTTCTTCCCGCACATCGCCAAGCAGATCGCGCAGCAAGTGGCTGGACCGGATCTGAGCGAGGAGCTGGGCATGGTCTCGCTCTCACCAGCACCGGCGAGCGAAAACGACGATCCTCTCGCCCTCACCGCTGACGAGCTCGTCGACGAGGACCTCGACGACATCGACCTCCTGGAGGACCTGTGATCCTTCCGCTCGAGCGCGACGAACTCCTCTCTCGCTGGGAGGGGTGGCGGGACTTCGCCGAAGCGCCAGCCCTTGAGCAGCCCGAGCGGCTGTCGGTGAAACAGATCGAGCAGCTCAGCGAGGACGCGCGTGTCGCCTACGACTACCACCGCGAGCGATACCACGCGAACTTCCTGGTGAAGACTCCGCAGGTCGTGAGGCTGAACGGACGCCTTTGGGACCTGCTCGATGCGAACCAACAGGGCCCGTCACGGGTGAAGGGCGCCGCAGTCATCGACTCGCCACCCGGACTGGGCAAGACCACCGCAGTCGACGCGTTCGGGCGAGCTTTCCACCAACGGCAGATCCTGCGGCACGGGCGTGACTTCGACGACGGGCAGACGCTCCACATCCCCGTCTGCAGAGTGGCGTTCTCCGGAAACACGACGACGCGCGCGTTGAACGAGTCCATCCTGAACTTCTACAATCATCCTTCCGCCGACGCCTCTAGGAGCCGATACCTGCGCAACCGAAACCTGGCTGCGCTGGCAGCCGAGTCGGTCCGCCGTCACGGCACGCGGTTGATCATCGTCGACGACGTGCACTTCCTGAAGATCCACACCGACGAGGGAGTCGCGCTGGCCAACGAGCTGAAGTGGCTCGCCAACGAGTACCCGGCAACCTTCCTCTTCACCGGCGTCAACATGAGCAGCACAGGACTGCTCAGCGAAAGCAAGACCGACAAGAAGCTCGTGATGTCGCAGATCGCGCGGCGTTGGACACGCCTGACCCTCCCGCCATTCGCGCACCCGGTCGGTGAGCACCGAAAGACCTGGATGACCTTGCTGGGCGCGATCGATGCGCGCCTCGTGCTGGCCAACGCGCGACCGCACATGCTCCGTGAGCAAGCGGACTACCTCTACGAACGCTCAACCGGAATGATCGGCTCGCTCTTCAAGCTGATCACCCTCGGTGCCGTGCACGCCATGCGTGACGGCACTGAGGAACTGACCCGTGCGGTGCTGGACGAGATCGACATCGACGTGGCGGCCGAGGATGCGCGGGAGGTCGTTGCGATGGAGCTCGAGGAGAAGAAGCTCGCCGCCGCCAAACGGAGCAAGCCTCGGTCCGTCGCATGAGCCTCCGACGCCTGTTCCACGTCGCGATGCCGCTCCCAGATGAACCTTTCGACTCGTGGGTAGAGTTCATGGCCCACAGCTATGGGGCGACTGTCGGCGAGATGGCTCGAGCGCTCGGACTGATCGGGAGCGACGAGGTTCCCGCCGCTGGATCCCAGTCCTCACGGGCGTGGTCCACCGCGCTCGAACCCCAGCAACTGCGCAATCTCGAGCTGACGACCGGCCGGTCGGGTGACGAGTTCCGTGCGATGACCCGCACCATGTTCGCCGCGAACGCCATCCGCCTCACACCTCAGGGACGCATCAGCGCGTCCTGTCCGGCCACGGGAGTTGCCGCCCGTTACTGCCCCGAGTGTCTCGCCGACTCGGGAGGCCGCTGGCGCCTTTCTTGGCAGTTCCCGTTCGGGTTCGCCTGCCCACGCCACAGGCGTCTCCTCGTCGACAGGTGCCCGGGATGCGCCCAGCCTCCCCGGCTCCTCGCGCATCCCCTCACGCTCGTTCCGGAACCCGGGCACTGTCACAACAGACCGCCGACCGAATCGCCAGCGTTTGGCGCGCGTTGCGGCGCCGACCTCACCACGAGCGAGGAGTTTGTGGCGGCGGACACCGAGACTCGCGAGGCGCAACGTGCGATCCTGAGGGTCATCGCCACCGGCGTCGGCGAGTTCGGCATCTACGCCGACGGGCGACCGAGCACCGTCCAGGTGCTGTCCGACATGCTGCTGCTGTCACGAGCGGCACGACAGGCGCTCGTCGACGGAGAGCACTTCGAGTGGATGCCTGCGGGTCAGGTTGACGTGAGCCTGATCGCGTCTCACAACCGCACCGGCAAGGTGGATCTGCGGCCAGGCGCTGCCCGAGAAGTTGCTCTCGGCAACACGATCGCCTTCGTGGCGCTACAGTCAGGCGCCCGGATCACTGACCTGCTGCGCGGACGCGTCAGCGTCCACACCGCGCTCGACCACTACTCCCCGCCACTGCGCGATCACGTGAGCCGTGCGCTCGGACGAATGAGGCGTCCTACTGCGACCCTTCAGGCGGTGACGATGTCGGTGGTGGATCCGGCCGCGCGAGCCGCAAAGCTCCCCGCCGTCCTGTGGCCCGAATGGACCTCACGCCTCGCACCGCGGCGCCTGGATGCGGAGATCGCCGGCGGTGCGCTGGCGGCGGCCGTGGTCTTCGTGGGCACCCGCCTCACTCACGGCTCGGCCATCACGCTCCTCGATCCCGCAGCTCAGGGACGCCAGGTCAGCCACGTCATGCGGTCTCTCGGCCGCAACGGACCCGAGGCCGACACCATCCGCGCGATCGCTCGGCTCGCTGCGTTCCTCGATGAGACCTCAACACCGATCGACTTCGCACGCCGGCGGGCCATCGACTACTCCGGCATCCTGCCCCGCGACGAGTGGCGCGAGATCTGCCGGGCGGCGAACGTCCTGCCCGGTGGGGATCGGCGGTGGCAGACCGCTCGCGCGTACCTCTTCGCCCTGCTCAGCGGCAATCGCGTGGCGCGGGCGCCCTTCGCTCAAGAGCCGGGCTTCCCCTCGTTCGCCGAAGTTCGCTCGTTCCGCGACGGATTGCCGGAGGTCGTGTCCGGTGCGCTCAACGACACCGCTGCTGGATTCCTGAAGGCGCGGCACATCGACGAGCCAGTGGAATGGATGCCGGACCTAGAGCTCGCCGGTTTCGTCGTTGACGTCCCTGCGTCGGGTGGAAGCGAATGGCCGCAAGCTCGCGCCGCCCGGGCCGCGGTGAGACCCACCCGCGCGGTCGCGGCGTACTCCGCGGGACGGTCGGTGCGAGAGATCGCCTTCGAACACGGAGTCGCTCGTCAGACCGTCAGCCGCGTGCTCGAGGACGCCGGCCTCGAGACACGCATCGGTCGACGGAGGGCTGACATCGATGTGGAGTGGCTGCGGCGCCGCTACATCGACGAGCGTCAGACCATCCCCGAGATCGCTGCCGAAGTCGGCGTGACGATGACCACGATCAACCGCCATCTCGAGGCCGCGGGGATCCCGCGCCGGGCCCGCGGCAGCGCGAGCAGAGCGACCGCGATCCGGGTTGATCCACGCGCTGGCGACTCGCCGCTGCTGCGCCGGATCCTCGTCGGACAGGACGCCACACAGCGAGCCGAACGATTCCTCATCGTCGCCCGTCACGACACGATGACAGCCGCCGCGACCGAGCTCGGAGTGACACTCAGCATCCTCGCGAACCAGATGAGGCGCATCGGGGTCGATGCCGGCGGACCGCTGATCCAGCGCGCGTTTCGAGGTCAGCCCCTCGCTCTCACCGAGCTCGGCGTTAGAGTGCGTCTCGAGTTGTCGCGCGCCTTCGGTATCAGCGGAGTCGAAGATCCGGCGCGTCCGGCGGAAGGATCTCGGTGAGCTCGACGCCGAGCGCCTGCGACATCGCGAGCAGCGTGCGAATCGTCGGATTCGCCGGCGTGCCCGGCTTCGACTCGCCCTTCTCGTACTTTTGATACGTGTAGCGCGTCAGTCCGGACCGGTACGCGACGTCCTCTTGGCTGAGCCCGCGCTCGTGGCGAAGTCGTTGAAGGTTCGTGGCGAGCTGGCCGGCGTAGTCACTCCAGGCCGCATCCTCGGGTCTGGTCCGCTTCGCCACCGATCCAGCGTTCCCGCGAACGCATGTCGGTATGGCCTAATCGGTATGGCATTCCTCCTGGAGGGTGTCATTACTTGGCTTAGACGCCTGTCCCATCAAGGTCGATGAAGCCAACAAGATCCAAGCTGCCTTCTCGCACCAAGACAACCGTGTCGACGTAGCGGCGGGAGGCTGGGAAAGTGCGAGCCTGCACGACTAGTTCGTTCGCGAGTTCGATAACGCCTGAGTCGCCAAGAACGTGGACGCCGCCCACGTGCTCGACGAGGAACCCCGAGCGCAACGCCTGCGTTGAGAGAGCTTGGTTGAGGGTCCTTGGTGTCTCGTTGCTGACATCGATCCGGCGGTACGGGTTAACCCGAAGGGGCCGGTCGCGTGTTGCAAGCATGTTCAGCACGCTGACCTCGTTGCCAATCTGGATGAGAAGCCGGTAGTTCGCGTTGCCTAGAACATCAAACGCCTCACCTGACCGGACTTCATCCGAGGTGATGTCTTGTCCGACCACCTGGCGGAGCGACTCATCGAGTGAGGCCGGTTCACTGAACTCGGTGATGATGTTCTCCGTGAAACCATTTGGACGGCGTTCTATGTGCGTCGTGGCACGGATGAAGTCCGGGATGGGTGACTCACCATAGTTGACCAGGTGAACGGAGGATCGTGTGACGTGGCGTGAGTACGGTGCCAGCGTCTCGAGGATCGCTTCCTGTGCCGAGTCGATCCACCCGTAACCGTCTCCGAATCCCACCTCGCGGGACAGCAAGCCAACCTCGCCAAGTGAGACCGCGAACTGTCCGTTTCCGGCGACGATCGCGGTCGCTGGAGCCGAGTGCACTTGAAGAAGCGGGGAGCCCTCGTCGTAGCGAGCGTCGAACTGCGTCTCGAAGACGCCGGCATCACTCGTCGTGAAGAGCCTGTTGCCGTACGCAACGGTGTCGGTGAGGTTGCCAGGCGTCGCCTCGATCGAAGCCTGCCGGAAGTCGGAGGCGTCGATCTCGACTATGACCTCTGCGGTCATTGTGAGCGGCGCAACGAACTCGCGCTTCACTGATGGGATGGCGAGTAGACCCTGAAACTCGTGAGAGGACTTCCGTTCGCTTCGGAACACAAGGTGGTCGGCCAAGACAGCATGGTGATGATCCCGTGCTTGCTCGACTCGCCTCCAAAGTGTGTGGATCGGGACGTAGAAGAGCTGCCCACGGCGGTCCCAAACGAGAAGATTCTCTCTATATAGCCAGGCGTCCTCCCATAGCCCGGGAATCCTCAAAGTGAGGCGACGGATGTCCATCACATCACCTGCTTGCGCAACTTCTTGGCGAGTGCATGTGACACCAAACCGCTGGCCTCCCAGTCCGCAATGACATCGGCCGGCGCGGTCTTGGTCGTTCCGGGGCTCCCCTTTCCAACTGGGTGACCGTGCCAATCGGCAGATCCCGCTTGCGGTGGCAAGAATCTGGCGAGAACCTCGCCCCTCGTGCCGAACGGCTGTGTAAGGTCAGCGGCTACCGCCCACACCTGCGATGGCGCGGCGACCTTCGCCGACTCCCTGGTCTCGGTGTCGCAAAAGACGTGGCACTCGACCTCATCTGCGATCGCCCAGATCGACTTCGTGTTCGACATCCCGCGGTCTCGATGGTGGGGATGGCTGAAGTAGTTGCGACCGTTGCAGGTCGTGAATCGCGAGCCAGGCGGATTGCTGAGGCGCAGGTGGGTCATGCCAAATCAGTACTCCTCGAGGAAGGACGCCATGCCCGCATCCAGTTCATGGAGGCTATCAGCCGGGCATCCCGCCACGCGGGTGAGAGCCGGTCGCGCTGCGCCGCTGCGACCTGAGCCATCATCAGAGTGTGGACGGAGATGAGGAACGGCTCCAGGTAGTGGCGGCTGCAGCGCGCGAAGTACTCGTTCAATCGCGATCGCACGTCGAGCGCACAATCAAGGGCCTCACGAACCGAATGCTGGCAGCCGAGTCGGCAACGGCATATGCCCAGGACTTGGACGCGGCATCGAACAGGCTGCACCATCGGGCCTTCGACGAGCGAGTTGAGTACGTGGAGACGACCAGCAACGCCCTCCGGTCACATCTGCGCGGCCTCGAGGTCGTGATGAATGCCGACACGCTCTACACGCTCCCCGCCACGCTGATAGCTCGCGGAATCGCCGAAGTGGCAGCAGGTTCCAGCTGGATGCTCGCCGATGTAGACGTCGACGAACGCGCCGCGCGCAGCTACGCCTCGCTCTTTCGAGGGCTAGAGAATCTCATCGCCACATCCGGTGCGCAGGTCGCTGAGCGCGCGACTCGAATCCGCGAGATGCTGATTGTCGAGCTTGCGGATCAGCAGGTGCGTGTCCAGCGCCGTGAGAAGCGGGGGAAGGCGCAAGACGACGTCGCTGTCGTCACGGTCGGCCGCTCCCACGCCAAGACGAGCTATCAATACTCGCAGCGTGTCCTAAGCGAGATTCCGGCCGTTGGTGCCCTCTACTCGTCACTTTCCGCGGTCGCCCATGGGGACTCCACCCACCTATCCGTTTCGTGGGATGCGCCCGACATTTACGTACGACGTATTGGGGTGGTTGTCCACCGTTCGGTTGAGGCTTGGTCTCGCGCAATCCACTCCTGGGTCGGCGCCGAGCACGAGCCTTTCGTCGATCAGCTTCATCTCGCTGAGTTGATCAATTCGATGGATCCCGAGCATCTGGCCGAGTTTCGGGCTGAAGGAGCGGCATTCGATACCAACCCCGAAGGGGTTGGCTGAGGTCAGAAGCGTGCCGACGTATGCCCGACAGCCGTGGACCATTACGCGGCAAACTATCGGCATCACCCGGGGATGTCGCGGTCGCAGGTGGTCGGGTTGGGGTGGGCCCCATCTAGGGTGGTCATCAGTGATCGGGTCCGAACGTCGGATGCTCGGGAATTTGGGGAACGACGGGGATGACCATGCGTGCTCTCGCTGCAAGCCTTCTGATCGCGATGACTCTGTCGCTCACTGCGTGTAGTGGGTCGGAGTCCGAGGCATTGCCGCCCGACCAGGCGCGGATGCCAGCGTCGTCCAAGGATCTCGAGGGTGAGATGTACACGGATGTGGTCGAAGCGCTCGAGGCGGCTGGGTTTACGAGCATCGAGACAAACGCCCTTGGTGACCTCATCACTGGCTGGCTAAACAAGCCCGAGGAGGTCGACGAGGTCGAGATCGGCGGCGTCGCGTCGTTCGAAAAGGGCGAGGTCTTTCAGCGCGACGTCAACATCGTGGTCAACTACCATTCCTTCCCCGACGAAGAGGAGCCTTCACCAGAAGCCTCAGATCCGGAAGACGCCGAGACCGCGACGGTTGATCTGCCGTATTGGTGTGAGGACGGCGGTGGATTCGGCAACGCAGCCCCGATCGAGCTCCGCTACACACAGGGAAACATTCCGGTCACCATCACGGTGGAACCACCGACCGCGCTTCCGGAGGGAAGCAATCCCGAGGCGAACGCGGTGTTCACGGTAACGATCGCGAACCTATCGGAGGACCGAACCTGGGACCCTTCTTTGTTTGCTCTGGCAGTTCCGGCGACCGACATGGACACTTCCGTGATCAACTACGGCGAATGGCCAACCGGCTACGGCGCTGAGGACGTCGCGCCTGGACAATCGCACACCTTCACGGACGAGTGGAACGTCGCCGACCTTGACGACGTCCGGTACGAGTTGCGCGTCGATGGGCTTGCTGGCGACACCGTCTGCTTCGCGAGGTAGACCGTGGCTGCCGCGCGATCTCGTCGGCTCAGACAGTCGCACGGCGCAGCCGCCCAGTGGACAAGTCGTGGCACGATTGCGCGATCGAATCGTGGACATTTCGCCCCGGCCCCCCGCGGAGTATGGCGAGCATCCTGGACATCTCTAAGCGGTTCCTACACTTGGCCATTCGGCCAAGTGCGGTGGATGGATTTGGCATCGACGTGATCGGGCGGCTCATCTCCGTCGACCCGGTCTGGCGTGGGGTCGCGGTCAGAGTGGGCTGTTCACATCCAACACGCGAGAATATTTCTGCACATGGATCGCGCGATTGTCGGAGGCGCTGACTAAGATGGGAGTCATGGCAGAGTTTGCTTCTGATCGCCGGACCGGCCGGGTGATGCTCGGCACGGTCCGAGTTGCGCGTGGGTGGACGCAGGGTGCGTTGTCCGAAGCCACGGGGATCTCGCAAGCGGTGCTGTCGAAGGCGGAATCCGGGCTGGTGGAGTTGGACCCCGACCGCCTGGAGAAGCTGAGCGGTGTGCTGCGTGTTCCACCGGTGCTGCTGACGGTCCCGGTGGATGAGGGAGCGGCGCCGTATGTGTTCCATCGCAAGCGCTCCACGTTGCCCCTGTCGGTGGCGAACCGGTTGCGGGCAGAACTGGAATTGCTGCACTTGCAAGTGACGGGGCTCGTCGCGGGAGACACGCCGGTGCGGCTGGTGCGGCACCCGCTTCCGCCCGATGGCTTCGATACTCCGGAGGAGATCGCGCAGGAGGTGCGTGCGTCGATCGGTATCGCGTCCGGTCCGCTGGAAGACCTCGTGCGCTCGCTGGAGGATGCCGGGGTTGTGGTGGTGAAGCGATCGTTGGGGTCGGAGCGGATCGATGCGATGGTGAGCTGGCCGGAAGGACAGCGACCAGTGGTGCTGCTGGGAGATCACATTCCGCCGGATCGGCAGCGGTTCTCGCTGGCGCATGAGCTTGCGCACGCGGTGATGCATCAGGTGCCGTCGGAGACGCAGGAGTCTGAGGCGGATCGGTTCGCGGCGGAGTTCTTGATGCCGGCGCAGGATGTGCGCATGGATCTGGCGGCGGCACCGGTGACGATCCCGGGCTTGGCACGGTTGAAGTCGAAGTGGCGGGTGTCGATCGCGGCGCTGCTGCGGCGTGCGGTGGATCTGGATGTGATCAGCGAGGGCCGTTACCGGCAGTTGAACATCGAGCTCTCCCGCGCCGGATATCGGAGCGTAGAGCCGGTAGCGATCGCCGAGGAACATCCTGGTCTGATCGACCGGGTGGTGCAGCAGCGGCTGAATGAGGGTGAGAGCGTCGCAGAGCTCGCGCGCGACGCGTTCCTGGTTCAGGACGAGTTCGAAGACCTTTACGTGAGGAGCGCAGCATGACCGATCGGGCCAACATCGAGGTGGTCGACAGCTCTCTGGTTTCGCGGACGACGCGTGAGTCGCTCGCCGGTGCCACGCTGGTCGAGCGCACTTTGGGCGGGCGAGTGTTCACGATGGCTGGCGGTGAGACGATGCAGACCGCCCCGCACGTGAACATGGAACACGGCGGCATGGTGTTGTCGGGGCCGACGGCTCTTCAGACCGCCTGGCGCCTGCGGGCGCGGCATCAGGATTTGGTTTTCCTTATCGAGCCGACTTCGGTGCTCGCTCCGGCGACGGCCGAGCGCCCGTTGATTATCGATGAACCGGTGGATGCGCTCATCGCGCCCACGGTGGAGGAGACTCTCCAGGCGCAGCGCGATGCAGGCGCGGCGGTCGCGGTGATCCCAGCGGGGTTTGTGGACGTCGCAGACCCGGGGGCGCTTAAGGCGGTCCTCGCGGCTGCGGACAATATCGACCGCGACGACGTGATCCTCCCGTTGGCCGTCCATCAGAAGTGGTCGACGCCGGATCACATCTCGCAGTTGATCGCGGTCGCCGCGCGGAGCCGTCATCCGGTGGCGTTGGCGCTGGGAGCGAAGGCGGGTGATCCTCTGAATCTCAAGGGGGCGCCGGAGTCGTATCGCCGGTTCTTCGGCGAGGTGAAGGGTGCGGTGCCGTGGCGGGCGGACTTCGCTGGCATCGATGCGTTCGCGTCCGGCGCTCGCGCGGCCGTGATCGGGCAGATCCCGAGCCTGCGGCGCCTGCCGGTGCCGGGCAGCCGACCGTACTCGAGTCGCCCTGGTGATCGCACGCCGCACGTGCTGATGCCGGAGCTGATGCGATTCGCCCGGTCCAGCGAGATGCACCTGAAGTGGTTCGCCAGCGCGACTCCGTGGCCGTGCCCGTGTCGCCACTGTGAGGGACGCGCGGTGGACTCGTTCACCGGCTCCGATGAGGATCGGCTCCGGGCTCACCTGCACAATCTGGCCGCGCTGGACGAGATCGCAGGTATCGTCACCTCGATGGGGACCTCTCAAGTGGCACGGTGGTGGAATCAGCGTCTGGCGGAGGCTGAAGCGGAGCATGTTCGGCTCGCCCAGCACACGGGTGTCATGATCTCGATGCCGCCGACACTTGCCCGGTGGCGGTCGCTGAGCTGAGCGCCTGGCCGTAGATGCGCTCAGCGAACAGCCAGGAGGCGCCAGTGAACCGGGCGGGCTGGAAGGGCGCCGACGCGGCGACGGTCCGCTCGCCGTTGGCGTCGGCCACCGTAACGCCGACACCGTAGAAGGTTGCTTCGAGCAACAATATCTCGTCGAGCCGTCCAGAGGGGACGACGAGTCGACGACGCCCGTAGGGGGCGAATGTCGTCGCCAACTGCAGGGTGCTGCGACGGAACGGGCCGAACACCGATATCAGCCGCACCGTCACGGGAGGCTCCGCTCTTCGGATGAGAGTGGACTGGCTGCGGGCGACGGCGCGCTCTTCGGCGAACCCGCAGCGGACGGCTCGCCGAGCCAGGCGCCGCTCGTACGCATCGAGGCCCGCGAGGGCGGTGGGCTGATCGACGGGGAGCGTCAGCAGGAACCGCAGAGTGTCCAGGTCTTGTACAGACCCCGCCGCGTTTGTGGCGCGGCGGCGCTGGATCTCCGGGAGGTGAAGCTCGAGGTCGACGTGGACGCGATGGGCACCGGTTTGCCAACTCACCCCGGACGTCCCGGCGACGGTCGTGGAGGGGCTAGCTGTCATAGGGGCCTCCGATGCCCAGGGTGTCAGTCACCTCGGACGTGAGTTGAGATGCCGCCTGCCATACGAGATGGTCGCGACGCTGGTAGGCGAGGGTGCGTTCTCCCTCGAGATGGCCCACGACCTCGATGAGGCCGGCGCGTTTGAGTCGTGCGAGCATGCCGTGCACGATGCTCCCGGCCAGGCCCGTGGCCCGTTCGATGGCGGGAGCGTTGAACGTTGCGTCCGGTGCCTGCGAGATCTGCCACATCACGGAAAGCATGTGCTCGCTGCCGAAGACCGCCTTCGACAGCTCGGCCGCGCGGGCAAGGGTTGGCACCTACCCAGTCTAGATCAAATTCAAGATTCATGAAACATGGAGAACGCACCAGTGTGTGCTCTGGACGCCGCACCTTGCGAATTCGGCAGCGGTGGCACGTGGTGGCGCGACGCACGTCGAACACGTCGCTCACCGGTCGTCGCGACCGAGCTGTGGGTCGATCCGGGGCGCCGTGGGTTAGCTGGCGGCTCGATGCTGCGGGATCTCGGGCGCAGCTTCGGCGTACTCGCGGGCGGCGCGCATGTAGGGGTTGTCGCGGACCTGGTACAGCGTGGTCTTCTCCCCGGGCACACGGCCCAGGTACTCGATGAAATGCCTGGACTTCAGCCTCTTGATGAGCGGGTGGATGATCCCGCCGGGCAGTCCGGTGGCGTCGATGATCTGCTTCGGGGAGAACGGTTCATCGCCGTGCCGGGTGATCTCGACCAGCACGGTGTGCATGTAGCTGTTCCCGAAGAGCGCTTTGGAGTCTTCGGGGGCAATCGGGTGGATCGCCGTCATGCTCCGAGTGTCTCATATGCGTCGGACGCCGCCGACTGGTCGGCGGAGGTTTGTTGTGTATCTGACAGGCGCAACATCGAGCTTGGTAGTGAATGTGACATTTACTAGTGATTAGCTGTTTAGTGATTTAGTACAAAGCTGCTCACTTCTTTCTGTGGCGTCGGTGAGTTCCGCTGCGCGGTCGCGGGGCAACAGCATGTGTTCATGCGCACGCACCGCTGTCAGGTTCCGACCGGGGACACGGGCGATGGTGAGCTGCGGGCCGGGGAGCCGGGTCGGGGATGATCGCGGTGGCGTCGACGATCCGGATCCGTATGATGCAGGATCACGTCGACGTCGTTTCGCTGCCGGATGCCCGGTTGGGGGTGTTCGCGGCGGCGGTGCCGTGGCGTGAGTTCCGCTGGTACCGCAAGCAGCGTCACTTCTCCGGCTCGTACTGGTCCGCGACGATGCAGGCGCCCGTGGGGTACGAGTCGCGGCTGGAGTACGCGAACCTGCTGCTGTGCGACTTCGACCCGCGAGTGGACTGGATCCTGTCCCAGCCGTTCCTGATGGAGGGCGACGATCACGGCACGACCCGCAGGCACATCCCGGACTATCTGATCTCGCACACAGACCGGTTGGTGTGCGTTGTCGATGTGAAGCCGGCGGCGAAGCTGCAGGTCCCGGCGGTGCGGGACTCGCTGGACTGGACGCGGCGGGAGGTCGAGGCGCATGGCTGGGAGTACCGGGTGTGCTCCGAGCCCGATCCGGTGCTGCTGGCGAATGTGCAGTTCCTCGCCGGGTACCGGCGCAGCTTCCAGTTCGATCCCGGGCAGGTCGATGCCGCGGCGACCGTGCTGGGAGCCGCTGTGACGTTCGGGGAAGCGGTGCGTGCCGTGACTCCGATCGCGGGAGAGCAGCGGTTCGCCCGTTCCCTCGTGCTGCACCTGCTGTGGACACAGCGTTTGCGCACGGACCTGTCCCACCTGTTGAGCACGACGAGCGTATTGGAGCTGACATGAGCGCACGAGACGACCTTCGACCTGGCACTCCCTCCCTGCTCTTCGAGGAGGCTGGCCCGGAGCGGTCGACGAGATCGGAGCGCGACCGCGAGGCCGACACGGCGCGAGCATGCGAGGCGCTGGGCATCCCCGTGGCCCTGCCGGTGCCCCCGCAGTCACCGAGAGCGGACAAGGAAGCGGCAGCCCAGCTGCTGCGCGCCGTTGAGGAGTACCTGCGGCAAGTGCTCGGTACGCGCGTCGTGCAGCCACCGGCGCGGCATCTTCGCGTGACGGCGGAGAGCGGCTCATCCCTCCGTGACACGGCCTGAGTCCCGGCACCCGATCCCCGACTACTCACTTTGAGAGGAAGCATGATGATGGATAGCTGGATGCTGCGACCTGGGATGGACTTCGTCTACGACGGGGAGGCGTGCACGGTCGCGGAGATCGCTGACGGGGCGGTGATCATCCGCGACCGCACGGGCCGGCACCGCCGACTCCGGATGGTCGACGTGCTGCGCCCCGCCGCCGAGGGCGGCAAGGCCCACATCCCTGGCCACACGCGGGAAAGGGATGCTACTCCGCTGGGGGTGCTGTGGGCGGACGCTACCGACTCCGCGAAGGCACGCACCATGGAGCGCGCCGACCACGTCCGCGAGGTGCTCACCGGATACAAGTCCGGCACTCCGCAGATCCCGCGGGAGGGTGAGCCGCGCCTGGAATACCACCCGCAGCACAGTCTGCGACAGCGGACTGCGGCGAAGGCGACCGAACTCGGGAAGGGCGAACGGACCGTGCGCCGCTGGGTGGCGCAGTACCGGGAGTCCGGGGAGGCGGGCCTGATGGACTACCGGTCCTCCCAAGCCGGAAACGCGCTGACCGGGTTCGACCCGCGGTGGATCGCTACCGCGCAGACGGTCCTGGATGAGCAGACCCCCGAAGCGAAGGTCTCCAAGAAGATCATCATCGACCGGATCAATGCACGCACCGAGCGCGTCCACGGCCCGGGGACAGTGAAGCGCCCCTCGCGCGCGAGCGCGTACAACGCGCTGGCTGAGCTGGATCGAGGCCGGGCCACATTCACCGGCCCCACCAAACGCAAACGGTCGACCGCGAACCGACCCTCCGCACCCTACGGGCGGTTGTCGGCGGTCCGGCCGGGCGAGTACGTGCTGATGGACACCACGCCGCTGAACGTGTTCGCCGTCGCCCCGGTGACCGGGAAATGGGTGTCAGCGGATCTCACGATCGCGATGGACCTGTACTCGCGGTGCATCCTCGGACTGCGGCTCACGCCGGGTTCGACGAAATCGATCGACGTCACCGGCGTGCTGATGGAGGCGCTGCAACCGTTTGATACGCCCACGGATTGGGGCACGTCCGCTCGCTGGCCGTACCACGGTCTGCCCGACACGCTGCTGGTAGACCCGACCCGTACGAAGGTGTCCCGGTTCACCCGCGCCGGCATCCTGCCGGAGACGCTGGTCGTCGACCACGGCGCCGCCTACCTGTCGGAGCATCTCACCAGCGGGTGCGCCCGGTTGGGGATCTCGATCCAACCCGCCCGGATCTACCAGCCCACCGACAAGAGCCCCGTGGAACGATTCTTCCGCACCCTCGACGACCTGCTGCAAGAGCTGCCCGGCTACAAGGGCGCGGACGTCGCCGGACGCGGCGAGGACCCCGAAGCAGAGGCCGTCTACACGGTGCCGCAGCTGGAGCAGATCATCCGGGAATGGGTAGCCACCGTCTACCACCTTCGTCCCCACAGTTCGTTGGAGGATCCAAACCTGCCCGGGGTAAAGCTCAGCCCCGCGCAACGATACGAACAGGGCCTGGCTGTCGCGGGACAGCTGCGTCTGCCCACCGACCGGAACGTGCTGCTGGAGCTGCTGCCGGTGGTGAAGCGGCAGTTCAACCACTACGGGGTGGAGATCCACAAACTCCGCTACACCGGCGAGTCGGTCGCGAAGTACCGCAACCGGGCCCGGTCGATCCACCGCGACAAGGGTACGGAGTGGCCATTCTTCGTCAACCCCGACGACCTCACCAGAATCTACTTCCACGACCCCGAGGACCACACCTGGCACACCCTCGAATGGGAGCACAAGGGCAGCTTCGACACCCCGTTCAGCCTGGACGCGTTGGAGTACGCGAAGAAGATCGCAATCCGGCAGGGTCGCCCCTCCCAGGTTGACGACGTCGCCGCGCAGCTGCTGGAGGACTGGGGCGCCGGCCGTGGTCTGACGCCATCGGAGCGGCGGATGAGCGCCCGGATGGCCGCACAGCTGAACGACAAGGAACCGGACCCGGACGGGGTGTGGTCGCTACGCACCGTGCAACGGATGCTCGACGCGGAACTGACCGCCTCGTCTGATCTCGGAACCGAGCTCACCGGCTCCGTCCGCGACCCGCGCCGACGCGTCGACACGCCCGAGACCGGTGATGATGACGACGAGGACGACATCGACGAGCCCACCATCCGCGGCGACTACCACTTCGAACCGATGGAGATGCTCCGATGACCAGCCCGACGAGCGCCCCGCAGCAGCCGCCCCGCCAACGGAGCCTCTCCACCTACGAGGGCTGGACAGACTTCGCCGAACGGCCTCCCCGCGCTCGCCCTGAGGAGCTCTCGCGCGCCCAGCTGGAGTCGTTGCCTGCTCGCGATCGCGTCGTCTACGACTTGGAGCGGCGGGTGTGGCACGCGAACATCCTGCTGCGCACACGGCAGGTAGAGGACATCGAACTGCAGCTGGCGGACATCCTCGACTCCAACCTGCAGGACTCCGACCGGGTGAAGTCAGCCGCAGCGATCGACGCCCCGCCGGCGCTCGGGAAGTCGACCGTGGTGAACAACTTCGGCCGCGTGTTCCACCAGCAGCGGATCGCGGAGGCCGGGGGATGGCTGGACGCGGACAGGGACGTGCGGCACCTGCCGGTGTGTCATGTGACGCTGACGGGGCGGCTGACGATCAAGGGCCTGCACATGATGATCCTCGGCTTCTACGCCCACCCCGCCACCGCCGGCATCCTGCACCGCTCCATGGCCGGCCGGGACCTGGCCCGGGCGGCGGCGGAGTGCATCGAACGGCATGACACCCGGCTGGTGATCGTTGACGACCTGCACTTCTTGAACATGCGCACCCGCGACGGGGTCGAAGTCGCCAACCAGCTGAAGTGGCTCGCAAACGAATACAACGCGACGTTCTTGTTCGCCGGCGTCGCCCTCCGCGCCCGCGGCCTGGTGGGTGAAGGGGAGACCGGCCGGGAGGCGGCGATGGCGCAGACCTTCCGCCGATGGACCGTCCTCGGGCTCAGCCCCTTCACGCTTACCCACAAGAGGGGCAGGGAGGAGTGGGACCGGCTGCTATTCGGCGTCGAACAAGCTCTCGTCCTCACCGGTGCTCGCCCCGGGATGCTGGTCGACCTGTCCCGGTACCTGTTCGCCCGCACCACCGGCAACATCGGATCCCTCATGGACCTGATCCGTCGCGGCGCGTCCCGCGCGATCCGCACAGGGCGGGAGGTCATCGATCGGGAACTGCTCGACGACATCCGCATCGATGAGGGCGCGGAGACGGAGCGCCGCGAGCTTGAGGCGAAGCTGGATCAGCAGCTGCGAAACCACCAGGCACGCCGCCGCAAGAACCAGGACGGCGAGGCGGCCGCCGCATGACCACGACGTCGACGATTTCCTATGAGGTGCGGGTGCTGCCGTTTCGGGTGCGGCCGCTGCCTGATGAGCCGTTCGACTCTTGGCTGGAGAAGATGGCGGCCACCTATGGGGCGACGATGAACGAGATGGCCTGCGCGCTCGGCCTCATCGAGCAGCAGGAGGGTGTGGCGGTGTCGGCGACCGCGTGGATGGCGGACAGTTGGGCCACCGCGCTGACTGATGAGCAGGCGTCGCGGCTCGAGGCGTCGACGGGCATTCCGGCGGATCAGTTCCAGGAGATGACGAGAATGCGGTTCGCGCACCATGCGATCCGGTACACCCGGCGGGGGCGGATCAGTTCGCAATGCCCGGCGGCGGGGACCGCGGGACGCTACTGCCCGGAGTGCCTGGTCGATTCGGGTGGCCGGTGGCGGATGTCGTGGCAGTTCCCGTTCGGGTTCGCCAGTTTTCGCCACCGCCGCCTGCTCGTGGACCGGTGCCCCGTGTGTGATCGTCCTGCCCGGTACCGTGCCCACCCGCTCGCGCTTGTTCCCGTTCCTGGCCGGTGCCACAATCCCGTCCAAGGGCCGGGACGGGGCCCGCAAGCGAACCGGTGTCGGGCCGACCTCACGGCCGACCCGACCCGCACTCCAGTGTCGCGGGCGGTCCTGGATGCGCAGCGGGCGTTGATGCGGATCGTTTCCACCGGCGGGGCAGGGTTCGGGATCTATGCGGAGGCGCCGCAGCCGGCGGTCGCGGTGCTGGAAGACACTCGGTTGCTGTCCCGTACCGCCCGGCACGCGATTGCCGCCGGCGATCGCCTCGACATCAGTCCGCTTGGTGAGGAGCTCGTGGCGCTGTTTAGGGCGAGCGAGGATTGGACGACGGCAGTACGGGCACGACCGGATTCTGCCGTCGGGGCCGCCGTCGGCACCACCCTCGCCGTCACCGCACTGGCGAAGCCGGGCAGTGTCGCCGCGCTGCTGCAGGGGCGGCTGGCTCAGAGTTCGTCGTACACGGCGCACACGCCGCAACTGCAGACCCTGATCGCGGCCGCGCTGGGGCGTCGTCGCCGGCCGACGGTGTTCCTGCAGTCCGCACCACCGTCAGGGGTCAGCCCGGTCGAACGAGCGCGAAAGGTACCGGCACAGTTGTGGGGCGAGTGGATCACCCGGTACGCGCCGCAACGGGTCGGCAGTGAGGTGGTGGCGTCGGCGTTGGCGGCGGCGGTGGTGTTCACGGGCACGAGGCTCACACACTCCGCCGCTCTTGCATTGCTCGATCCGCAGGCGCCGGCCCGCCAGGTGACCCATGTGATGCGTGACCTCGGTCGCAGCTCTCATGACGTGGGCACCCTGCACGCGATCCTCCGGCTGGCCGCGTTCCTCGATACGCATGACGTGCCCGTTGACTACGCCCGACGTCGCGCCCTCGACTACAGCGGGATCCTCCTCGAATCCCAGTGGCAGGAGGTGTGCCGGGTGGCGGGGGTATCGGCTGGGGGTGGACGACGATGGCGTTTGGCCCGGGCGCTCCTGCACCGGACACTGTCGGGGAATCCGATCCATTCGATCCCGCCGGAGTGGGATCAGGCAGGGGTGACCGCGCCGGCCGTCGCCCGCTTCGCCGATGGACTGCCGTCAGCGGTGCGGACGGGACTCGACCAGCTCGCCGCGGACTTCCTTCTCGTCAACGGCATCGATGAGCCCGTCACATGGACACCCGAGCCTTCGGACGGTGTCCCGGACGCGCCTGCGGCGTGGGCGCGGAGCCGCCCAGCACGATCAACGGCCGCGGACGTGATGCCTCCCGATGTGTTAGCGCGGGCGTATGCGGCGGGGGCGTCGACGTACGAGATCGCCGCGGACGTGAACGTGTCCCGGCAGACCGTGGGCCGCATCCTCGCCGACACGGGCACCAAGTCGCGTCGCGGACGACCCCCCACCTTCACCCTCGATTCCGATTGGCTACGCGACCACTATGAGACGCAAGGGAGGACTATGGCACAGATCGCGCACCTTGCCGGATGCAGCGAGATGACCATCAACCGGCACCTGCACGCCGCCGGCATCACCGTCCGCCCCCGCGGGAAAGCAGGGACGTCATGACAACTGAGAAGCGAACCTCCCGTCGGCTGCAGCAAGCCGCCAGGGAACGCATGAAGGCGACCGGAGAGAAGTACACCACGGCACTGCAAGCACTCATCGATGCGGCGCCGTTGCCGAGCACATCCTCGCCGACCGCCCCACGCGAGACACTGACATCCTCCCCTGGCGAGGATCATCCTTCTGACGACGCCCGCGCCCCTGGCTGGGCTCGGCGGCGGTATATCTGGGATGACCGCTGAGGGGAGCTGCAGGGTGGTGTCGAACGACGGTGAAGTGTACGAGAAGCCGTGGTCGGCACCGCACCTCGTGCCGCTGTTCACTGAACTCACCGCTGATGAGACAGCGCCGGTGTGGGCGCGCCGCGCCGTGAGGTTCATCCACCGCCACACCCGCGAGCGTGGTCAGCCGCCGACCTTCCGTGAGGTGTTCGCGGAGCTCGCCGCCCACGACCCCGACGCCGCGGAGCGTCAGGAGGCGTGGTCTTCGGCGTCGGTGCGGTACCTGACGATGGTGCACTGGCGGCGTCGCGGATGGATCCGCTTCCGACGGGAACCGCGTACCCTCCGATCAGGTCCCGCGGCAGGCGAACTGTTTACACTCGGGCCCACGCGGTATACGCCGACGCGGAAGTCCCGCGCCTAGACAGTCCCCGGGGGCGAGTCGGGGTGGGCGGAGTCGAACGCGCCGAGGAGTTCTTCCAGCGCGACCCGTAGCTCGTTGTAGCCCATCGTGTAGAACAGCGCGTCGGAGTTTGAGGTTTCGCTGCCGTCGAGGTCGGTAATGGTCTGGCGGGCCTCACGGATTGCGATGTCGAGCCATGGTTCGGCGTCTGGGAGGCCGCGGATCCACGCGTCGATTTCGGTGAAGGGGACGGGCGTGTAGCCGTGGGCGTCGACGCCGACGTGGAACTGGTGCCCGTTCGGTCCGTGGTCGCGGGCGTGGGTGTAGGAGTGGGATCCCGTCGTCCCAGCGCGGTCGATGGGTGGTGTGCCGATCCGACTCCTGCGAGTCGCCCTTGTATGGGTAGTGAGAAGCGAGGATCCGATACCCGCGTCGGGTGCCTTCGATGACCTCCGGCAGAATCGTCCAACCGGCCGCTTCGTAGAGCGCCGCGAACCGTTCGATCGCCTTCTTCGACTGCGTCGCCGGTGACACCCGGTCGTGGTTTCCGGGGACCAGGAATCGGCGGCCGTGCAGTTGCGCGGTGATACCGATCGATTCCTCGATCGGGCCGAGCGCGACATCTCCGAGGTGGAGCACCACCTCTGTCGGACTGACCGTTTCGTTCCAGCGGCGGATGAGTTCAGCGTTCATCTCGTCGACCGTTGCGAACGGGCGATCCGCGAGTTCGCTGATCCGCGCGTGGCTGAAGTGGGTGTCCGCGGTGACGAAGTCGACCTGGTCGAAGTCGAACCGCGGATACAGGTTCACGACGACGCCCCTCTCGCAGGTGATCGGTGTCTCGCATGATCTGGTGTCTCTAGCGTGCCAGTAGGCGACGACAGGTATCGCTAGAGCTCGTCGAGATCGATCCCGAACTTCCGAGCGACATCGGCGAGCGGGACGTCCGGGCTGTCGGCGGGACGTTCCCGGGCGATGCGGGCGATCTCCTCCGCCTCGGCCGCGTCCTCCACCGCGGCGATCGCCGCCAGCTGCTCGACCAGCACCTCGACGGGCGTATCGTCGGCGGTCGCGCGGCGTCGGATCTCGGCGGCGGCGTGGCCGAGGGTGTACATCCGCTCCCACGGGTGGTCGCCGTGCCGGTCGATGGCGACAGTGTCGCGAGTGTAGCTGCGCTCGTCGCCGGGGACGAGCCAACTTTCGGTGCCGTCCGAGGTGCGGAAGAAGTCGACGTAGCAGTTCCCGCACGGCATCCGGTACACGCCTGGCTCGGTAGGTGCGGATTCGCTGCTCCGCGCGATCATGTCGCGGATGATCTGTTCCCAGTCGGTGTGGTCGTCTGTGTGCGGCACGGTGGTTCCCCTTCCAGCAGAACAGAGCAGTCTGTCATGCCGATGACGCGGTGTCCACGGCATCGGGGATCAGAGCCCGTCCACGTCGGGGTGTCCTCGAGGTGGTCTGGGATGGTGCCACACGAGCGCTAATCGAGGACAGCGGCCTGGTCGATCGCCAGGTTGATGGTGGTTTGCGCTGTGTGCCATGGAATGCGTTCTTGTTCGAGGCGGAGCGGCGGCTGTCCAGCGTCGAGATATTCCAGCGCGGCACGTTCATCTTGCGTGAGGACTGGTTCGGGTGGGTCTACGCGACCGCTCGGGTCGGCGTTCGCGAGTGGTTCGAACTCCCGGACAGTGTCGGCGTGCATGAGTAGGGAGGCGATCTCGGGCACCCTAGCCCGGGCACGCGACAGCAGTGTGATCCCGGCTCGATCGAGGTCTCCCCAGTACCAGGTGCGTGCGGACCGCAGCCATGGGAGCGCGTCGAGCACGTCGAGAAAGTTGCCAAGCGAATGAATCACTACAAGCCCTGCTCGGTCCTCTATTGGCGTCGCGGCCTCCTTGTTCTCGATGATCAGGACGTCATCGGGGGTGAGGGGGAGGCCGGCGACTTCTTCGACGGGTGCTCGGAGTTGGCGGATGCCGCCCACGAGTCGGCGGTCGGCGGGGTCGGCGAGGATGACGTCGACGTGGTTCGGCAGTCGCCGCAGTCCGAGTAGATCGAGGTCGTTGATGTCGAGTTCAGGGTCGACGGCTTCTGCGCCAAGATCAGCCACCCGGTTGGGGATGTCGGTTCGAAGCAGGCAGATGACGATCGCCTTGTGCCGTCCCAGCCACTTGGTGTGGAGACCTGTGACAGGGACTTGGCGGGCGGTGAGCCCGGATGCGGGGTTGTTGCGGAACCATTCCACGACGCGCAGGAGCAGTTCGAAGTCGTAATCGTCGAGGTCGACAATGCGGGGCAGGATCGGCCGCAGCTGGTCGGTGGAGACGTCGAGGTCTGCCAGTTGGGGGTAGCGGGAAATCGCGGTCTGCCAGTGGTTAGCGGTCGCGGGGTCGAGTCCAGCGAGCGCTGTTGGCCCAGGGATGTCGATGTGTGTGTAGACGACCTGAGCGCCAGCGGCCGTGCGGACGGTCGCGGTTCGCAGGCTGGTAGCGGGGTGCAGGTCGTGCCAGGCACGCCACGCATGTAGCCACGTCCGGACGGCCTCTTCTTGTGCGGGGATGGTTGACGCGGTGGGTGGCTGGAGGGGGAAGGTGATCTGTTCAGGGGAGGATTGTGTGAGCCAGGCGCGCCAGGACGACTTGTAGCGGGTGGTGATAAGACGTTCAACGTCTGCGGGGCTCCTCACGCGGCTTCCTCGATACTGAGCGCTTCGCTGATCGTCATCTCGAAGATGCGCACGCCCTGCGGGTTGGCTGGGTCGGAGTTGATGTATGCGACGGTTTCCACGTGGGACTCGAACGCCGTTGCCTTCTCACGCGGCGCGCCGATGATGAGCTGGAACCCGAGCGCGGACAAGGCGGCGAGGGCCCGTCCGGTGTAGTCGCTATCGGCTTTGACAAATCCTTCATCGAGCACGATCGACGCGTAGGTGGGAGGGGCGTCCGTTCCTTCGCCCAGCCGATATCTCAGGGCTGCGCCGAGGATGAATGCGATGAGTTCCTGCCCCTCCCCGCCGCTCATCCCGGAGACACCGTCGTGCACGATTTCGACGCCGTCGGCTCTCTTCTCGATTGCCTTGAACTCGACGTGTTCGCGCGCGTCGAATACGCGGCGACGCCAGCTCTCGCCGGTTCGGGTGAGGTCGTCGAGGAGGGCCAGTTTGCGGCGCAGCCGGTTGAAGTCGCGTTCGATCTTCTCCGCGTCGCGTTCGATGGATTGGTGGAGGGTGTTGCTGGTGTACTCCGAGATCGTGGAGCGGAACTCGTTGAGCTCACCGCTGGGTTTGTCGGAGACGTCGATCGTGAGGGTGGAGTCGACGCGGAACGCCACACGCTCGAGAACCCTATCGATGGGGGCGAGGCCTCGGACGATTGAGCGGCGATCGTCATCGATCTGGACGAGAAGTCCTCGCAGCTGTGTGTTCATGTCCTGGTCGACCTGCTCGAGCCAGCGTTGCTTGGTGCGGGGGAGGTCATCGGTGAGCAGCTGGTCGTGAATGGAGAGCAGCGCCGGCAGGCTGTCGATGCTCTCGTCGATTTCCCTCTGGTTTCGATCCTCCAGGCCGCGGAATGCACGGATGGTGGCGAGGACAGCGGTCTCGAGTGCTTCGCGTTCCTTCCTGAGTGAGACGAGCTGGTTCTGCAGATCCGTGGCCGCTTGCCCGTAGCTGGCTTCGATTGCCGCACGGAGCGCGCGACCCGTCGCCGTCGTGACATCGACGGGAGGTGCGAGGAATCCGAGTGTGCCGGTGGCCTCGCGTTCGTCGGCGTCCAACACGGCGGAGTCGTCGATGAGAAGAGATGACTCGTCTTCCAGGTCGACCAGCACTCCCCACGCTGCGTTCAGAGTCGTGAGCTTCGTCTCGATCTCGCGTGCGTGCAGCTCCGACTCGGTCATTTCTGTTCGCGCGTCGTCCAGTTGCTTCTGGAGTTCGGTGACTTCGGGGGTGTTGGCCTCGGCGATCTCCTCTTGGAGCTGTCGCACCTGGTCGGCTGCAGGTGCCGTATCGATGGATGACCAGTCGAGTTCTTCGAGGAGTGTCGTGAGGCGCTGTGCCCGATCGCGTGCGTCGTCGCGTGTGGCTTGAGCGGTGTTGGACGCGGCGTCAGCGGGTGCCAGTTCCGCGGTAAGCGACGCGAGGTTCTGCTCAAGGTCGCGGCGTAGATCGGCGGTGTCCCAGCCGATGAACGAGTACCTCTGTACCGAGTCGTCCTTCGCGAACCGTCCGAATGCTGCGGTGCGCATCCCTGCGCGGGTGACGGCGCCGTTGAGGTGTGACGCACGTTTGGTGTCCAGATCCGAGTCGCGTTCCACGAGCTGGTAGGAGAATCGGTCGACGAGCTCGTTGAGTACCCACGGGGCGAACGGTGAGTCCGCCAGTTCGACAATCGCCGGTACGGTGCCGGGTACCGGCTCGCGCTGAGAGCCCTGTTCGCGAACGGGAACGAGCGACACGTGCATCCGGGTGTCATGCTCATTGATGAATCGCCGAACGGTGATGAAGTGTTCCTGATCGACGACGAGATCCTTGGCGACGCCGCGCAGAACACTGAAGACGGCAGCCTCCCATGATTGGTGCTCGGCCTTGATCTGGATGAGTTCACCGAAGAAATGCAGCCGGTCCAGCGGCACGTTGGTAGCTGCGGCGATGTCGGCGCGCAGCTGAGCCGCCTCGGGAGAGATGTTGGATCGTCGGGAGCTGAGTTGATGCAGCTCGTGTGCGACCGACTTCCGTTGTCCGGCGATCATGCCCGCGCGGAGCACCGCAGCCTTGGCCTCGGCGTCAAGAGCGATCTGTTGGGTCTCCAGTTGGGTGCGCATATCGCTGAGGTCGTCCTGCAGAAGCAACAGATCACCCTGCGAGGCGGGCAGGGTGCGGTCGAACTCAGATAGGCGACGGGAGACGGCTGCGCGGTGAATGCCGATCCGGTCCAGGTTGTGCTGGGCGGTGTCGAGTTGGACCTTGAGGAGGGGTGCTTTGTCTCCGCCGGCCGAGGTGAGGCTGAGCAGGAGGTTGTCGAACGTTGTCTTCGCGTGTGTCCTTCGCGTGTTCGCTGCCTGCAGATCTTCGTTGGTCTCTGCCGTCGTCAGGCGATTGTCATCGATCCGTGCGCGCAACCAGTCGAGGAGCTTGTGGGCGTGCCAGATCCGTAGGCGCGCGGGGGTCCCTTCGGCCCGCTCCAAGAGGAGTGAAGTCTTGCGTGTGTGGTCTTTGCCCGCGTGCTGGTACTTCTCGGCGAGCTGAGGGAGGCGGGTGAGGGTCTCCAGCTGGCGTCGGGTGGCTTCGTACTCGTCATACAGACGTGACGCCTCTCGGTACGCCTCGAGCGCGGTTCCCCACCGGTCGAGCGCGAGCGGCTCGGTGAGCACAAACTCCTTGAACAGCGCGTTGATGTTGAAAATGCCTTTGGAGGCCTGGGCGCGGCGCAGCAGGTGCATGGCAAGGCGCTGGGATTCGTCGGACTTGCCCATCTCCATCACGGAGCGCATCTTCGCGTGGATCTTGCTCTGTGAGGAATCGACGAGATCACCGCGGCTGGTGTCGATCAGGCCGCTGAGCGTCGTCTTGGTCAGGGGCGATGAGCCGGAGCGGACACCGGTGAGCCCGTTCAGGCGGTCCAGGTCGAAGTCGCCGGAGACGAACCCGTAGATCGTATTCGCGTTGATCGCGTCGGCGCCGGTGGTGTCGCTGGCAACCCATGCGAGTCGAAACACCGTGACCCGTCGGCCATCGTCATGAGCCCACGTGATCGCAGCGCCGCTGGCGAACCCGTTTGTGCCGGGTGGACGCACGTAGGTGGTTGTGCCGGAGCGTCGGTTCTCGTCACGCCGCCGGTCAGTGAGCCCACGCGCGTACGTGTATACGGTGCGCTCGCGCTTCTGGCCTTTGTCGTCGCGTGCGGCCTGGTTGAACTCTTGCGGGTTGGGAAGGATGACCGAGGCCATCGCATCGAGCAGGGTGGACTTGCCGCGTCCGGACGGTCCGAGGATCGCGGTGCCGGCACGTTCGACATGCATGACCTGTAGGTCGGAGTATCCGCCCCAGTTCAGGACCTGGACCTTCTCGATGCGGAACTGCCCATTGATTAGCATCAGGACTCCTCGTCAAGGAGCTGGGCTGAGTTTTCGGTGCCATTCCCGTCATTTGCGGTGGCGCCTGCCCCGAGCCGGTATGCCGCTTCCAGCCGCGTCAGTTCATCGACACCGACAAGAGGTACCACGACTGGCGAGATCGTGTAGAGGTAGTCGGCGTCAGGGTCCTGGTTGAGCAGCCGCAGATCCTGCAGCTGCCGGATGGCGGCGGTGACGCGACGATCGAACTTCGCCTGGTCGCCGTCGTCATCCTGGCGGTAGGCGCTAAGGAACTCGTCGATCTGAGCCCGGGTGACCACGACGAGCTCGTCCTGGGGGTCGGCGTGGGCGCACTCCTGGCAGAGAAAGATGAGCAGGAACGAGGCGTCGCGACTGAGCGGGCGATCTTTGCGGAGGATGCGGGGAGTGTCCTCCTCCATGATCTGCCGTTTGAATGCGACGCCGTGGTCGTGGTCGATCTCCAGTGTCAGGTAGAGATCTGCGAGGCGGCCGCGGATCTCTTCTTCATACCCACGCAGGATGTCCCACACGGCGCGATTCCTCGTCCGGGTGATGAACCGGTTCGTGAGAAGCACGACGAGCGCGCGGCGGGCACCGTCAGGGAAATCCTCGGGGGCGTCAGGCGCTAGCTCTCCTGTATCGGTGGTGCCGTGTCCGTCGCTCATTCGTGCTCACCGATCATGATGGGTGTGTCGAAGCGTAGATGGGGGAGCGCGACGTGGAGTGCACGTTCCTGCGCGGGCTGGAGTGCGACGCGATCTCTGATGTGGTCTGATACCTGGCCGTAGGTGATGGCTAGATCAAGGAGGGAGACGAGTGCTCCCAGCCGTCGGAAGTCTGGCGGCGTCGCGTCGAAGACTTCGCTGCCGGTCACCGCACCGCGCTCACGGATCAGCCGGTTCACGGTCCGGGCGACGACTCTCGGGCTCGTCCCAGCCGCCAGCCGCAACGCCTCACGATCCGCAGTCGGGAGGTCTGCGTGCGGCGAGATCGCGCGGACCTGAACCTCTTGAGGTCCCCGGTCGATCCAAAACTGGGTCTGGGAGATGTCGGTGGTGTCGATCGTTCCGATGCCGAGCACGTCGCTGTCGATCACCGCGGGGCCGGGGTGCCGTTCGACCCATTCGGCGCCGGCGCTGAGCGCCCGGTCAGCGAGGGCGAGGAGGCGCCGGTGCTTCTCGTGTGTGCTCCTGGTGAGGAAGCGCCGCAGTGACGAGGTCCATTTGACGTAGCTCTGCTGTACGCGAAGTTGCGCGGCGAGCAGGGTCGAGAACATCGTCTCGAGCTGCGCCCGCTCGGTCACAGTCATGTGCTCGCGGGCGAACTCCTGGGAGAGGATCTGATCGATGTCGTCCGGGATGGATTGGGCCTGCTTGGACGTCAACAGCCTCGAAAACCCTTGGTAGGAGCGGCCCTCGGGGGTGTCGCCGAGGAGGTCGTGCTCGTGGAGGTAGTCCTCGACGAGCTCTGCTTTGGTAGGACCGTCGGCCATCGCTCGTCGGGCGACTCGCTGGTGACGGTCCTCGACAAGGGTGCGCAGTTGCCGGAAGTCCGCAGGCAGCGTGCGGGTCATCGCCAAGATCTCACGCAGCTGCTGTTGCTGCTCCTCCACGGTAGACAGCCGGGTCCGACCAGACTTGATGTCGTCCCGCTGCTTCTTGAGCCGGGAGATCTCCCGATCGATCCGACGAACCTGCACGCGCCGGTCGGGGTTGGTCATATCCGCGAGCGTGTGGACGGCATGCGCGATGCTCTCTAACCGAGCCGTGGTGACAGTGGTTTCACCGTCGACGATCTCACGGACGAACTGCAGGGCTCGCAGCGAGTAGGCGGAGAGCCGGTATCGCAGGCGGCCAGCGTCCATCTCCGTTTCCAGCCACCGGTCCTCGACCCACTTTTTACAGTGCTCGGCGGGAGTACGATCTCCCGTCATGCTCGGCAAGGCGTCGATGGTCTCAGCGACCCGCTCATGGAACCACTCCGCGGAGACGGAACCATCGATGGTCCCCAGGTGGGTGGCGAACAGCGGCAGGACCCAGTCGCGACTGTATGCGCCGAGAAGACGAAGAGTCGGGTTGGTGTCGACGGCTTCAGCCAACTGCTGTGGTGTTGCTGTCAACGGGTCCCCCCTGCCGGCCTCAGGTGTCGCCAGTATCTCCTATACCGACGACACGGTGCCGCTTTGGCGGGCGGACGGGGGCTCGAGGAGGGCGAGGATGCGTGCGCCTGGGCACCCTCATCCGCCAGATGCCCTCGGCGGTATGTGGTCGGGGTCGGCAGCCCGGGGTACGTAGCGTTCTTGTCGAGGCCGGGGTCTCCTCCCACCCGAACGACGGCCAATCACGCGCCGGCGCTGAGGTACGCGGCTCTGGCCTCGCTCAACTCTGCCCAGTGCGCCTCGAGGCCGGCCAGAGTGGGGCTGACGTTCAGGGTGGGGAGCGGCTGGGAGTGTCCGTCGATGTAGCGGCAGGCTTCTTCGAACACGCGGTTCACAGTCTCGATAGCGGCAGGCAGGGCGGCCGTCTTGATGTTCGGTAGCGCGGTCATCCGCACGTTGGGCTGGTAACGCTGCGTCACCCCCTGCAGCAGCTCAGTTTCGGTGAACACCTCGCACCAGGCCCGGATCCAGTCGTAGCCGGTGCGTACGAGCGCGGCGCGCGCATCACCCTGCTGGGACTTGGCGGCCTGGATGGTCTCGTTGATGTTCTTCTTCAGATTGCTGATGCTGTCCCAGCGGGGCCCGGTAGCTCGGGTGACCTGCCCCTTGCCGTCCTCGTCGGTGATGTGGAAGTACGAGCATCGTTTGGACGCTGCCATCAGGTTCAGCAGTGTGGTGGCGAAGAAGATGTCGTGGGTGAACACGATCACCTGGGTCGTGTCGGCGAGTGCCGCGACACGCTGCGCGACCTCGTTGATGCGGCGATGATCGAGACTGGAGACCGGGTCGTCGAAGATCACCGGTGCGGTGATGCCGGCGAGGCGTGCTTCGGCGAGAAAGTCCGCCATCGCGAGAACCTTCTGCTCGCCCTCGGAGAGGACCTTCGACGGCTTGTGCTTGCCGGTGAGGACCTTGCGGCGGTGCGCTCGTCCCTGACGGCCCACGAACTCGACTTGAAGTTCGGGTGCACGGAGCGCGGTGCGTTCTTCGGCGAACAGCGCGTCGAAGCTTTCGTTGATCATCTGGTCGCTCGCGGTTTTGGCAAGGCCAGTGACCGCGCGTAGTAGCGCAGGCATGGGCTTGGCGAGCAGTGCGAGGCGGTCGGCTTGTTTCGCGTCGCGCACCTGTTGTTCGATGATCGCCCAGGACCGGGCGAGTTCGGCGGCAGCTTCGAGTTCGACCAGTTCCTTCTTCTTCTCAGCGAGTGTTTCCGCGCGCCGCGCGGCTTGTCCTCGCAGTTCCACCAGGGCGCCGCTGGTGGTCTCGAGTGCTTCGGTGAGGCCATCTGCGTCGGCGGCCACGTGAGCCAGGAGGTCGGCTGTGACGGGGGTGTTGTCGCGGAGGTGGTCAAGGAGCGCGGTGGCAGTGCTGAGCGTGCGTTCCAGCAGTGGCAAGAACACGGGCTGCGGGTTGCTCGTGGCGTGGTCGCGCGCGTAGGCGTCGACATCGCTGGTCCGGATGCCGAACACGGGTGAGGTCAGGGCGCTGAGCCGCCCCTTGGCGGCTTCGATGTCGCCGGCGATCTTTTCCTCGAGGAACTCGGAATACTTTCCGATCAGCGCCCGTGCCGGGTCACTGAGCGGTTGGCGGCAGTAGAGGCACCGGTCTGCGTCGTGCGCGTCGTGTGCGCTCAGGTGTGCTTCGTACTCCTCACCGGCCTGGATGAACCGGGTCCAGGTGTCGTCGGGGGCGGCGGGCAGGTCCGCCGCTTCGAACAGCGCCGCGCGGAAGGCTCGATACTCCTCCTGCAGGTACGCCAGGGCGGTGAGCTCGCTGCTGTACGTGGCGGGGCTGAACCGACCGAGAATCTGTGCGGCCGTGCTCGCCTCGGCTAGGACACGCTCGGCGCGTTGTTGCAGGGTGATCTCGGCGCTGATCGTGTCGGCCTCCAGCGCGGCCACGGTGCGGCGCAGTGTCCCGATGCGGGTATCAGCGTCGGTGTGGTGGTCGGCCATCGCCCTGAGCTGGTCCAGGTCTGTCGCGGCGCCGAGCGTCTCGATCAGCGGGTACACCGACGCCGCTCGCGGGAATCGGCCCAGCAGTCCTGTGGGGCCGGATCGCAGGTCGCTGATTGCCGCATCAATGCGGGCCTGGACGGCCTTGATTCCGGCGATGACGTGGTTGAACAAGGCAAGCGCGGCGGGGACGTACACATACTCGAGGTCTTCGTCGACATGGAAGCTCACCGATGGGCTGTCGAAGATCGAGATGCGCGTGAACGGGGCAACCCCCCGTTGCCCTGTCCAGGCGTACGTCTTCGCTTCCGCTCCGAGTTGGTAGCCGATCGTCGCGGACGGGGATTGCGGCGCCGTCGCCTCGATATCCCCGAGGATGACGTCCGCGGTGCGGCTGGCAGCAAGCGCTTTGAAGATTCTCGAGTACCCGGTCTTGCCGGTGCCGTTCTCACCGAACAGAATGGTGAGGCCCTGATGCGGTTCGATGACCCCACCACCGATCAGAGCGTTCACCCCCGCAACCTCTGACAGTGAGGTCACGGTCAAAGGTTCGAGCGCCTCGTCCTCCCCGTCGATCATCGCGAGCTGATCCTCGGTCGACAGTTCCCGGGCGTCCAGCGCCTTCTCTTGCCGGAACAGCGTGTACGCGTGGTCCTCTTCGTCGGAGTTGAGAGGGCCAGCTCCGGTGAGTACGACGCGCACGATGTACCGCACCCATTCGTCGGAACTGTTCGCCCACGCGCCAAGAAGCTGACGGGGGTCCACCCGTGTGTCCGCTTGCACCGCGTCCGTCATCGACCGACCTCCGTCGCGACAGCGGTGTCCATGGAACGCGCTGCTCACCGCCGACTCTATCGTCGCCCTGACAGGACGCCGAGCTGTGCGTCGCGCGGGCCGCTGGAGTTGGTGCGGGAGATGGGGCACGCTGATCGGATGACTGAACGAAACACCTGGCCACGCAACCGGTCGACGCTTCCTGGCGGTGGCCTGTCGACGCTTCCTGGTGGCGGCTTGTCCACCCTGCCGGGTGACGGGGCCTCTACGCTTCCCGGCGGTGGTCTGTCGACACTCCCAGGTGGTGGCCTGTCGACCCTTCCTGGTGGCGGTTTATCCACGCTCCCTGGTGGCGGTATGTCGACGCTTCCTGGCGGTGGTCTGTCGACGCTTCCCGGGGGCGGCTTGTCTACGCTTCCTGGCGGAGGTCTCTCCTCGCTGCCTGGGGGTGGGCTGTATGACGGTGCAGACCCGAACCCGTACCGCTCGAATCAGCCACCCATGACCCACTTCATCCCCTACCTCCGCCATCAGGGGCTGAACGATGTCGCCGATCTGCTGGCGCGTGCTCACGGGCTGAACCTGTAACGAATCACGAGCTCTGCTTCATCGGAGCGGCCCCACGTTCACCTTGACACTCCACCGGGTACCGTCGAGCTGTGTTCTTGCTGCTTGACGCCAACGTGATCGTCGGCAATCCGCTTCTGCGCGGGCGGCAGTGGGACGCCGTCGCGGATGCGGTCGCTTCCGAAGCGCTCGATCTTTATGTGCCCGAGCTTGCGGTCGATGAAGCCGTGGCACGGTACCGCGACAGTGCAGCATTGCGTGAACGCGAGGCGAAGAAGGCTCTCAAGACATGGCCGCCGAGGTCACGGGAACTCGTCCAGGAAGCCATCAACGCTTCAGAGTCCTTCGCCGCCGAGTACGAGAGTCTTCTGCGGGCGCGCCTCGAACAGATGGGTGCAGAGATCGTCGGCTACCCGGAGGTAGAGCATCGTGAGGTCGCGTTGCGGGCGATCTCACGGTCGGCACCGTTCGACAGGGAGGGCAACGGATACCGTGACGCGCTGCACTGGTACGTCTTTGTCGATCTGCTTCTCACGTGCGAACCCGAAGATCCGCACGCGTTTCTTCTGTCGGCTGACAAGCGTGCGTTCGGACCAGCGCGACGGCGCGAACTCTTGGCCGAGATCGAGAAACTCGATGTGGAGTGGGAGGTGAAGATCCTTGAAAGCATCTCCGATTTCAAGGTTCCCGGGCAGTTCCTCGATGACGAGGGCTCATTGGACTACGAGCAGGAGCGACAGCTTCACGACGCGGTACAGGATGCGGTGCTGGCAGGCGGAACACCCAAGGACTTCACTCACTCGCTGGCAGCGAAGACCGAGTTCGACGTTGCTGATGTGCTTGAAGTCTTGTTACTGGATGTGAACGTGGAAGGGGTGCAGATCGAGCGAAAGTCGCGCGATCTATGGATCAACTACACCGCCCAGGCAACGTGCCTCGTGAAGCTCGAGAGCGTCGAGATCCTCGACGAGGACGCCGGCGACTACGCCACCCATCGGGACACCGCCGTATGGGTCCTGGATCTCAGCGGCAATGCTTACTCGTCAGGGAACCGCATCGACGAGGTCGCCTCCCTGCGTCTCGACACCATCGAAGGAGACGCACCGGCATAGATCGAAGGAGACGCACCGGCATAGACAGTGGGCGGGTAGGAGCTACCTCGAGGGCCGCCGGCGCGGCCGCCGCTGTTCAGGTGGGGCGTGCATCTGATCGGCACTCGGCTGTCCTCGCTTTATGTCGGCGGCCTTCGCGGTTCGGCGGTGACGCTCGGCAAGTCATCATGGACTTCGTGTACCGACGCCGAGTGTTCGAGGTTGCAAATGAGCTCGGCGTTGACGTGCGCACCGTGCTCGACGCGCTGCGGAGCCTGGGTGAGGCGGAAGTGCGCCCTGAGGCGCAGCTGAGTGAGTCGCTCGCTCGCAAGGTGCGAGTGCATTTGAATGGTGGCGGGGCTGTGCCGGAGCGGCGGCGGGGTGTGGAGCCAGCGCGCCGCCGGTCGAGGTTTGCTCAAGGCATTCGGGAGCAGCATGACGACGCAATCCGTCGCGTCATCCCCACCATCGCGGCGGGCTTGACCGTTGCCGCTCGGCTGCCCGAGGGTAACGAAGTCATCGTCGCATTCCACAACCGTGACGCCGTCGCGCGGTACGGGTTCTGCACCCTGTCGGGCGGGCCGCTGCCACCCACTGTGCTCAACGCTTCGGATGCACGGAGGCTGTTGGCGCCGTTGCGGGACGTTGACCGCGACTATGTCGCTCGCGGGTGGACGCCACCCAATCTCTACATCGCCTTCGACCTCGCCCATCAACACGTCTGGCTAGGAAGGTCGCTGAAGACGATCGGGCATCCTGGTGAACGATTGGCTGCGGACTCGCTCGTGCGGGTGCCACCCCCTAGCGCCGGTGAACCGCCCCGCATCAACCCTCGCGCACAGCTCTTCACCGCCAACAAAGTGCCGTCCGTCGTCGCGGCGGTCGGCGAGGGGTCGGATCGTCCCGAAGAAGCGTTCCTCCTTCACGAAGAGCTTCTGCGTCTGGCTGTCGACAGCCTCGTCGACGCGGACGTTCTCGATCCGCTGCCCGTGCATATCAACGCGATCTGGTTCTTCGCGCGCCCGATCGTGATGCAGCGGGCGGGCGACAGCGACCGCCATGTCCGCGCGGTCTGGTACCGGCAGGGCGGCTCGATGTGGCGCATACGCACATACGTTGCTGGCGTTGCGGGATCCGGCGCGGTCAATGTCAAACAGGTCGGGCCGCAGCTGTCCGGCCGCGTGCCATTCGTCCCGGTCTGGGATGACACCCGACCGGAACAGAAACTGCTTGCCGCGGTGTGGGCGTTAATGGCCCAGGGCGGCATAACTGAGTCGGAACGCGTCACAGGCGTCGTCGTGCCCAGCGGCGAGCCGCAGGGCGAGCTGACGATCGTGCGCGTGCAAGCGGGCAGCGATCACGTATCCGTCTATCGAGAGGGGAGCGACGGCGAGCCGCCCGATCGTGCGGCCTGGTCGGTTCGCGGCCACTGGCGGCGACAGCCCTACCCCTCACTCGGGCTCGACGACGACGGCCACGTGCGCACCCGACTGATCTGGATCGCGTCGTATGTGAAGGGTTCCCACGGAGCACCAGTCGAACCCAAGGTAATCGTGGTCAGTTCAAGGCCGGGAGAGGCCTGAGGGCCGACACGACCGGCAGTTGAAGGTTCTCGATACGAGATGCCAATTCCACGAGGTCTTTCGAGCGAGTTGCGAATTGCAGTGTCGTGGGGACGTAATCGCCGCCGCCGCCGCTGCCCGCCGCCCGCCGCCGCTGGCGCGCCAGCCAAGGGGCCGCGTGTAGATACGCTCGAAGTGGGCGTATTCTCCGACGAACGGGGCCGCGGTGCGGGAGTCTGGTCTAATCGGTGGATGGTCGCAGCTTCGTTGAAGCCGTTCCCAAAGTCCGTCCGGGTGATCGTGTCGCCGTGATCTCGCCGGCATTCGCCGCCCCAGCGATTTCGCCCGTTCTCCACGAGCAAGCGATGCGGCGTCTGAAGGAGGCGACCGGGTTCATCCCGGTCGAGTACCCCACGACGCGGCAACTCGGCGCGAGCGCGGAAGCCCGTGCGGCAGACGTGAACGCGGTGTTCGCGGATCGGAGCATTCGCGCGGTGCTGGCCGCCATCGGTGGTGATGACCAGATCACTGTCATTCCGCACTTCGATGCCGCCGTGATCGCGGCGAACCCGAAGCCGTTCCTCGGGTACAGCGATAACACGAACCTGCACAACCTTCTTTGGAACCTCGGCGTGCGGAGCTTCTACGGTGGATCCGGTCGACCTCGTCTACCCGTTCACGGGGAGGTGGCTCGTGCAGAACAGTCCGGCGAACCACGACCGACTCTGACCAGTCGCTCGCCTGTGCGCATCACGGAAGCATGACGTCCCCGGTTCGGTTCACCGAGCTCGCTGGGTGGACGCCGCAGCCCTACCGCTCCGTGTTCGTCTGGGTCGCGTTCGAGGAGCGCCTCGTCGCGACCGGCGAGAGGTACGGTCCCGACGATCACGCGGGAGTCTGGACGGCGGACGGGTTCCTGTCGCGGTGGTCCAGTCGGCTCGTCGATCAGGGATGGGAATGGATGGCTCCGCTCATCCGCCGACTCGCGGACGGCGAGGACCCGGAGCACGTGCGCACGGACGCGCTCCATGAGTACGCCGCTCGCCACGACGGCGCGGAACCGAACGTGACCATCTGGAACCTGGGCGTCGACCGACTCCGGTGAGGGCGAGTCAGCCGCGTTGCCGCCCCGCTCGTGGAGCCACGGCATGCGACGTTGGTGCCGTACTTTCCCCGGCGTCGGCGCCTTCCTCGAGGAGGTCGAGAGGCGTAGTTCCGTTTCTGAGCGGGCCAGCGGGAGGCGACGATGCCGCTACCGGCGTGTGGGATCCGGTGCTGCTGGCGATGAGGCTCATTGCGATGTGGGTGGCCGGGCGTAGTCAGGTCTCCATGTTCACGCGTGTCGCGCGCGGTGCCGACGTACTGCAGCGCGGTTGGCGCAGCGGACGCTGCAGTACCGCTGGCGGCCGTTGCGCGTGACGTCTACCACGACGTTGTGGCACGGGTCACCCGGGACTTTGCCGGCGTCGCATCGGTGAAGGCGGTGCATTCCCCGCGTTGTCAGGTGGAGTGCGGTGCCGACGCTGATGACGGCCTCCAGCACATGCGGCAGGGCTTGGTCTTGGTCTCGATAGTGGAGGTGCCAGCCTTCATCATGGTGGTCGGTTAGGCGCGGGTAGGCGGCCGCCTCTGCGAGGTGTTGGTTGAGGAGGTCGGCGCGTCGTTGCGGCAAAGGTTCATCAACGACTTCGAGCCATCGGTCGATTACCCTGCGGACACCGGTGTAGTCGTCCGCTTGCGGATTCGCGAACGGCGTCTGCATCCCATAAGACTCCGCACGGTCGACAATGCCCGCTCGATCTTCGGGCCAGTCGTTTGCCAGTGACGCGGCGAGCAGGACCGCGTACTCGCCGTAAGGGTTGAGATGCATAAGGGCATTACATCACACTGGAACGTGAATCGTTGGAAGGAACTGACTATGACGGTGCTGGGTACTGGACTCCCGTGGGCCGCGGTCGGCGGGATGGGGTTGGCGGCGTTGGTGATGGTGCTCACGCCTGGGCCGAACATGATCTATCTCGTGTCGCGCAGTATCGCTCAGGGGCGAATCGCAGGTCTGGTCTCGCTGGCGGGGACGGGCGTGGGATTCCTCACCTACATGACGATGGCGAACCTGGGGCTCAGTGTCGTGTTCGTTGTGGTTCCGTGGCTCTACATCGGTCTGAAGGCCGCAGGAGTGCTGTACCTCGCCTGGCTCGCGTTCAAGACGTTCCGCCCAGGAGGGACAGGACTGTTCGAACCCGGACCGCTCACCCGCGATACGCACGGGAAGCTCTTCCGGATGGGGCTGTTTACCAACCTGCTGAATCCGAAGGCGGCGGTGATGTACCTGGCGATCATCCCGCAGTTCATCGACACATCGCACGGCAACCCGATTGCGCAGGGGTTCACGCTCGGCACAGTCCAGATCACTGTCAGCGTGATCGTCAACGCAGCAATCGTGCTGGCCGCCGGGACGATCGCAGGATTCATCGGAACCCGCCCGTCCTGGCTCAAGTGGCAGCGCCGCATCACCGGCAGCCTTCTTGCCGCGGTCGCCGTCATGCTGGCCAGGGAAGTTCCCCAGGCTGCCCGCGCGTAGACAACCTGCAGGTGGTCGCGCGCGTGTGGCCAGCGCGCCAGCCATCGCAGCGCCGATGTAACCTGAAATGGACGAATCCGTTCAACCGATTCGTTGCGACATCGACTGATCGCTCTCGCGGCACACGTCGTGAGTGCCACGTGCGCACGAGCGCCGACGACGGCAACCCCGTACATCAGAAGCCGAGGGCGTGGACAGCTGAGCGTGTATGTCAACGGCCGCAGAATGGGAGCGAGATGAACCTGCGGGAAGAGCTTCTGCGTGTCTACGAGGACGCGCGGTCCAACCGGTCCTCCGAGGAGAACGAGACGACGGATCGTGCGGCTGCGGAGCTCTTCGACGCCGGTACGGCAGACCGCGCGAAGGCCGTCGGAGATGTGGCGCCGGTGTTTTCTCTCCCCAGCGCCACTGGCGAAACGGTGACCTTGAGTGATCTGCTTGAGGATGGCCCCGTGGTGCTGAGCTTTTACCGAGGCAGCTGGTGCCCGTATTGCAATCTCGAGCTGCGGGCGCTTCAAGCGAACATCATGGAGTTCAAGGCGCGCAACGCGCGGCTCGTTGCGATCTCGCCGCAGGTGCCTGACGAGTCATTGTCGACCGCTGAGAAACACAGCCTCACTTTGACGTTCTGAGCGACGTGGGGGCCACTGTCTCCCAAAGCTACGGCCTGTCCTTCGTCATTCCTACGGAGCTGGCTGCGCTCTACGAGCGACGAGGTCACGATCTCATCCGTCGAAACGGTGGCGATGGTCGAACGCTTGTGATCCCCGCGACCTATGTGATCAGGCAGAGCGGGTCTATATCGTGGTCGTTCGTGGACAGCGACCACACCAGACGTGCGGAACCGCGGGACATCATCGCAGCGCTCGATGCGATCCGCTGACTGCTGCAGAGGCGACGGACGGAGGAGTCACGCGCCTCTCGTGCGACCGTGCGCGCTGCGACGCAACTCCCGGCTGGTTGTGGACGGAGATCGGTCATGCAGCGCGGCGATCTCCGTTGGCCGCGCACCTCGGCTCGCGAGATCGCGATCAGAACGCGCTCCTCTTCGAAAAGAAGCCTCGAGGAGATGGGGAGAAGCGAAAGCGGGCCAGGGCTGTGGCACGACCTTCACCGCGCTATCCTTGCGCCGCACCGCGGTGCCATCGCGCCGGGGGTACGCGGCCGTCCGCATCGCGCCGACCTCGCGGGCGGCGGCCGCCAGCGGCTGCACTGAGCGAGCAACTCCGTGAACCGGTTCCACGTCAACGAGTTCGGCCTACGCCCGGGGCCCGGACGGGCAGATCGATCGTCGCGTGCCGGGGTGATTCCGGCGCTGACATCTGGCTCGACCGTTCCTGCCGACCGAGGGTGGTCAATGGCTTAAGACCGTTGCCGTGACGGTGGTGATGCCGACGATGACGACGAACCCGCGGAACAGGCCTGCGGGGAGTCGTCTTGCGAACCTGCCGCCGACCAATCCTCCCAGGATCGAGCCGAGAGCAACGAGGGCGACGATGGGCCACGAGATCAGTTCTGGTGAGACGAAGATGAAGACCGTGGCGGCGATGATGTTGACCGCGGCGACGCTGGCGTTCTTCACGGCGTTGAGTTCTTGCATCAGCAACGTCGTCGTGATCCCGAGCAGGGCGACGAGGAGGATCCCCTGCGCTGCACTGAAGTAGCCACCATAAACTCCGAGCAGGAACGCGCCGACCACGGAGGCGACTTTCGAACCTCGGCGAGGGAATGGCGTCGCGTCGACGTCGTCGGTTGCCGCCACGCGGCCGATGCGGTTCTTGATGGCGGGTCCGCTGAGTACCAGAAGCGTACCGATACCAATCAGCCAAGGGATGACGGCAGCGAAGATGTCGGCGGACAAGTGCAGGAGGAGGAGCGCGCCGGTGACGCCGCCGGCGCTGGATGAGGGAAGCAGTAGGCGAGTAACGCGGTAGTGTGCGCGCAGCTCGCGTCGGTAGACGAATACCCCCGACAGGCTGCCGGGCACGATGCCGACCGTGTTCGCCATCGTCGCCGTCAACGGCGGAAACCCCAGCAGAACGAGGATGGGGAAGGACGCCAGTGTCCCCGCGCCTACGACGACGTTCAGACCTCCTGCAAGGAAGCCTGCGCCGACGACCGCCGCTCCTCGCAGAAGCGGCGCGATTTCTATCAGCACGTTGGCCTCCTCCTCGCCCGGGTCACAAGATGTCCCGGAGGCCTTCAAGGCTTCCAAAAGTGCGCTGGACGCAGGTTGATAGAATCGGAAGGGATGTACGCGAAATCCGAAAGCTAGTTCGTGGCGCCCAACTTGCGGGATCTGGAGCTGTTCGTCGCGATCATCGACGCCGGCTCGATCACGGCGGGCGCCCGCGCCGTGGGGGTCTCGCTGTCGTCGGCCAGCAGCCGGATCGCTCTACTGGAACGGCAAGAGCGAGTCGAGCTGTTGTCGCGTCGACGAGGTGGGATCGTGCCGACCACGGCCGGCACGACCCTGGCGATACATGCCCGTGCCCTTCTCGAACGTGCTGATGAACTGCGGCAGGCGATGGACGGGCTGCGCGGGGACTCTGCCCACGAGATCCGGCTCGCCAGCAACACATCAGCCGTCGATACCTTGACCGAGTTCCTGGCCGCGACTCTCGCACGATTCCCTACGATGCGGATCGCGGTGGTCGAGACAAGCAGCGTCGAGGTCGCGTCTCGGGTCCGCGAGGGGGGTGCTGACCTCGGGATCGTTTCCCTCCCACCGACGGGCGACGGTTTGATCGCTCGTGAGTTATGGGCGGATCCCCTTGTCGTCGTTCGTGGCTCGGTGTTCCGCGGAGACGACGTGGCTCCTTCCTTCGAGGAGGTGATGCGGGGGCCGCTGATCGGGTTGCCAGCGGCAAACCCGCTTCAGACACTCATCGACGAGCAGGCGCGCATCCTCGGTGTGTCACCGGCGTACCGCGTGCGGTTGCCAACCCTCAACGCGGTGTACGCCGTCGCCAGCACTGGGGCTGGCGCGGCGATCGTCCCGTATGGGACCGTCAGCCGCTCTCCCACACTGCCTGCTGCCATACATCCGGTGGCAGAGGAATGGGCCGACCGCCGCGCACTCCTCATCACTCGGTCTACCTACGTTCCGTCCCCCGCGCAGCAGGAGTTCATCGACGCGCTTCTGCGCTACCGGGATGAAGTCGATGTCACCGAGCCGCTCGGAGTCGTCATCCTCGGCTCGCCCCCTGAGCAAGCCCGCCGCGGGTAGCGAACCCGATACGAGATCCACCCCGGTCGGTGATAGAGCTGTACGCCAAGCTCGGAAAGGACCTCGGCACCAGTTAGTGAGCGTTGCCGAGCGTAACGACTCGCTGGCGCAGCGCGGCAAGATTCCGGCTGGCCCAAGCAACCCAGACCGCACCGAGAGCGTCTGTTACTGGAATGCAAGGTCGGCTACCGATCGGCGATCCTCCCCTCACCCCCTCCGAACGGGAGCAGATGCTCAGCGCACCGATGTTGTTGACGACCACGAGTGCATGGAACAACGCGCGTAGGCAGTCTGCCGTGGCCCGTGCCAATTCCACTCATCGTGGCCGGATTCATATCCGGAGCCCGCGACGATGATCGTGAAGCAAATGGCCGACACCACGAGCGCCACAATGACGGGCACGAGCGCCCTGAACTATCGATAACAACTCGTGGGCGCAGCGAGGACCCCGGCGTTCACGTCCGGCGCTGTCAGAGCTCGATCACGTACTTGACTCCGCGTGAGCGGCCGCCGGCGCCAAGCCGTCGGGCACGCGCGCGACGTGGGCACTGGTCACGAGAACCTTCTCCGCCCAGGTGCCGCTGCCACCGGGCAGGGGCGCCTCGTGGACGAGGTCGAACACGGCGATGGGAATCGCGTAAGCGAGTGAGACGGCGTTGCACAGGTCGACGAGCGGGTGGATCGAGGGCAATTCCCCGTCGCTCTTGAATCAGCGTGGCAGCGCTTCCGACGCGCACCGGTACTGGGTGGGTTTGAGTCCCATCTGACTGAATGCGCGCCGCCAGGCGACGATCTCGGGGAACTCGCTCTCCGGTCGTTCGGAGAGGCGCATGGAGGCCCGCTCGCGGAATGGTGCCGCGGTCGCCGAGACGTCCGCCGTGTCGGTCACGCCATCGAGGGTGAGTGTCGCGACGGCGAGCTGAGGGAAATGAGCGCGCAGCGCCGAGTCATGAACTGAGCTGCATCAGCGGGTTTCGAGGGCGAGACGGCCGGCGAGCAGCCCATACGTGCCCGCGAAGGTGCGACGCAGCCACGCCATGACCTTCGGGCGCGTGATGACCTGGTTGCGCATCCCCGCGGCGAACACCCCATACAGCGCAAACACGACGAACGTCAACGCCATAAACACAAGGCTGAGCCAGATCATGTGCCACGTGCCTTTCGCCTCGCCCGCGGGAACGAACTGAGGGAGGAACGCGAAGAAAAAGATGGTCAGCTTCGGATTAAGCAGGTTGATGAGCACGGCGGTACGGATGACCCGCCAGAACGAAACCGGGGCGGGGTTCGCGTCGCCGTCGATCATCGTCTTGTCGCGGAATGTCTGCCAGGCGAGGTAAAGCAGATAGGCGACACCGAGCCACTTGATCGTCTGGAACGCGATCGCGGAGGCATTCAGGATCGCGGCCAGTCCGGTGATCGCGGCCACCATGTGAGGGATGACCCCGAGGGTGCAGCCGAACGCCGCAATAATGCCAGCCTTTGCGCCGCGGGAGAGCCCAGCGGCGATCGAGTAGACGGCGCCGGTGCCGGGGGTGGCGACCACCACGAGGGTGGTCAGCAGGAATGCAATGCTCATCGTCGTCCTTCGAGAGTCGTTGCTTCCGCACAGTACCGCGTCCGCGTAATCCCGAAATACACGAGCGATCAGCCGAAGACGAGCGAATCGCCCAGATGGACACCGTGTAGACATTCGTCCGCGAGATCGGGATGGCATGAAGTCGCGCCCCTCGGGTAGCGAGGTCATGGTCGTGTCGCGGTTACACGTCATCACGCTGGCGGACGATCGGCAGCCACAACTCCGTCGTCGCGGAACGGAAGTCTTCAGCGCGATCGAGGATCGCGACGATCGAGGGGCCTGGTCGCAGCAGCCACGGGTTCGACGGAAACCACTCGGATGCCGATGCCGCATACGTCTCCTGCAGAGCCGCGGGATATGGTCCAGATGCCCGGAACACAGCCCACGTGCCGGCAGGAACCTCGATCACGTCGAGTCCTTCCGGCGTGGTCGTCGCGGCGTCCCGGGCAACGCCGTGCAGATAGGTCAGTGTGCTTCCCTCGGTGTAGTCGGAATCGACATCTGCGCTTATCTGAAGCAGTCCGTGAGGATCCGTGTTGCCGAGCGCCGTCAGTCGCGCGTGCTCGTGCGCCGGCAGAGAAGCGACGTGCGCTTGGATGTGAGGATTCGCGCTCCGGTGGATGAGCGGAACGCGTGCAGCATGGCCGACGAGCCGGAACGCGGGTCGATCCACGATACGCGTGTCCATCGACGTGGCGCCGTGGACAGTCAGTCGCAGCGTGAGTTGCGGCTGTGACCGAAGCGGGCCGCCGTTCGTCCGCACCTCGATAGGCGCCGCACCGTGGACCGCCCGGAACGCACGTCCGAATGCCTCGGCCGAGCCATAACCAAATCGAACCGCAACCTGGAGAAGCGGATCGCCCGCGATGACGTCGGCCGCGGCGACCGTCATCCGCCGACGCCGCACATACTCGGACAACGGCATGCCGACAAGCGATGCGAACATCCGCCGCAAGTGGTACTCCGTGGTGCCGAAGGAAGCAGCCAGCGCACCGATGTCGAGGTCGTCGGACAGATCCGCTTCGACGACCTCGATGAGCCTGTTGAGCTCACTGATCACACAAGCCTCCCTTCATTCCAATTCTGCTTGCCGGGGTGCAGTGGTTTGTCCGAACGTGCGACTCCGATCCGAGCGGGCCGGCTCGTGACGGCCGGCGACGTCCGACGACACGCAACACCACACACCATCAGGCGTCCCGGGCGCCTTCACCCGACTTGATCGGTCTCCAATTGTCGGGCGCTGGACCCGGCGTGACGAACACCCTGGAAATCGTCTCGCACCACGAGAGTCCAAGCTGAAGGGAAGCATGTTAGACGCCCGTATCGTCGAGCGGACGGCCTTCCGCCTGATCGGTTACGCCGCGTGCGTCCCGGTCGTGTCGGAATTCCGGAATCCTCATGTCGAGGCACACATCACGGCGCTGTCTGCGGAGAACGTGGAGCGGCTCCGAGCACTGGGCTGCTCGGAGCCCTCGGGTCTGCTTCAGGTGAGTACGGAGGTCGACGCCGACTACGCAGTGAACAGTCGGTTCACGTTCATGGTCGGTGTCGCCCTCGATGCGGCTCCGCCCGCACCTGAGCGCCTCGATGTGATCGAGGTTCCTGCCGGCAAATGGGCGGTGTTCCGCACGGGCGCTCCTTTTGCGTCGGCCTGGATGGACATTGTCAGCGAGTGGTTTCCGTCACACCCGTGGCGCCTGCGTCCGGGGCCGTCGATCGTCACTGAGCGCCGACCAGGCGAGCAGCGCGCCGCAACCGCCGAGGTCTGGATTCCCGTTGAACGCGCGTAAGCCAACTCTGCGCGTCTCCCGGCCGAACGCAAGATTCCAACAGTGGGAAGCTCTGCTCCACAACCGCAACAAGCGCCAGCGGGCCGGCGAGTTCATCGTGCAGGGTGTGCGCCCCATCAGCCTCGCACTCGAGCGGGGCTGGCCGATCCGCGCAGTCCTCTATGACGCGGATCGGCCGCTGTCGCGGTGGGGTGCACAGGTTATCGAAGGATCAGGAGGCGAGCGGGTAGCCGTCGCGGCTCAGCTGCTGCATCAGTTGAGCGACCAAGACGACGGCTCCCCCGAGCTGATCGCCGTAGCCGCCGTGCCGGACGATCAGCTGTCTCGCATACCTATGGGGCCGTCGTTCCTCGGGATGGCATTCGACCGCCCCTCCCTGCCCGGCAACATCGGCACGATCATCCGTTCATTGGATGCCTTCGGCGGGTCGGGCCTGATCGTCACCGGACACGGCGCAGATCCGTACGACCCCAGAGCCGTCCGCGCCTCCACTGGGTCGCTGTTCGCGGTGCCGGTGATCCGACAACCATCTCATCAACCACTGGTGACCTGGGTACGGGAGCAACGCGCTGCGGGCATCCCCCTCACGATCGTCGGAACCGACGAGAACGGGTCCGACGACATCGCCGACGTGGATCTGACAGGCCCCGTCCTGCTCGCGATCGGCAATGAGAACGCCGGACTCAGCGCGGGATGGCGCGATGCGTGCGATGTCGTCGCACGCATCCCCATCGGCGGCGCCGCCAGCTCGCTGAACGCTGCCAACGCGGCATCGATCGCTCTCTACGAGGCCGCGCGCCAGCGCGGACGGGCATAGGCACGCGAATGGCCTACCGCTACGCCGTCACGCGAGAGAGTTACGCCGACCTCTCCGGCGGCGTGCTCCACTCTGCCCCCGGGTTCCCCGCCTTCCCCGCACGCCTCGCCAGCGAGATGTTCCAGCGAGCATTGGCGCTCACCCCGAACCCCACCGCCCAGGTATGGGATCCATGCTGCGGCAGCGGCCACCTCCTCACCACTCTCACACTCCTGCATAGAGACAGAATCACCAGCGTCCTCGGCTCCGACGTCGATCACGCGGCGCTGGAACTCGCCCGGAAGAACCTCGCCCTTCTGAGCAAGCACGGCATGACCGCCCGCGCGAATGAACTGCAGGCCCGCGCCGAGCGCCTGAGCAAACCCGCCTACCTCGATGCCGCCGCCGCTGCACAGCGACTCGCTCGCCGGCTCGCGTCAGGCGACGGCTCATTCGACTACAACATCGCACCAGCCGACGTCTTCGACCCCGCACAACTCCGGCGCGCGTTGAACGGGCGACGCCCCAATGTCGTGGTCACCGATATCCCCTACGGCGAGCAGACAGCGTGGCACGGACCGGATGCTGCACGAGGCCTCGACGGCATGCTGAATTCGCTGGAAGAGGTACTCGACGAGGGAACCGTGATCGCAGTGACGACCCGCGCCCGCAAGGTGCGCCTAACCGGCCCCCGGCGACCTCTCGCATGGTTCCGAATCGGAAGCCGAGCAGTCATCCTCTGCCGCATCGCCAGCCGACTCCAGCATCGAGTTTGAATCTTCCGTGTAGCTCGTCAGCATTGTTCCTTCGGGCAGAAAATTCGTGGGGCTGCATAGAGCCCGGTTACAGCGTTGAGCACTGTCTTGGTTCCGACCGTACTGGCCGGCGACGTTGTTGGAAGCTAGCAGCGATTATCGCCCAAGCACCATCGGACCACGGATCAGATCGGCTACGCAGCGAAGTGTTCTTCGTAAAGGATCCCCTCACGGCCGAAGCGGCGTTTGCAGATCCTCCCGAAATGCGCGAGGGCGTCGACGCGATGGCAATCGGGCCGGGTGTCCTGTACTTCTCGCGGGTAGCCGCGCAAGCGACCAAGACCCGCGTTCAGCGCGTACTCGCTATGCCGATGTTTCAACAGATGACAGTCCGAACCTGGCGCGTAACTACACGGCTGCTCGAACTGCTCGACAACGGTTAGCCTCCGCACGCATCCCGAAATTGATCGTTTCCGGATTCGACGTGATCGCTCGGCCCCTGAAACTTGAAACGCGATCGAGTCAGGGAGAAACGCGCTAATGTCCGTTCTCTTTTGAGTCGGAATCTCGTGCCGCTGATTCACCGCGATCGAGGTTCCTCAGCTCCGCAAGGTCGTCGTGAGTGAGGTTGAAATCGAAGATCTGCGCGTTCTCCCGCAGCTGTCTGGGGTCGTCCGCGCGCGGAATCGGGACGATGTTGTGCTGCACATGCCACCGCAACAACACCTGCGCGGGGGTGCGACCGACCCGGTCTGCGATGTCTACCACGACGGGATGTGTGAGCAAGGGGCCGCCGCGCCCGAGCGGACTCCAGGCCTCGGTCACGATGCCCCACCGCTTGTGCAGATCACGGATATCGTCGCGCGCCAGGTCGGCACTCAGTTGGATCTGGTTGACGTCGGGCACGCGTCCGGTAGCGGCGACGATCCGTTCCAGATGTGGTCGTTTGAAGTTTGAGACGCCGATCGCCCCGACCCGCCCCTGCTCGACGAGTCTTACAAGACCCCGCCAGGCCGCAACGTAGGTGTCGAGCCAAGGCACTGGCCAGTGAATGAGGAATAGATCGAGGTAGTCGAGCCCGGTCCGTCTGAGGCTCTCGTCATAGGCGCGCTGGACACCATCTACGCTGTGATTCTCCTTGTTGAACTTGCTGGTGACGAAGATCTCCTCGCGAGCGATCCCGCTCTCTCGGATCGCCGCGCCAACCGGGGCCTCGTTGAGGTACTTGTGAGACGTGTCGATCAGTCGATAGCCGATGTCGAGCGCCAGCGCGACCATCTCGTGCACCGCGTCGCCCTTGAGCGGCCACGTGCCGAGACCCAGACGCGGAATCGAGTGTCCGTGGAGGAGCGGGATCGGGGCGGGGTTCACTGGAGCACCCCCGTGATTAGCCCAACGCCTCGCTCAACCGCATCGAGGCGTCCTTGAGTGCTCGCCCGAAGGTCGCGACTTTCGAGACCGGAAGACGATGGACTGGGGCAGCGAGGTTGATGGCGAGATTGATGCCTGCTGAGTTCGCGACCGAGACTGCGACCGATGCCACACCGTCCTCGCTCTCCTCGCGGTTCGTCGAGTAGCCCTGGCGCCGAACGGTTTCGAGTTCCTTCTCGAGGTCCGCAAGGGACTGAACGGTATGCGAGGTCACCGCGGGGAGTGAGTCCGTTGGAAACAAGCGCCCGAGCTGTTCTGTCGGCAGGCTGGCAAGCATCGCCTTGCCGGTCGAGGTCGCGTACGCCGGGATCTCCTGTCCAAGGCGTGAGGCGACGCGGACTGCCGCCGCCGGCTCGGACGCCGCGATGAAGCGGACGTTCGCGCCTTCGAGGATGCCGAGATGGCTCGTCTCGCCCATCGAGGAACTGAGATCCTCGAGGATCGGCTGCGCCAGGCGCGGAAGATCCATGCGCCGGAAAATCGAGAAGGCCACGCTCGTGAGTGTCGGACCCGGACCGTAGGTCTTCGTGCGCGGATCCTGACGGGCAAATCCGCGCCAGATGAGCATTGCGAGGATGCGGTGCGCCGTCGAAGACGCCACCCCGAGTTCGGCGCTGACGTCGGTCAGCCTTACCTCCTCCGTACGCTCGCCAAGAAGGAGGAGCAACCGCAGTGCGTTGTCCACTGACTCGATCGGGTATTGGGGCGCTACACCGTCGCCGGGCGATTTCTGCACAACAGAAATCGTATCCTCTTGTGGTCACGGGGACCATCCTCAGACCGCGGGCGTGACCGACCGCGCGCCGTCGCCGCTCAGGCGCGCCGCGACCTCGGCTCGATCGGTTCTCGTAGCCACCGCTCGCCGCGTGTTAACGAGCGCCCGCGGCCAGTTGACGACGAGCGCGCCGGTCAGCGAGTCGCCACTCTCCGAGTAGAGCACGGCGAAGCGCTGGTCCTCCTCGGACCCGATGATGACGATGTCGTCGGCGCCGGTGCGCCCGACCACCTGGATCTTCCAGTCGTACTGGTCGCTCCAGACATACTCGGTCGTGTCGTAGTCCTCGCAATCATCAGGGTGGACGATGTTGTGTGCGACGACGCGAGCCTGATCAACGGCATTGGTCCAATGTTCGAGGCGCAGCGAGACGTTGCGCGACGCACTCGCCCAACGTGCGATATCGCCGACGGCAAAGATCTCAGGATGCCCGATGGCCCGCAGCCCAGAGTCGCAGATCACCCCGTTGTCGAGTTCGATGCCGGAACCCTCGAGCCACTCCGTGTTGACCACAGCTCCGATACCGACGAGAGCTGCATCGGCCTCGATGATCTCGCCGCCATCGAGCACCACGCGCACCCCGTCTGCCGTCTGTTCGACGCCTTCGACTGTCCTTCCGAAGTACTCCTCGACGCCCTCATGCGCATACTTGCGGCTGAAGATCTGGCCGACTTCGGCATTGAGCACCCGCGACATCGGCGCCGGGAACGGGTCAACCATGCTGACCCGCACGCCCGCCGTGATCGCGGTCGCGGCAGCCTCCCCCCCGATGAAGCCTGCGCCGATGACCACAAGGTGCCTCGCTGTGGCCAGCTCATCCCGCAAGCGCTCGGCATCGCCGCTGGTACGCAGCAAGTGAATATGCTCACCTTCACCCCACGGAGAGCGACGGGCGCGTGACCCGGTGGCGATCACGAGTGTGTCGTATGAGACAGCTGCACCGTCCGCGAGCGTCACAACCTGGCCTTCGAGGTCGACGGATGCCGCGGGCGTGCCGAAGATCGAGATGGCTCCGATCCCCCGCGTCTCGTGCTCGGAAAGAAGTTCGATCTCGTGTCGCGCCGTCTCACCGGTGAGGTACTTCTTCGAGAGCGGAGGTTTGTCGTAGGTGGGATGGCGCTCCTGGTCAATCAGGACGATCTCGCCCTCGAACCCCTCGCTTCGAAGAGCTTGGGCGGTCTTGAGCCCACCAACAGAGGCGCCGACGATGACGACCCGGGACACGTCAGTCCTCCACAACCAAGGCGGAGACGGGGCAGCTGCGCGCCGCCTCCTCTACTCGCTTGCGGTCACTGTCGGGCAGGTCCTCGCGCAGAACGATCACTAGGGCGTCGTCATCTAGGTCGAAGTAGTCGCCCGCGGCGACAACGCAATTGGCGTAGCCCTGGCAGGCGCTGCGGTCGGCGATGATCCGTGCCATCGGTCTCTCCTTTTCTACTGCGGTCGCATTTCGGGAAACATCGGCTGGTCAGGCCGCGCGATCATCTCGGAGAACGTCTGCGTGGTCTGCCAGGTCAGGGCCTCGAGTTCCATGGGGTCGATCGCGATCCACTGGCCAGTTTTCGGGGCGTCGATCAGTAGCCTCGTGCCGTTGTGAGTTTCCACGCGGCGCACTTCGATCTCCGAAAACTCGTTGGCGATGACGAGCGGCTCTCCGACGGTGCGGGCAATAAGACGCTCGCGCTCCGCCGCCGCAGCCGCCGCGGCATCACGATCGACGTCGGCACCCTCCCAGTCGAGGCCGCTCACAGGAAGATCGCCAGGTTCTGGGTGCGGAGCACCGACTCGTCCACCATGATCACCCGACGTGCCAACTGCAGGTCGTCACCGACGCGACGCAATACGTCCTCGCGGTGAGCGGAGATGATTGACGGCTCGTTGACGTCTCCCCGGCTGCGGAACAGCAGGACGGCGGAGTCGACGATGAGCTCGTCCTCGACCGAGGACAGGAACACGCGCACGTTCGTCACGTAGTGACGCAGGCGTGAGGGAGGGTCCTCCGTCCAAGCGTGTTCAGTCAGGAATCGCGCGACCCGGCGGCTGAGCGAGTACTTATTCTCGTCCCAGTGCGACATCCCCCTCGCCGTCGTGAAGGAAGACCCGAGAGCCGTCGTCTGACGCACCGGCATGATGTAGTGAATATCCTCTGTAAGCGTCTCAAGCCAGTGCTCGTACCGTTGCTCGTCGAGGGTGTAAGCCTCTTCAATCAACCAACGATGCGCCTCGAGATGCAGTTCGTCGGAGAACAGTAGGGACCGCCCGACTCGATCGGCGCGCGTGGCGTGGGCGCCGAGAGGCGATTGCTCGGATATCTGGACACCGGTCTCGGTGTTCATCATGCGGGTGCCTCCCCGTTGTTGGTGATGCCTGTACCGATGCTCGCGACCTGCACCTCGACTTCGTCATCGGTGTCGAGGTAGTCGGCCCAGCGATCGAGCAGATGACGCTGGTTGTACTCGCCGTAACCAACGTGCGCGACGCCTGGACCGGCGAACTGTTCAGGCGTCAGCGCAGCGACGACCGGAGTGTCGTCTTTGAGAGTCCCCATCCGACTGTTGAGCAGGAGCCGTCGAGCCATCGAACCCTTGGCAGTCGTGGTCAGCGAGACCCAGTTCTCGACATCGTCCTGCTCGAACATTCCCGTGCTACCGAAGCACATAAGGTAGGCCTTGTACGAGAGCTCCTTGAACTCCTCCGGCGCCTCGGCATCGACCGCGAACCAGGAGTAGACCTCCGTCTCGTTCTCGCTAATGGGCTGCCACGAACGGATCGAGATGAAGGGCAGCACGTCGTCCCCGTCCTCCACCTTCGGCCAGTTGTGCACGAAACTCATGTTCGGGAAGAGCGATGCCGCTGAGATCATAAACCCGTCACGGCCAATCACATCGAGCTGCTCAGGCGACCATTGCTCCTTCATCCGCTCGATCATCGCGTCGGGATATCCGACGTAGCGCAGCCGCTCCTCGAGGCTGCCCGGCGGGAGCTTGTAGGTCGTGCCGCCGCCGTTGCCGGCCCAGTACGTGTTGCCGTCCTTGCGCTTCTCCGCCTTCGGCTCACGGAACAACCCGATCTCGACGACCGAGGTGTGGGTCTGGGGCGTGTGATACATGTCGCCGGCGAAGTTCTCGGCGCCGATCTTCCAGTTCGCGTTGACGCGCCACCGCTGCGGGCCACGCAGCTCGATGCCCTTGGCGCTCTGCCCGGTGTAGTAGTCGAGGTAGAACGCGAAGTCGCCGATGTATTCCCGCAGGGTCGGCGCGTTCGGGTCCATGCTGATGAAGATCAGACCGTTGTATGTGTCCAGGTTCGGCGCCGGGAGCAGTCGTGCACCCTTCTTGTTGAACCCTGCCTCACCCCCGTAGGCCTCCTCGTGGAACGGGAGGCCCATAATCCGGCCGTCGTTGCGGTATGACCACCCGTGGTAGGGGCAACGGAAGTGGGAGGCGTTGCCGACCTCGGCGCGGCACACCTGCATCCCGCGGTGCAGGCACATGTTGAAGTGCGCCCGAATCTCACCACTCTCATCGCGCACGACGATAAACGAGTCGTCGAGCACATGCCGCACCACGTAGTCACCGGGCTGAGGGATCTCGGATTCATGTCCGACGAAAATCCACGCGCGGCTGAAGAGCTTGCTCTTCTCCTGCTCGAAGATCTCCTCGTCGTTATAGATGTGCGCCGGGATCATGCCGCGCCGCACGTCCTCGAAGATCGTCGTCTTGCTCGCCATTGGGTCGCTGCTTCCTGATGTCAGAGTCCTATTCCGCGCCTTGAAGATGATGTCGGTCGAGACCGGTTTTCTTTAAGACAGAATCTGATTCTGCTAGATTTTCCAGGAATTCGCAATCGGAGATCACGCCTCGAAGGAGAAGTGGATGATGAACGACTACGTCGACGAACGCATGCTCGTCGCCAATGCTTGCCGCGTGCTCGCGGTCCGGGGGCTCGTGGACGACATCCTCGGGCACGTCAGCCTGCGGGTCGACGACGACACCGTCCTCATCCGAGCCCGCGGACCGCAGGAGCGAGGGCTGCGGTTCACCACCGCCGACGACATCCTCGCCGTGCCCCTTGAGGGATCGTTCGAGCTCGCCGGCGGGTACCGGGCGCCGAACGAGCTGTCTCTGCATCTTGAGCTGCTGCGCCGCAATCCTGCGGCTCGATCCGTCGTCCACGCGCATCCGCCGGCTGTCGTCGCGTTCTCGCTGACCGGACGGACGTTGCTACCGATTGTCGGTGCCTTCAACATCCCCGCTATGCGGATGGCGCGCGGCGGCATCCCCGCGCACCCCTCGTCTGCGCTGATCCGCAACCACGCACGCGCGACGGCCATGGCGGACGATTTCGGCACGCGGCCCGTCGGCATCCTGCGCGGTCACGGCCTCACCGCCGTCGGCGAGAGCGTCCCGCAGGCCGTCATCCGCGCGATCAATGTCGACAGCCTGGCTCGCGTGCACCTCGCCGTTCTGCAGGCAGGGGCCGAGCCTATGCCGATCGACGACGACGATCTCGCCGACCTGCCCGACCTGGGTGACGCATTCAACGACGGGCATCTCTGGCGATTCCTGCTGCAGGAACTTGCTGAGCAACGGCTCCTGCTGTACTCGGGCCATCAGAGATGACCGGCGCCCGGGTCGCGATCAGCTGCACCATCCTCACCGCCGCGGGCGTACATTTGGACCGAGCCACTCCGTCACCAGGTTGAGCACCGCATCGCTGTTCGACTCCTGCATCAGCATGTGGCCGTTGCCAGCCACGTTCGCTGCCGTCAACGCGACGAACCTGACATCGCCGCCCCGCTCGGCGAGCCAGTCTGCAGTCGCGCGGTCCGACTCGATCGGATGATCGGTGTCGTGGGTACCGACCATCACGAGGGTCGGTAGGCCGTCCAACTCCCTGTCGCCGATGTGGACCTGCGCACCGCGGACGTTCTGCCGCTCGAGGAGGAGCCCGGCTGGGATTGGCACCAGCTGTGAACGGAGCTCGTCCAGGTGACCGGGTGGGAACTGCTCGCTCGCACCGACCAGCTTCGCCTCGATGAACTCTGGTCCGGGATGCCACCAGCCGCGACGGGGAAGCCTCCAGGTGAGCGGGCGTCCCTGGACGACGATGTGATCGGCGTCCTCTTCCAGCACGGCGGGCTCGGGCTGGATATCCCCGGGGGGAGCGGGCGCCAGCGCGACTAGGGCGATCAGTGAATCCCGATGGTGGAAAGCGACCCGATAGCCGAAAGCGGCGGACATGGAGTGGACCACGAGGACAACCGGGCCGCCGAGCGCAGCGATTAGCTCCACGATCGCGCCGGCGACCGCCGCCCCATCCAGCGGCGTGTCGGGGTCCCATGCGCCGCCAGCCGACAACCCAGGCCACGTCATCACGACCGCGCGGTATCCGGCCTCGGCGAGACGGGGCGCCCACCCGGGTCGCCCGCCGATCGCTCGACTCCAGCCATCGGGGCCCACCCCCCCGCCGTGAACGAGCAGCACCGTCGCACGGGCGGGGCCGCCGGGCAGCCATTCGGCGTAAGCGACGGTCCCAGCGGAAGTCGCGAAAGAGCGAAACGTCGTCACGACATGACGGAGACGATGGCTGCTGCCAGTTCCACAGGGCGCGTCAACATTGCCTGGTGGCTCCCCGGCGAGCTCGCGGTCGTGGGGTTCGTGAGCCGGTCTGCTGATGCGCGGTACAACTCCTGCGGCACAGCCCGATCCTCTTGCAGGAAGATGTAGCCGCTCGGCACGTCACCGGTGCCGGCCGTCCGAAGACGGATCGGCTCGTCGAGCCAACCGCCAGGCGACGGCACCAGACGAGGCTCGACCTGCGCGTGAAGCTCCTCCGATCCGTCCTGCAAGAAAGCCGTCATGAATAGCTGCGGCGGGATCGGCACGCTCTGGTCGGGCGAGGACGCGGCTGTGCCACGGGCGAAATTCGCCAACTCGGCGGGGAGGATCGCATTGATCGACTCGCCGTCGGCGAGTACCCACGCGTCGATGAAGATCGCCTGCTCCACCTGCTCCGGCATCGCCTCAGCTACGAGTTGGATGAGCGGGCCGCCGCCACTGTGGCCGACTACGACGAACCGGTCCCACCCCTTGTCGGCGATCCGGCCGATGAGATTGTCCGCCATGGTCGAGAGCGTGACACCTGCACGGTCGTCGTTGTCACCGTGACCCTGCAAGGTTGGGGCCCATACCTCGTGGCCTGCCTTCGTGAGCTCAGCGACAACGCCGTCCCACGCCCAACCACCCTGCCAACCTCCATGAACCAAGACGATGCGCATTCTGGAACTCCTTTGTTCACCGACGGCGGGTTCCGTCGGATGGAATCCCACTCTACCTAGCAGAATCTGTGCAGAACAACAGTCCTGTTCAATCCCTTCAGAAAGGGTCATTCGTACTCGTCGAGCTTCCGGAGGACGGTCTATCTGAGCGGCGTCTCACGGAGGTCCTGCAGCATGATCGCCCGGTTCAGGGGCGAGATGCATTGCGGGACCTCTCTGGCCAGCGTGACCGCCACTGCGCCGAGCGGGGTGCCGGATCCATGTGAGTCGCGTCGACACGAATCCGGAGATTGTGCCGGCGCCCAGCACGATGAGGGAGTTGACGATCATCCTGACGATGATCTGAACTCCGCCGAGAACGAATCCCTGAGCGGTCGTGTTTCCCTGCCCGTGATCTATGAACTGCGGGATGATCGCGAGTTACATGACAGCGGCCTTGGGGTTGAGCAGGTTGGTGACGAGCCCCATCCGGAACAGCTTCGACCGGGAGTCGCGCGCGTGGGATTGTGTCTCGAATAGCCCGTTGCCGCCGGGGCGCAGGGTTGCGGACGCCAGCCACGCGAGATAGAGCACTCCAGCGGCTGTCCCGGTCCAGCTCACCTTGACAGGGCTCTCAGGGGTGAGTGCTCGACCGGACGATCCCCCGCGGACTCGCCATGGAGCCACGGCCAAGGAATGCGGAGATCGAGGACGCCGGTCGCGCTGAGCAACACCGGGATGAGGAGAAGAGTGAGCCGCCCCGTCGGCGATCGCCCTCGCCTCTGAACGGCGCGGCTGCTCACTCGTTAACACACTCTAGGTCGATCTGCCTGCCGCAAGCGGGCATCTGAGTTGAGTCGGACCAACTGTAGGAAAATGCCATTTCGCGTGGAATCCTGGCCCTGAAACCGTTGCCAACTACCGTGGAATCGCGAGGGGTTCATGCCATCTCGAGCGGGAACCCACAGCAGCGCCACGACTCCTGCGCGCAAAGGCCCCGGCAAGCGAGAGTCCACCCGGGCGGGGTTTGTGAGAATCCGACCCCTTGATGCGGTGACGTCGGAATTGAAGCGTGTCCGATCAAGAGAACGCTCGTTGAGGCACCGGCTTGCGTGCACGACGGCTGCGTCTGAATTGCAGGCCGCAACCGCGCGGTGGGCGACGGGACCTGGCCCGTGACGGCAATCGCGCACCGATCGGGCGACGACACGCTCGCCTTGACGAGGCTGTGCGTCATGATGTGGAGGTGGCCCAAGGAGACTCATTTCGTCGCCCCGATCTGCGCGCGTTGCCCCGGCTGGTTCCGCCGCCGGCGCCGTCTGCGGCGACTCCTATGCCCACGCACGCGGGCCCGCAGACACGGGCAGGCTTTAACGCATTCGATGAGGCATTCGTACGGTGCTACTCGTCCGCCGCCGAGGCGGCGACTCAGGCCCTGCGCGCCGCGCTGCCTGCGGTTGAGGACGGCGTTGTACTCGAAGGGGCGCCAGCGTTCGACTACATGATCGCGCTTCGCCAAGGGATTGTGACTGCTGCGACGGAAGTTGCCGCGGCCTACGACTCAGCGACATGGCTACATCTCATTCGTAGGCTCACCCCTCACGCTTTGACCTTCGCAGAATCAGGTACGACGGATACCCAAGGCGACTCGAGACAACGTATTGCGGAGAACCTTGTCGGCACCGCTCGCGGCGACAGGCTCGACGCGATGGCCGAAACCGTTCCGATCGCCGTCTCAGCGAAGTTGGCAAAGTTCATGGCGCTCGTCCGATTGGTCGACGAGCTAGAGGGCGCAATTCGCAGCGCTTCCAAAGGCGTCAAGTACAAGGTCCAGAGCACGCGCCGCCCTGCCGTCGTCGACAGCGACGCACTGCTCGATGCTCTCCACGAATTCGACGTCCGCACCTCCTGGTCTTCCGCTGACGATGAGATCCGTCTGAATAAGATCGACGTCGACTCGTTCGAGGGCGACCCGCCGATGCTCGTCGCATTCCGCTTCACGCACGGGTACGCGCTCGACGAGACCTGGGATGGACCTTACGCCGCTGCAGCGACAACCGAAGATGCCGTGCAGTTCACGGTCAGGGCCTTCACCACAGGGGACGAGAAGTACATGGTCCTCGAGCGGCACGATGTGCTCGCGTCGTTCGACAATCCTGCACGGGTCGTATCGCTGATTGTCTTCGGCAACACCCTCCTCCGGTGCGTCATGTTCGCCGACAACGACGCTGGACGGACTCTGCCCCGCCTTGGACTCATGTCGCTCCCAACAGAAGACCTGGAAGCACAAGTCGCGGCCGCCCTCGGAGATGTGGATGTTTCGAAGTGGTTGTCAGCCCATGGCCAAAGCAGCCTCACCCCGGGCGAGGTCATGGATCACGTCCAGGGCCTGTACGAAGCGGGTCGACGCAGCTTTCCTGGACCAGTCCTCCAGGACCACGAGGGAAGGACTCTGGTCGACGCGTGGGCGTACGCGTGGCACGTGACGCAGGGACTCAAACTGTCGCCGAGTGGAGGCCTGATATCGAATCTGACCGGGGCGCAATTCGAGCTCGTCGTCCAGGAGCTCATCGATGGAAGCGTTCTCGCTCCGTCCGCTGAGCTCCGCCCAATGCGCGGCAAGGAACTCCGCCTGAACGGATCGGTAGTAACCGACGCCGACGCTCTGCTCGTTGTCGGCACCAAGCTCTTCCTAATTTCCTGCAAGCGGTTCCTTACTGCCGTCGACTACCTCGCCGGCGAGCACGCCGCGGTGCGGAGTGGGACCGACCGGCTCAACAAGGCGCTGGATCAATGGCAGGACCGAATCGCCACGCTGACCAAGAACCCCGTCGGAGATAACTATGACTTCTCCGGCTACGAAATCGACGGGTTCGTGCTAATGCCAGAGCTGGTCTTCACACCGAGAAGCGACTCCCGTGAGTTGTTGCGACTCGGACACAATGACCTCTTCTTCACGCGGGCGGAGAGCTACAGCCAATTCGCTGCAACACTCGAAATGGCGAGTTGGCCGCCGGAGCCCAAAGCGCTACGAGCGGCCCGACTCGCCGAGGCCGGCGTTCGTCTCCCTCCACACGCCGCAGATTGAAGGGGCGACACTTCCACTTTCCGCCGCAACGTTTGGACTGCGCGCACGCTTGCCAACCGACATGCGCGCCGACGATAGCGGGCATGCCCCTGAAGGAAATCGAGAAGCGAGAGACCGCTTAGGAGTCGTTCGCTCCTCCACGCCAAGGTGGGCCAATATTTCCTGACGCTCAGTGGGACGCCACCACTCCAGTAATCTGGCGCGGTGAGTGGGGACCAGTCGAAATGGTACGACCGCCAGCTATCGGCGAATGTCGTCGGTGGCCTTATCGTCGCCGTAATCGTCTGGGGCGTCCCCGCGCTGATCTCTGAAGCAACGAAGGCCAACCTCCCGTTCTGGGCGTATCTTGTCGTCGCCGGGGTAGCCCTGCTGATCGGATCAGCGGTGATTCCGGTCTGGCGTCGAGCCACGTGGGGAAATGTGCAACGCTTCGCCAAGTGGGCGCTGGCCATTCGCCCCGTCACAGCGAAGCAGCGTGCAGCTCTCATCGGCGAGGGATACGAGAGCCACAAGGCCGAGATCGAGACCGAGCGTGAACGCGCTCGTCAACCGCGCTGGAGCGTGAGCGCGGAAGACCGTCTGATGGGCGACATGGCGCTCCACTGGCTTCACAACCACGGTTACGCGGGCTACGACGTACGCCTGACCGCTGACTCGTCTGAGTTCAGAACGGACGGCGAGGTGTTCTTTCGAGGCCAGTTCGGTGACGCGCGTCCTGGCGGGATCATCGGCAAGTACTTCCGCGGCGCACCGACCGAGAAGGGCCGCATGGATGGCGTTACGTTCACGGTGACGTGGCTCGACGGGCACGGCAACGACTACTCGCGACAGGTGTTCATGTCGCCTGAGGAGATTCGGAAGGGAACCGACAGCGCGGCAGAAGAGGCCAGGTCCGCTGGCTGGAAGGAGGGGTACGCACACGCGAAGGAGTTCTATGAGAACGCCATCGCGGAGGCCGAAGCGAGTCGGCTTGCGCCCATTCCACTGCCCGCACCGCGATGGATGGTCGCGCCGGAGAACACGGACGAGGAGGACGTGTACGTCTTGCGCAACTCGGTTCCTCGGAGTGTGGCGCGGGAGGTTCGACTTGACGCCGATCCGGACTTCAAGATCGTCGATGCTGGACATTGGCAGGACTTGTCCGGCACCGAGACGGGCGGCGCGTCTGGCACGTTCATGGGTGTCTTCACTCCGCAGGGAATCACCTTCGGCGTCAATCTGTCCGTCAAGTGGTTTGACGAGCACGGCAACCAACAGGTCGCGGTACTTTTCCTCCGTGGTCCGGACGAGACGAGCACGATCGTCAACACGACGCTTGTGATCTAGGCGGCGCTTCTCAACGCGGAGCGAACGCTGACCGCGGACGACCCCAGCCTCACGAATACGCCTCGCAGCCCAGGGCCTGACTCCATACGCCAGCGGCGTCTCACCTGTAGAACGCGCGCTGAGGTCCCCTTCTCGTGCCGCGCCCGTATAGGGATCGCCCGATCTTCAGGGGTGAGGGGGCGCCGGGGTTATGAGTTCCTCAAGGGCTGCGCGTCTCTGGTTCCGACCGCCGGTAACCTCGACGACGTTCATGGCGGCGCCGGCGATCTCTTCATCGGCGGCGAGATCCAGCAGCACGTCGTTCATCACCTCGCGCAACGGAAGGTCCTCGTCGGCAGGAGCGAAGATTCCGGCGCCGGTATCGAGAGGCAGGACGACGAGGAGATCAACATGTCGCATCGCCTCCCGGGTGATGTCGATCGACTGTTCGATGAGCTCCCGCGAAGCAGCTGCTCTGTTGAGTTCATCCAGCGCCAGCAGGTAGGCGAGGAAGTCGATCGGGCCGCGCTCGGCGATGAGGCTTTCCGTGGTCCCGTTCGGATGGAGCCGCGCGGCCGACAGGCGCAGTTGGGCGGCGAACAACACGGCACTCGGGCTGTCCCAGGCCTCGTCGACCAGCTCGAATGGATCTGGGAGCACGACGAACTCCGGGTGGCGAAGCGCGAAGTCGGACACGAGCGTGCTCTTCCCGCTCGCATGGGTCCCGGAAACGACGATCCGCATGTCGCGACTCTAGAACGACGCCATGGACGTTGCCCGCGCTGACCCCAATGCCCACGCGGACCTCTACCGAGCCATGCCCGTACGAGGATCCTGTCTGGACTTCGCGAACCATCCACGCCCGGGGCTCCTAACTCCGATGGCTGGAAGGCTCGAGGGGAAACCTGCGGCGCAGGATGAGTCTTTGGCCGAGGCTCCACGCGACCGTGACGAGAAGGTAGAGGCCGGCGGCGAGCGGAACGAGCATCGCCGCGACGGCGGTGCCGAACTGCAGGAGGCCTGCCATGCGCAGCATCCCCTCGCCGCCCGGTGTCGACGTCGACGCCGACGGATCCGGGCGCAGCAGCCGGCGGGTGAGCTCGGCAACCGCCGCGATCACCAGGATCACGATGCCGAAGACGGCGACGGCCGGTAGCGTCAGTGATCCGCTTCCAATCGATCCGATGAGGCTCGCGCCGAGCGGGACGCCGAAGAGGTCTTCGGTGAGCAGCTCGTTGGGGTGACCGGCGATGGCGTTGTGCAGGAACAGCGCGTAGATGATTCCGACGATCGGCGCCTGAATGAGCACCGGGGCGCACCCGGCGAACGGGGAAGCGTTCTCGTCGGCGTAGAGCTTCATCGTCTCGCGTTGCAGCCGCTCGCGGTCGTTCCTGTGTCGGCGTTGCAGCGCCTGGAGCTTCGGTGCCAGACGCGCGCGTGTCTGATCGGCTTTGGCCTGCGCGACACCCGTGGGGATCAGGATCGTCCGCACCACGAGCGTGAGGATGACGACGGCGACGGCGGCGGATAGCCCGCCCGTGACCGGTTGCAGCAGTGACGCCAACCCCATCATCACGGCGTATGCCGCGTCGAGGGTGGCCGAGAGGGGTGGGAAGGAGAAGAGGTCCATGATGTCCGTCCGGTGAGGTGAGAGGTGGTCGCAGAGCGGCCACGCCAGACATCGACGAACACAGACATCACCCCTGCAGAAGGGGTGGAGGAGCGTCGGGTGCTTACGCGGCCGAAGCCGCGATCCCCGGAGCGCGCGAACGCGGATGGCCCGCCGCATCCGGGTCACTCTGCGCCACCGTCGCCGAGACGCCGATGGCCCGAGCCGGACGGGCCAGGGAGGCTCGGATCGATCGGGGCGAACCCGCGGCTCGCAGCAGAACGATGACGACGACCGCCGCCAAGACCAGTGCCCACATCGGTGCCGAGCCGGCAGCGGACGCGCCGACCAGAGTCGAAGAAAAGAGCAGGACCTGCAGGAAGGACGTCAGAGCGTCGATCATCGCGCCGTCACCTCCCCGCTGGAATGCGCCCACCGTAGCACTCGCCGTGGCATCACTCGGCGATATCCCCGGCATCCTGGTCAGCGCGGAACGACCCGGAGTGTGGTCTGCTTCGCGGCGGGGCTGGTGATGGCCTGACTGGGGGAACCGGTGCCGTACTTGGCGAAGTAAGCGGCGTCGATCGCGGCATCCTGTGAGGAATCGAGCGTGTAGGTCACCTCGCGTGTGGTCGATCCCCATCGGAGGAATCCTTCGAAGTGCCGGGCGACGCCCTTGTACCACTCGCCAGCGGGGCCCTTCACGGACCGCAGGTAGAGGGTGTCGTCGACGACGACGTGCCACACGATCGTGAGGGTGCGCGACGACCCGTCGACGCGGCGCCCCGCGACGCGCACTTCATGGGCGCGGTCGAGTTCGCGCAGTTCGTCAGCGGTCCAGGTCACCGTGTCTTCTCCTGTGTGGTCGTGGGAGTGCCCTCGCGGGTGGCGGCCCAGGACGCCAGCATCCGAAGCGCGTCGGCCGACGGTGAGTCGGCGGGAGCGGTGTAGACGTTGAGGAAGAGTCCGGGTTCGCCGGGGAGTTCCATCGATTCGTAGTTGAGGTCGAGGTCGCCGACCACGGGGTGATGCAGCCGCTTGACGCCGGTGCGGTGGAACTTCACGTCGCGCGACGCCCATCGCTCGCGGAATGTCTCGCTGCGGGTCGACAGTTCTCCCACGAGTTGGATGAGGTCGGGGTCGTGGGGGTTGCGGCCGGCTTCCATTCGGAGCATGGATGCCGCGTCGTGCAGGATCTGGTCGTAGTCGCGCCAGAACTCCTTCGCGGTCGGGTTGAGGTAGGCGAATCGGGTGGTGTTGACGGGACGGTGCGGGTCGTCGAACACCGGTGAGTAGAGCGCGCGGCCGAGGGTGTTCGTCGCGATGATGTCGTGTCGAGCGTTGCGCACCCACGCGGGCGCGTCGGCCATCGCGTCGAGCACTTGCTGCACGGCGGGCCGCACGACGGTCGCCGACTTCCGTTTGCGGCGCGCGGCTGGTCCGGCGGCGCGGGCGAGGTCGAACAGGTACTGCCGCTCGGCGTCGTCGAGCTGCAGCGCGGTCGCGAGCGAGTCGAGCACACTCTCGGAGGCGCCGGCGAGGTTGCCTCGCTCGAGGCGTACGTAATAGTCGACCGACACCCCGGCGAGCATCGCGACCTCTTCACGGCGCAGCCCCGTGACGCGACGGTTGCCGCCGTAGACCGGCAGCCCCGCCTGCTCCGGCGTGAGCCGGCCACGGCGGGTGGCGAGGAACTCCTTGACCTCGGCTCGCATGTCTCCCATGTGGACCACGCTATGCCGCGGCGAGACGCGATGGGAGGCCCTGCCATTACCTCGCTCACCACATCGCGATGCACCAAGAAAGGGGTAACGCCGGGGCCTCCCTCCTGCCCGAGGGTCGGCGTACCGTCGCGGTCGTGACAGAAGAATTGACCCTCAACAGCGGCGTCCGCATGTCCGCACTCGGGCTCGGCGTGTTCCAAAGTGCACCCGAACAGACCGCTGCGGCCGTCGAGACGGCACTGCAGGTCGGCTACCGGCACATCGACACCGCCGCGGCCTACGCCAACGAGCGGCAGGTGGGCGAAGGCATCCGACGCTCCGGGATCGACCGCGCAGACGTCTTCATCGAGACCAAGGTGTGGCCATCCGACTACGGGTACGACGAGACCCTGCACGCGTGGGAGAAGTCCACCCGCAAGCTGGGCGTCGAGCAGCTGGACCTGCTCATCCTGCACCAGCAGGCCGCCAACCTCTTCGACCGCACGATCGCCGCTTACAGGGCGCTCGAGACGCTGCTCGCCGACGGGCGAGTACGGGCGATCGGCGTGAGCAACTTCACCCCCGCCGCGATCGACAGACTGATGGATGCCGCAACGGTCGTACCGGCGGTGAACCAGATCGAACTGCACCCGTATCACTCGCAGCCTGCCACGCAGAAGGCGGATGCGGCGCTGGGCATCGTGACCCAGGCCTGGTCGCCGATCGGCGGCATCACCTTCTACCCCGGCCCGTGGGGTGATGAGCGCCGCAACGTGATGCAGGACGACACCATCGCCGCGATCGCGGCCGCGCACGGCAAGACGCCCGCACAGGTGATGATCCGCTGGCACCTGCAACAGGGTCGTTCGGCGATCCCGAAATCCACGAACCCGGGTCGGATCGCCGAGAACTTCGACGTCTTCGACTTCGACCTCGCGTCTGACGAGCTCGCCCGCATCGACGCGCTCGACACGGGCCGCGAGAGCGGTCCTGACCCCGACCGTGAGTTCGGCGAAAAGACGCTGTTCCCGATCCCCGAAGACTGAAAGTACCGCGACGAATACCCCGGCAGGACCGAAGGAGATCAGAAGTGAAGTACCGCTCGCTTGGCCGCACCGGTGTGCAGGTCAGGCCACTGTGCCTCGGCACCATGATGTTCGGCCCCTGGGGCAACGACGATGAGGCGGATGCGATCCGCGTCATCCATCGCGCGCTCGAGGAGGGCATCAACTTCGTCGACACCGCCGACGTCTACTCCGCCGGTCGGTCGGAGGAGATCACCGGCAAGGCGCTGAAGGGCCGTCGCGACGACGTCGTGCTCGCGACGAAGTTCTTCATGCCGATGGACGCCGACGACCCGAACCGTCGCGGGGGATCACGGCGGTGGATCATCCGCGAGGTCGAGAACTCGCTGCGTCGTCTCGACACCGACTACATCGATCTGTACCAGGTGCACCGCCCCGACCCGCATGTCGACATCGAGGAGACTCTCGGCGCGCTCAGCGATCTCGTGCACCAGGGCAAGGTGCGCTACATCGGCTCGTCGTCGTTCTCCGGTTCGCAGATCGTCGAAGCCCAGTGGGCGTCCCGCGACCGCAACCTCGAGCGGTTCATCACCGAGCAGCCGCCTTACTCGATCCTCGTCCGCGGGATCGAAGAGGACGTGCTCGCGACCGTGCAGCGTTACGGCATGGGCACGCTCGTCTACAGTCCGCTCGCCGGCGGATGGCTGTCCGGACGGTGGCGCAAGGATGCCGTCGGCAAGCCGACCTCGGCCGCCCGGCCGGGCGTGCGGTTCGACATGAGCCTGCCCGAGAACCAACGCAAACTCGACATCGTCGAGGAGCTCGCCAGCCTTGCCGAAGCGAACGGGATGACGTTGATCGAGATGTCGATCGCCTGGGCGATCAACCACCCCGGCGTCACCGCGGCGATTGTCGGACCACGCACGATGGAGCAGCTCGAGTCCTACCTCCCCGCGGTCGAGCGCACCCTGCCGAGCGAGATCCTCGACCGGATCGACGAACTCGTCGCCCCGGGCGTCACGATCAACCCCGGTGACAACAGCTACGGTGCGCACGAACTGCTGCCGCACGCGCGCCGTCGCTGAGACAGGCTCGGCCGCCGGCGCCCGGGTCGCCGGCGGCCGAGAGTGGATGCTGAGGTCACACGGTGACCATGACCTTCAACGCCTCGCGGGCATCCATCGCGGCATAGCCCGCCGGCACCTCGTCGAGCGAGACGGTGCGGTCGAAGACGAGACCGGGGTTGATGACTCCGTCGAGCACCTGCTGTATCGCGGGCTCGAGATAGGCGCGCACCGGGGCCGGGCCGCCGGCCAGGCGCGCGTTCTTGCCGAACAGCGAGCCGAAGCCGACCCCGGCCTTCTCGTACTGGGGCACACCGACGCGCGAGATCACACCACCGGGGCGGACGATGCCGTACGCCTGCTCGTATGCGGGCATGTGGCCGACCGCCTCGAGCACAGCATGGCTGCCCTCACCGTCCGTGAGGTCCATAACCTTCGCAACGCCTTCGCCGCCGCGCTCGGCGACGACGTCGGTGGCGCCGAACTCGATGCCGAGATCGGTGCGCACCGTGTGACGGCCCATGAGGATGATCCGCTCGGCACCCATCTGCTTCGCGGCGAGCACTGCTCCCAGGCCCACGGCGCCATCCCCGATCACCGTGACCGACTGGCCAGGCTTCACGTCCGCCATGAAAGCCGCGTGGTACCCGGTGAGGTACACGTCCGACAGGGTCAGCAGCGAAGCCAGCAGACCCTCGTCGACGGTGTCGGGATCGACGCCGGGCACGACGACCAGAGATCCGTCGGCCTGGGGAACCCGGCCGTACTCGGCCTGCAGGCCGGCCGCGGCGGGGGTGCCGTACCAGCCGCCGTTTCTGCACGCCGTGTGCAAGCCCTCGCGACAGAACACGCAGGTGTTGTCGCTGAATGCGAACGGGACGATGACGAAGTCGCCCTTCTTCACGGTCCGGACCTCGGCGCCGATCTCCTCGACGACGCCGATGAGCTCGTGTCCCATCGAGGTGCCGTGCTCTGACGCGGCCATCGAGTGGTAGGGGTGCAGGTCGGAGCCGCAGATGCAGGTGCGGGTGGTGCGGACGATCGCGTCCGTCGGGAACTGGATGATCGGGTCGGCGACGTTCTCGATGCGAACATCACCGGCGCCGTACATGAGCGTGGCCTTCATAAAGTCTCTTCCTGTGACTCGGCGGTCGGATGCTGTGGGCCCCACCATCCGGTCTCCGGACGCGCGGCATCTCCGACCAATACCCACCCAATCGTCACACCCGCGGTCGCGGGAGTGACGCTTCGTACAGGTACCAGCAGTACCCCCTCTCGGGAGCGTGGGATCGGTGCCGGTATCGACGCCGACCACAGCCCGATCACGAGAATCGGCGTCGACCAGCCCCGCATGTCGCGGACCGTGCGCGGCTGACGGGACCGCGCTCCGGCAGGGTTATCGTCACGGGAGCGCGATCACGAGCGTGCAGGCGGCAAGCACAGCAGACGCCAGCGTGCCCATGATGCGCTCCGGACGGCTCCTCGATATGGCGTTGAGCACGACGCCGACGCCGAAGTACGCGAACAGCACCCAGGTCGCCATCTGTGCGACGGCGCCCGCATCGCCGAACACCCCGGCCTGCCACAGGAGGATCGCGGCGAATGCGGCGTAGAGGAGAATCGACACCGCGCTGCCGATCCGCAGGCGCCGAGGGAGGATGCGGTGCTGACCGCCCCAGACCAGGTGTCCGTACGGGCGGCCCAGCGCGACGAGGACCTGTAGCACGGCCAGCGCTGCGAGCACGACGATCGCCACCGTGGCCGCGACGACAGTCGCCGCTTCGCTCATCGCGTCGCCTCCACGCCATCGAGGTAGCGGGTGGCATTCGCGATCAGAGTGTCCAGCGCCGACTGCAGCGCGTCGAGGTCGACTCCGTCCTCCACGCCGTCGTCTTGGCTGGCCAGGCTCTCCCAGGCGGCAGCGAGCAGTCGTCTACCGGCAGGCGTCAGGCGCACGAGCTTGGCACGGCTGTCCGCGGCATCCGGTTCGATCGCGATGAGTCCTCGCGTGGAGAGGCCGCCGAGCTGCTGGGTCACGGCCGCGCGTGAGATGTCGAGCCCCCGCGCGATCTCGCTCTGTCGCGCCGGCTGAAGGGCGTCGATCGTGACAAGCGCAGCGAATGCCGAGATGCCGATGCCATGAGCGGGGCGGAGGTATGCGTCGGCGACGCGGTCCACGAGCGCTGTGGCGCGGTGAAGAGTCAGCGCAAGGTGTTGCGCCCGTCGGGTTTCGTCCTCTCTCATAGTTAAGTACTTAACAATATTGGATCGATCTTGTCAACGGACCTCCGTGGCGCCGCCTCTCGCCGCTACCTGTCGTCAGGACGCGCGGCCGCGGCATCCGTCGTCGTGACGGAGCCGACCGCCACACTGGGCGCATGACCCGTCACTGGACTCCGCTCGCCGTCGTCTACCTCGTTCTCGCGGTTGCCGGCCTCGTCGTCACCTGGACCTTCAACGCGATCGCGATCGCCGAGGGGAACGACTTCATCGGCGACCTCCTCTCGAGCGGCCCGGCGGTGTCGTCGATCACGAACGATCTGCTGTTTGTCGCCGTGGCCGGCAGCATCCTGATCATCGTCGAGTCGCGCCGGATCGGGATGCGCTTCGCTTGGTTGTACATCGTCGGCTCGGCGCTGACGGCGTTCGCGTTCACCTTTCCGCTGTGGCTCGCGATGCGCGAGCGCCGGCTCGCCGCCCGGCGTGCGGAGAGCGGTCGTGACGAAACGGCACCGGATGGCGCGGTGTGAGCCGGACACGTGGGCACTGTCCGCCGCACTACTGTGTCCGAAGAAGACTCCACAAAGGATCCCCATGAGCCTCGCCTTCCTCTTGACGACGCTGGTCGTGGTGGCTACCCCTGGCACCGGCGCCGTCTACACCGTCGCCGCGGGCCTGTCGCGGGGTGTCCGCGCCGGCATCGTGGCGGCCTTCGGGTGCACACTCGGCGTCATCCCTCACCTCATTGCCGCGATCACCGGCCTCGCGGTCTTGTTGCACGCATCCGCCGTCGCCTTCGAGGCCATCAAGTGGCTCGGTGTCGCGTACCTGCTCTATCTGGCCTGGCGCACCCTGCGCGACACCTCGACGATCGACCCGGATGTGAACGCCGCCCCGGTGTCGTCGTGGCGCGTCATCCGCACCGCTGTGCTCATCAACCTGCTCAACCCGAAGCTGACGATCTTCTTCTTCGCCTTCCTCCCCCAGTTCGTTCCGGCCCGCGCGGACGCCACCTGGCACATGGTCGGACTGAGCCTGATCTTCATGGCGGTGACCTTCATCGTCTTCGGGCTCTACGGTGCGTTCGCCGCGTCGGTTCGCACGCACGTGATCACGCGGCCGAGAGTGGTCGCCTGGTTGCGGCGCACGTTCGCGGCGACCTACGTGCTGCTTGCGGGGCGCCTCGCTATCGAGAGCCGCTAACGGCGTCTGCCCCCGTGGTCGCGCGTCACGCGCAGAGAGTCCACCGAGCGACGACAGCGCGATGGTCGCTGCCGTCGACGGCGTAACTGTGCCAGTCGGTAGGTGCGGCATCCCTCGCGAAGACGTGGTCGATCGCCGTGAACGCCGGCACCAATCTCCCCTCCGGCCAGGTGGGCCAGGGAATGGGACCGGCCGCTTCGGCGCCGGTGCGAAGTTCCGACGCCAGGCGACGAAGCGCCGGATGAGCGAACGAGGCGTTGAAATCACCGGCGACGATGAGTCGGTCGTCGGAGGTCTGATCCACCCACGCGGCCATGTCGTCGAGACCACTGAGCCAGCCGTTCGGTTGCCAGACCGGTGGCGGCGGATGCGCCGCGGCCAACCTCACGTCGACGTCTCCCGGCATCGTCGCCACGGCGCTGACCTGGTCGAACTCACTCCCGGGGACGTTCTCCTCCAGCGACAGCGGGTGGGCAGAGAGGATCACACTTCCGCTCGCCTGGCCCTGGGTGACCTCGCGGGTTCGGTAGGGCAACGCGTCGGCCAGGTCGTTCTGGATGCGCACCGCGTCGATGAGCGTTTCATTCGTCTCGAGCAGGACGACGGCATCCGGTCGACCGGTGCGGATGAGCTCGGACAGCGCGGCAGGATCGGCGCCCGAGAGCTTCGCGTTGAAGGACAACACGGTCAGGGGAGTTCCGGCCTCGCACACCTCTCCCTCGCGAATCGGGGTGAGGGTCGGGATGCCGCTGATCCCGGCGCCGATGACGAAGACCAACGCGGCCGCCCACAGTCGAAAGACCATCGACGTCAACGCGAACACCAGCAGGGCCACAGCTCCGAGCGGAACGAGCGCTTGAAGCACCGGAATGGCGGCCACTCCGCGAATCTCGAGATAGGGGAGCGCCGCAGCGAGGAGGGAGATCGTCGCCGCGACAGTCGTCCAGGTGATCACCTGGCGTCGGGTTCTGCGGCGGACGATGCGTCGTCCCTGCTCGCTGGCCATCGCCCTCATCCTGTCACTTGGATCCGTCACCCAGGTCTCCTACCCCGTGGCGTTCCCGGTCGCAGAAGACCAGCTCCGTCCGCTGTCGCGCTGATCGTGCCGCGCCTCGTTAGATCAGCACACGGAAGGATGGGCGTATGGCAGCGGATGTGACCGTCATCGGTGGGGGGATCTCGGGTCTCGCGTGCGCACGGGCGGCAACCGCCGCGGGACTCTCGGTGCGGGTTCTCGACCGGGGGCGCCGCGTCGGCGGCCGCCTGGCGAGCCGCACGCTCTGGGGGCGCCCCGTCGACCACGGCGCGTCGTACTTCGTCGTCGGCGACTCTGCGCCCTTCGAAGCGGTCGTCGCCGGGTGGCAGGAACGTGGACTTGCGCGCCCGTGGACCGACACGTTCGTCGTGATCGGCGCCGACGGGTCGCAGACGCAGAAGCCCGGGCCGATCCGCTGGGCCGCGCCGCGAGGTCTGCGATCGCTCGCGGCTGACCTTGCGGACGGCCTGGATGTGCACCTGGACCGCACGATCGAACGTGTCGAGCCCTACCGCGTCGACTGGCAGGATGCCGGTGAGGTCGTGCTCGCCATGCCCGGCCCGCAGGCGGCCCGCCTCACCGGCGCCGCACCCGGCGCCGACCTGGAGTGGGAGCCGGTCATCGCCGTCGCCCTGCGATGGGACCGCCGGCAGTGGCCGGGGGACCTGCACGGCGCGTTCGTCGACGAGCACCCCGACGTGTCCTTCATCGCCGACGACGGCGACCGCCGGGGCGACGCGGCGCCCGTGCTCGTGGTGCATACGACGGCACAGCGTGCGCGGCAGCATCTCGACGAGCCGGCGACCGCGGTCCCCGCTGTCGTCGCCGCCACCCGGCACCTGCTGGGCATCCACACCGAGCCCGAAGAGACCTTCGCCCACCGCTGGAGGTTCGCCCGACCCGCTCAGACGGCCGGTGCGTCGTACTTCCGCGGTCCCGGCCTGTCCGCATGCGGCGACGCGTGGGGCGACAGCCCGGCCGTCCGCACCGCGTGGAGCTCCGGTCACGCCCTCGGCCTCGCGCTCGCCGCCGCCTGACGCATCCCTCGCTCGGCGACGCGACTCCTCGGTCGCGAGGTCTCAGCGGAAGGATGCCGCAACGGCGTTGCGGTGGTATTCGAAGACGATGCTCGTGCGGGTCGTGGCGACCGACTGCTGCGCGGACAGGTGCTCAACGACGAACTCGCGCACTTCCGAGGCGTCCGCGACGGCGATGTGCACCATGAAGTCGTCGACGCCGCCGACGAAGAACAACTGGACGACCTGCGGCAGCTTGCGCACCTCGTCGGCGAACGCCACGATGCTGTCGTGGCGGGCGCCCGGGCGCAGCGCCACCCCGATCATGGCCTGCAGACCTCGGCCGAGTCGCTGGTGATCCACGCTGGCGTGGAAGCCGGTGATGATGCCGCGATCGACGAGGGAGCGCATCCGGGTGTGAGCCGTCGACGGGGCGACGCCCAGCGACGCGGCGAGGTCGGCGTTGGTGGTGCGGCCGTCGCGGGACAGGATCGCGATGATCTGCCTGTCGACGGCGTCGAGGTCGGCGACCTCTTTCACGCGGATGTCACGCTGCGGCCCGGGCATATCCGATCCTTTCGTCGGAGCCTGCGAAGATGCTTTCGTCGCACGGTCACCGATGTGCTCTTCGTGCCGCCCGTGCGGTCATTCGGTCACGCATCGCGGAAGTATCTTCGGAGGAAATCCCACTGTAACGAACATCCGGCGATCATCGAAGAGTACGGCCGTCCTTTCCTCGTCACTCAGGAGTAACGACATGCGCATCGGCATCCCCACGGAGATCAAGAACAACGAGAACCGCGTCGCGATCACCCCGGCCGGCGTCGACGAGCTCGCCCGCCGCGGGCACGAGGTGCTCGTGCAGGCCGGTGCGGGGGCGGGCTCGCGCATCGACGACGAGGACTATGCCGCCGCCGGCGCCGTGATCGTGCCGGACCCCGCCGAGGTCTGGGATGGCGCCGACCTGCTGGTGAAGGTGAAAGAGCCGATCGCCGCCGAGTATGCCCATCTCCGGCCCGACCTGACCCTGTTCACGTATCTGCACCTCGCCGCCGATCGCCCGCTCACCGATGCGATCGTCGCATCCGGTGCCACGGCCATCGCCTACGAGACGGTTCAGCTGCCCGACCGCTCGCTGCCGTTGCTGACACCCATGAGCGAGGTCGCCGGGCGGCTGTCGATCGCCGTCGGCTCGTACCACCTCATGAGCGCACAGGGTGGCCGCGGGATGCTGCTCGGTGGAGTCGCCGGCACCCGGCGCGCGCAGGTGGTCGTGATCGGTGGCGGAGTGGCCGGCGAGCACGCCGCCGCGAATGCGATCGGCCTCGGTGCGCAGGTCACCGTTCTCGACGTCAACCTGGCGCGACTGCGCGAGCTCGAGCACCGCTACGGCAACGCACTGCAGACCGGTGCGTCCACCCGCTACGCGATCGCCGAGGCCCTCCAGAGCGCCGACCTCGTGATCGGGTCGGTTCTGATCCCGGGCGCCGCGGCCCCCAAGCTCGTGACAGACGACATGGTCGCGGGCATGAAGCCCGGGTCTCTGCTCGTCGACATCGCGATCGACCAGGGTGGCTGCTTCGAGGGGTCGCACGCCACCACCCACGACGCACCGACGTTCCCCGTGCACGACGCGCTCTACTACTGCGTCGCCAACATGCCGGGCGCGGTCCCGGAGACCTCGACCCGCGCACTCACCAACGCCACGCTCCCATACGTCACAGCGCTCGCCGACCGGGGGTGGGATGCCGCGGCCGCAGCCGACCCGTCACTGGCGAAGGGCCTCAACGTGCGTGGCGGCGAGGTCGTCAACGCGGGGGTGGCGGCGGCGCTCGGCTACGCCCAGGCCGACTGACCCCGGGGAGGCGGGCCGAGGCCTGGCGGGGGTGGCGGCGGCGCTCGGCTACGCCCAGGCCGACTGACCCCGGGGAGGCGGGCCGAGGCCTGGCGGGGCTGGACGCGGATCGGGTGCGCCCGGGACACGGCCCGGCGTTCCGGGGGGTCCCCCTCGGCCGCCGTCGAGGCCGTGCGAGCCGCCAGGCGTAGCGGTTCAGAGCCGCCGAGTGTCGATGGTGACGGGGGTGACCCTCACCCCCGTGTCAGGGTGAGGGTCGATCGATGAATCT